>CAZITF010000006.1:0-33662 GCA_964542095.1 uncultured Rhodobacterales bacterium
TGGACGGGCAGGGGGCGGTGGACATCGCGTTTCTGGAGCTGACCCGGTAGGGGGGTGGGTATTGTGAATTGGGGGTGCGGCCTTGCAGGGATGCGAGGCCAATTTTTGAGTCTAGAGTTGTGGTGAGACCGACCAAGCCAAAACCCGCCGTAAACGAAACAATCGTTATTCTGCGGGTCGCATTGGTTAACGAACAGTTAAGAAAACGGCCAAATGCTTGACAAATTCGTTGAATTGTCCGCATAGACGTTGATAGTCATAAACCGTTCACGCATTCTACCAGGAGTATTCCATGCGCATTTTGTCCGCTTTTGCTTTTGCTTTCACGTTGTTCGCAGGTGTGGCACAGGCCGCACCCATCAATGGGTCCGACTTTGCCGCCAATCCCAACATCGCGCTTCCGAACGGCAGCGCGGGCACTGTGGGAACGTCCATCCAGTTTTCTGGCCCGCCGACAAATCAGATCATCGTGGACGCCACGTTGTCTGCCTTCGGCGTTGGGTCGATCGGGTCGATCACCGTGGATACGACGCGCATCACCGGCGACTCGGATTTTTGGTTCGGCATTTTTGACGGTACAAATTTCGATTCCTTCGGATTCTGGGATGGCGACCGCATCGGCGACTATTCCACAGCACTTACGTCCGATGGCACGACATTCTCCGAAACTGGGGGCTTTGCCGGGGCCACGAACCTCCCGGCGGAAGTTTTGGTCGGTCAACAGGGCATCGCAACGTATGCGTTTGATCTGATTGCGGGCACGATCAGCCTGGACGTGAACGGCACGACCGTCAGCCGCAGCCTTGATGTCGCGTTCAACACAGCCGCGCCGCTGCGCTTTCTGATCGGCAAGGGATCGTCGGGCGAGACACTTCAGATCAACAGCATCGACTTTGGGAACAACCCGCCAGCGGTACCACTGCCTGCAGGCCTTCCGATGTTGCTGACCGGGATTCTGGCCTTTGGCGTGATGCGCCGCAAGATCTCCTGACATCACGACAAGCGTTACCAGACATTGAAAAACCGGGCCATTCAGGCCCGGTTTTTTTGCGCGCAACGCCAGAGTTCGCGGTCAGAACCGCCCGCCTAGTCCGATGACGCCGTAGGTGATGGGCAGCCTGCCCTTGGGCACCTCCTTGAGGTCGACGCCAAAGAACAGTTCGACATCCAGTTCGATCTTGTCCTTGGACAGCACCTTGAACTTGATCGGCACGTGCATGCCGCCGCCCTTGGGTTTGGGCAGCTTGATCGGCTTGCCTTTCTCCATCGCCTCGCGCTGCTTTTTGGCGGCGTCCAGATCGTCGCGCAGGCCGGTGAGGGCGACGCCCTGTGACGTGCTGGCCCCCTTCTTTTCGATCTCTTTCTCGACGTCCTTCTTGGTCTTGTCGAGCTGCTTCTTGAGGACGCCGGTGGTCGCCTTGGTCACGGTCTGGTCCAGCTTGCCGGCCTGTTTGCAGACGATCCCCTCGATCAGCTTTTCGGTGATCTTCTTGGCCGGAAGCGACTTGGCCTTTTTCTGGATTTCCTTGGAGGCTTCCTTGCAGGCATCCTCGATGTGTTTGGTCAGGGGCATCGCCAACAGGACGGGCGCCATGGCATTCAATACGCTGGTCGGGAACACGGGTCTGGTCCTTTCTTTCCCGGGCGCGGGGTCAAAATTTCGCGGGCCGGGGCAACAAAAAATTGGGTTCAATACCTCACGCTACTTCCGCACGCGCGGATTTGGCAACGGGCAGTCCCGGACAGGTCCGTGATCGGCATATTTCGGCGCAAGACGCGCCCCTGACCTCTACCAGGTGGCTTTTTCGGCCTTGATGGGTTTGCGGCAGTCGGTGACGGCCTTGACGGCTGCATCCAGCGCCTTGTCGAGACGTTTGGACGATGCCGAGAATGTCGGCATTGTCTTTCCGGTGCGATTGAATGTTCGCCATGTATTTCCCGTCATTCCGGGTCGTCATCACGGGCAGCGGCTTGCCGTAGTCCAGCAGCCCGGCCTGCCCGTCCGTTTTCAATTTCATCTGTTTTTGGAAATTCGTGGGCGGTCGTGGAGCGGGGTGTGTCATGGCAGGTCGACCCGCCGCCGTGGCCTGTCTTAACCGCAGGCGTAGCGGGCCGCGTTTTGTTTCCAGACGCGTCCGCCGCCCGGATTGACCTGGGGTTCGGAGCGGACCTCGGCGCGCGTCTTGTCGTTGTAGAGACGGAAGATGATCTTGATCGTTGCGCGATCCCCCTCGGGGCCGACCTCTTCGTAGATGTTGTAGGTCATGAAGCGGTTGTTGCGCATGACCTCTTCGGCGGCGAACCATCCCGACTTGCCGTTGTTCCATTCGACGCGGACGCGGTTTCCGGAGGTGTCAAAGATGACTTTTTCCCCCAGAAAATCACGGGTGTTTTGCGCGCTGCCCATCCCGGGCGAGGTCACTTTTTCAAAGGTGCATTCAAAGGTTTGGGCGCGCACGACACCGGGCAGGCTGGCGAGTGCGGCAGCGGTGAGCAGCGCACCTGTGGTCGCGCGCAGGGACTGGGGGCGGGGAAAGGATAGGGTCATGCAAATGCTCCGTTGATCAATGGTCTGGTCAAATAGGGGCGTCTGCCGTGAACCGGACAGTCGAGGCTGTGCGTGCCGTCAGAGACCCCGATCAGCGCCAGACGCGTGCTGCATTATTGCACATCAAAGGTCGCAACGCCAAATACCATGGTTTGCAATGTGTTGGACGGGATCGGGCCAAAGACGTCCTGCGCCTCCTGACCGATCCGGTCGGACAGGTCGAGCGGCGCGCCTGTCGTGCCGATGGCCACCAGCACCTGGCGGGTGGCGCGGGCCGGGCCGGAGCGGGCCACGGGGGCCTCGAACACGGGTGTGTTGCCGTCGAGGCTGACGAAGGGGGCGAGGTCCTGCACCACGCCGTTGTCGTCCACCAGCAGCAGCGTCACAAAGAGGCCGCCTGCGCCCAGCACGCGGCCTGTCAGCAAGTCACCGCTGCGCAGGGTCGCCCTGTCGAGGGACAACCCGATGCGGTTGGCCGGATAGCTGTCGCTGGCGCGCAGCGCGTCGAGCGTGGCGCATTGGCGTGGATCAAGCAGTTCGCGTGTCTGCACGGGCACGAAATCCAGACCGTCGAGGATCACCTGCGCCTGTGCGTCCAGCACCGCCTCGTCCGCCCCGATCATGGCAAGGCCCGCCAGCGCGTCGCCACCGGCCCGGCGGGGCAGGGCGAGCGTGCATTGTTCCTGTGCGGTGGCGCGGATGCGGCGCAAGAGCTGGCCGATGGCCACGTCAGAGGCCGTCGGGTTGGCCAGTGGCTGGACCGCAGGTGCGGCGGGTGTGGCAGGCTCTGCCGGGTCTTCGGCAACCTCTGCGGGGGCCTGTGGGGTTTCTTCCACGATTTCGGGTAGGAGCGCGGCCACTTCGGGGACTGGCGCGGTCTCGGCGGGTTCTTCCGTGCTTTCCTGGGGCAGCACGATGGGCGCGGCCTCTTCCACGACTTCGGGCGCGAGAATGGTCGCTTCGGGCTGTTCGGGTTCGGGTGCGAGGGCGGCGAATTCCTCGGTCAGCGGCAGGATGTCGTCGGGCGGAAGCACGGCACTGCCGCCTTCGCCCAGCGGGTTGACGACGGCATCGTCGATCGCCAGCAGATCCTCGATTTGCGGCGCTGTGGGTTCCGGGGCCTGCGGGGCAATCGGTGTCGGGTCCGGCAGGTCGGGCACTTCGGCCACGACCTCGGGCTCGGGTGCGGTCGGTTCGGGCGCGATGACCTCCGGTTCCGGCAGCGGCTCCGGCTCGGGTTCGGGCAGCAGTTCGGCCACTTCGGGTTGCGCCGGTTGCGGTTCGATCACCTCGGGCTCTGGCTCGGTCACTTCGGGTGCGAGCGGTTCGGGTTCGACCACCTCCGGTGCGCTGACTTCGGGTTCGAGCGGTTCCGGCTCGACCGCTTCGGGCTCGGAAATTTCCGGCTCCGGCTCCAGCAGCTGTTCTTCGGGGGCGAGCAGGTCTTCGTCCGGGGCGAGCGCGGCGAGTTCATCGGGGGTTTCGGCCAGGATGTCCTCGGGTGCGGTAATCTCGGCGTCTTCGGGCACCAGATTGCTGTCATCGACCGGTTCCAGTTCCTCGACAAAGGCGGCGTCGAGGATTTCCAGGCTGACGGTGATTTCGGGCGTTTCGCGTTCGGGTGGCGTTGGAACCAGCACCACGACGCCGGAAAACAGCACAAAGGACACGATGCCCGCATGGGCCGCAAACGAGGCGGCAAACGAGCCGTACCAGGGCACGGCGCGGGGCGAGCCATGGGGCAGAAAGCTCATGGACCGTCCCCGGAGGCTGTCCCGTGCAGGGTCACCAGTTTGACACTGACGGCGATCAGATTTTCGGCGGCCAGCAGGTCCAGCAGCGTGCCTGCGCCCAGGTCGCGGTCGGCCAGCACGTGCAGGGTCGGATAGTCGATCAGCGCCTCGGCCAGGGTGCCGACCTCGAGCGGGATGCCATCGAGCTTCATTTCCGCATTTGCATCAACCGTCAGCAGCGGTTTGGGCAGCAGGTCAAGGGGCAGTTCGGTGGTTTCGGGCAGATCGATTTCGACAGAATCCGAACTGATCAGTGTGCCGGTCGCCAGAAAGAAGAAGATCAGCAGCAGCACGATGTTCACGATCGCAAGCGATGAGTCGATGGCCTTGGCGCGGCGCACTTCGGGCAGGCGGGTCCTGGACATCAGGCCCCCCCGCGGCTGATCTGGACGGCGCCGACATTGGCCCCTTCCAGTGCTTCGAGCGCGCTGGCGATATCCTGTACCCGCGCTTGCGGGGTGACGATCAGCACGACGCTGCCGGGCGCCCCTTCGCTCAGCGCTTCGGCCAGCGCCGACAACTGGTCGATGTCATAGTCGAGCCCGGCCGAGCGCACCGTGCCGTTGCCGACGGTCCACAGCGTCACATCGGCGGGCTGCGTGGTGGGGGCGGGTTGGTTGGGATCGTTGCCCTGACCGGCGGTTGCCGCGTCCTCTTCGGTCACGGGTTCGGCGGCGGTCTTGAGGGTGATCAGCGAGTAGGGAGCGAGGCTTGACGACAGCATGAAGAAGATCAGCAACTGAAACATGGCATCCGCCAGCGGTGTCATAGCGAACTTGTAGCGCCTTGGGCGCTCGGGCAGGGGGGCTCTTCGAGATGCCATCTTTGCTGATCCCGGTTACTTGGCCGAGTTGGGGTCAACCCGTCCGTGGATGGCCGCAGACATCAGCGCCTCGATCATGTTGCGTTCGCGGTCGATCCGCCCTTCGAGCCAGGTGGCGATGAAGAAGGCGAAAAGCGCCACGATCAGCCCCGCCGCCGTGGTGGTCAGGGCCACGTAGATGCCGCCCGCAAGCGTGGCCGGGTCCACCGCCCCTTCGGCAACGGCGAGCACCGAGAAGGCGTCGATCATCCCCACAACCGTGCCCAGAAGGCCCAGCATGGGCGCGGCCTGCACCACCATGTCGAGCGCGCGCATCCGTTCGCTCATGGTGGCGAGTTCGATGATGGCTGTCTGGCGGCTGAGTTCTTCGGCATAGGTCACGTCCGCGGGCCTGGCCTGGATGCCCGAGAACACCGCCTGAAGAATGCGCGACAGGACCGAGCGGCGGCGTCCCGCGGCGCTGATCGCCTCGTCGACGCGGCCGTTGAGCCAGTCATCCAGGATCCGCTCCGCCTCGGCCCGGCGCCCGACGCCGAGGCGGGCGAATTGCATGATCTTGTAGAGCCCGATGGCGATGGCCACCAGCGACAGGAGGGCCAGGAGGCTGTAAACACCAAGGGAAGCGATCTGGAAAATAGACATAAAGGTTCTCGTTTCGGGCCGGGTGGGGTTGGTCAGAGACCGAAGGCGATATCGGTGCGGCTGCTGACGGTCAATTGCGTCAGGCAGGCGTCACTGTCGGTGCCGCTGTCGCCTGCGAGGGCGCAGCTGGCCACGTCATTCACGATGATTTCGGAGAGTTCGGCGCAGGCGGTGGGCAGGTTGTACTGCACGACCCGGCGCTTGCCCGCGCTGAGCGCCCCCAGTGGCAGACCCAGCAGGTTGCGGAACACGCCATCCGAGCCGAAGACGGCGAGCCGCCAGGTGACTTCCTCGAAATCCTGATCCAGGCCGTTCTGGCCGAAGAACACCAGCTGGCAGCCGCCCTCGGTGGAGGGCGTTGCGCGGTTGAGTTCAAGGGATATTTCGGGTTTTGCGTCCTGTGCAAGGGCGGATGTGCCGGACAGGACGAGGGCAAGGCTACATGCCAGCAGAGTACGATTCATGTGAACCTCCAGAAATTGCGCACATCGAAATGATATGCGCATTAGCGAGGTTACGCCGAAGGGTGTCAACTCTTGTTTGGAAAACTTGCGCCGGGTCCACGCCGGAAAAATCCAGCGTGATCCGAAGGTGTGTTAGCGGTAGACGCCGATCACGTAATCGATGCGTGTCGCGGCGTCGGGCGTGTGGATCAGGGCCTGATCCACGATCACCGGTGCTGTCTTGAACGCGCGGGTCTGACCCAGAGCCCTGGCAGGCGCGCGGATCGCCTCGCGCACGGCAGGTGCCAATTGGACGGGCGCTGCCACTTCGGGCGCGATAACTTCGGGTGTAACCTCGAAATCGCCGAGTGCCGCGACTTCGACCGGGGCCAATGCGGGTGCCTCCCGGACAACCGGCGCTTCGAGCGCGGGGGCCAGGGCGGTGAACTCTGCCGCTTCGGGGACGTAATCGGGGATCACGAACCCGCTGTCAGCAGGAATGTTGTCCGGCGTCGACAAGGCCGCCGTCTGCACATTCATGTTGAATTCGTGCAGGGCGGAGAGACCAAGGCCAGCCGTCCCGGAAAGGGCGACAAGCGAGGCGGAGAGGATGGCTATGCTTTTCATGATGCAAGATATAGCACGGCTTTTCTGAATCGGGAGGGGGAAAGGATTTCAAATTGTATCAAATGCGGAATTCCGGCAACACTCCGCCGATTTGGATGGGTTTACGCGTACAATTTCAACGCCTTGTGGCGGATTGTTGCCAATTCGCCGGACTGACGCGACAGTATATTACTTCAAGTTGTGTCACTTTTTGTAGAATCATCACCCGATCCGACCCGCAATGCTTTGCAGTTTTACCCTTTGCGCGCTATGGTTTGACCGTCTTTTTCGCCCTGAGGTGACTCGCCCGTGTTTCGATCCTGCCGATACGTCCTGACTGGTCTTGTGGCCGCTGTGGCCCTCAATCCCGTCCCCGTCGCACTGGCGCAGGGGCTGGAGATTGCGCCGATCGGGTTCGATGTGGCGGATCAGGGCGACGATCTGGTGCTTGCGGCCTTTGCCCCGGACGCGGCCCCCGTTTTCGACGGCGTCCGGACGGGGACCGCCCCGGCGGCCGCCCGCGTGTCGGCTGGCCTGCCTCGGCCCTCGATCATCCTGGGTCTGATCACACCCGGTCAGGAAGAGGATTTCGGGCTGGAAAACCTGCTGCCCGCGACGGTCGAGCAGTTTGGCTTTGCCCTCGACGATCTTGCGGCGCGCGAGGCGCTGCGTGAAAGCGACCCGATCCTGTTCGAGCGTTTGGTGAACGAGGGCCATCTGGATCCCGATGCGGGTGCCCTGCCCACCGTGTTGCAGACTGAACTGGCGCGCATGAACTGCTATCGCGCCGGCATTGACGGGGCGTGGGGCCCCGGCTCGCGCCGGTCGGTGGGCGAATATTTCGATCAGCTGGCCTCGGTCGAGTGGCCGGATCAGGCCCCGACGTATGAACTGTTCCGCGCGATCATCCTGAACGGCGATGTGGCCTGTCCGACGCCGCAACCCGTGGCCGCCGCGCCAGCGCGGGCGACACCGACGCGCACGACGCAGTCGCGCCCGGCAACAACGCAGGCCCGTCCCGCCGCCCCCGCGCCCAAGCCCGCAGCACCCGCAGCAAAACCAAGACGGACCCTGAGCGGCAGCAGCCTCGGCATTGGCGCCCTGCGCTGATCACGTTTGCGGAATGCGGATTGATCCTGTAGCAAACTTTGCTACATTTCCGTCATGACCCGCACAACCTCTGTCGCCCTTGGCGATCATTTCGCACAGTTCGTCACCGAACAGGTGGCCGCCGGTCGCTATGCGTCTGCAAGCGACGTGGTGCGATCCGGCCTGCGCCTGCTTGAGGAACGCGAGGCACAGATGACGGCCCTGCGCGCCGCCCTTGAAGCGGGCGAGGCGTCCGGGGCCGCCGCGCCCTTTGACGTCGATGCCTATGTGGCGGACCGGCGCGGGGCGGGATGAGCGACTGGCGGCTGACGCCTGCGGCGCGGGCCGATCTGGACGGGATCTGGGATTACACGACGCAGACCTGGGGGGCCACGCAGGCCGAAACCTATGTCCGCGCCCTGATCGCGGCCTGTGCCGGGATCGGTGCCGGGGCCACGCCAAGCCAGGATGCCGGTCATGTCCGCCCCGGATACCGCAAGGCGCTGAGCGGGCGGCATGTGCTGTTTTACCGTCAGGGTGCGCAAGGCGTCGAGGTCGTGCGCATTCTGCACCAGCGTATGGACGTGGATCGCCAGGGCATCTGAGGCCCCATTGGCAATTGTCAGATGTCGGTTTTTGTGTAGGCTGAGCGCAACGGTGCCTGCCGGTTTCGGTGCTGGCATCTGATTGCGCGAAAAGGATTGGATCATGGCGGATATTGCTCTCAAGGGTCCCGAGCTGAAGAAAATGGTCAAGATCGCGAAAAAGCGCGATCTGAATTTCGCCTATTGCCCCGGCAATGACCCGGCCGAGGACGTGTTTGTTCTGGATCGCAAGAAAAAGCCCGAAGTGATGGGGCGCGTCGCCCGTGCCGAAGGCACCGGAAGCAAGCTGGGTTTTGGCACCGCCCGCGCCAAGGGCCGCGTCATGATGATGACCTGCGAGCGCGAATTGCCGCAGATGGCCAAGAAGCTCAAGAAGCTGCTGAAGTTCGAAAAGCTGCCGATGAATGTCATCGTCATGGACAGGGACGGCAACGTTCTGGAAGAGGATATCGAGGATTTGCCCCCCGATCCCGAACTGGATTTGGAGGATGCTGACGACGCCGATGACGAAGAGCTCGACGCCAGTGAAGATGCCGAGGACGCCGGCTATGATGCCCGCCTCAAGCAACTGACGGCCCGCGCGCAACAGGTGAAAACGGCCATCGCCGCGCTTCCCGACGAGGCGCAGGCGCCGTTGGCCAAGGGTTTCGGCACGGTTCTGACCGGGCTGAAAGGCGGCGATCTGGACGCGGCCGATACCATGCTGACACGGCTTGAGGCCGCGCTTGAAAAGCTGGCGGCCAGAAAAGACGCCGCCCCGGCGGAGGATCCGGCGCTGGCCCGGCTGCGCCAGGTGGCAGAGGGGCTTGATGCCCGGATCAAGGCGCTTGGCACTGTCGATGCCGCCGCGCGTCTTGCGAGCGCACACGGGATGTTGGTCGGCCAGATCGATGACGGCGATGCCAAGAAGGCGGCGGGCACGGCCAAGGCCCTGGGCGATGCGCTGACCCGTGCCGAAGCGCAGGCGGGTGACGCGCAGGATCAGAAGCCCGAGGCCGGGACCGCGCCGGACGAAAACATCGCCGACGCAGGCGCACAGTGGCGCGATGCGCGCGCCGATCTGGAGCCGGTGGCCCTTGATCTGTTGCAGCGCAATCTGGGCGATGTGACCAAGCTGCGCGCGGTGCTGGCCTATTTCACCGAAAAGGGCGAGGCCGACGATTTCGCCGGGGCGATGAAAGCGGTGCCGGGCCTGAAAAAGCTGATCGCGGATGCCGAAGCAGAGCAGTTGAGTGCCGCCGAAAAGGACATTCCGGCCAATGTGGTCCCATTCGTGCGCGCCCGTCTGGACTGGGTCAAGACCCGCTCGACCCTGCGCGCGGAACTGACCAAGTTGCAGGATGCCATCGTGTCCACCTGCGATGACGTGGAATTCCCTGATATCGCGACCGCCTCGCGCCAATTGTTCGGCTATATCGAAAACCTCGATGGGCGTCTGGAGGATGCGCTGGAGGCGCTTGTGCAGGAACCGGACGGCGCCAAGCGCGAAAAGCTGAAAGTGGCGGCGGCGCAATTGCTGGTCGAGTTCCAGAAGGAGTTGGACAGCCCGTTCTTTCAGGTCGTGGACGACGGCAACGGGTTCAGGGCGGTCAACGTGCGCGGCGCGGCGATGGAGTCGCTGGGCAAGGTGCGTGCGGCCCTGACCGAGGCGGCCTGACGCCGCATCCGGCATGCGTGGCATCTGGCCACTGCGTTTCATATATCGTATGGCCTCGGACAACCGGTTTGGCGCGTCCCCGTCCGTGGGTCGCGCGCATGAGCAAGGGTGCGCAGTGGCACGACAGATTTCTTACACGCTACAGTTCGGGACACGGTTTGACGGTGGTTTGCCGCTGATCTGGAGCATGCTGGCCGACGCGGGGCTGGAAGCGCGCGGCATCGTCGTGCCCCGTCCGAAACGCTATCGCGATCTGCTGGCCGCGCGGGTTGCCGCCTTTGACGGCACGCCCGCCAGCCCCGAAGAGTTGAACGCGATGCTGGGTCTGGATCAGCTGGATCAGCAGCGTGACCTGCATTTTGTCCTGCGCATCACCGATCTGATGCAGCCGCCGGCGCATTTCTGCCCCGCGGGGGACTGGTTTTTCGAGGTCGGTCCGCGCGCGGCCCATTATCGCAGCATCTTTGCCCCGGCACCCGTGACCTTTGCCCTGTCCCTGAGCAATCCGGCGGTGATGCTGTCGCAGGCCTGGGCGAGCGGTGAATACCCCGGCATCGACGTCGTCACGCCCGACCCGTTCCAGCTGCACTGGTCCGTGGTGCTGCGCGAGTTGCGCGAGAGTTGCCCCGAGGCCGCGATCATCGCATGGACCGCAGAAGAGTCGCCGATGATCTGGGACCGGGTGTTGCGGGCGGTCTCGGGGACCGGGGCGGATTTCTCGAACGAGGCCAATATCCACGTCGCAAAACTCCTGATGAACGAAGAGGGCAGCGCGCGCCTTGCGGACTATCTGGGCAGCCACCCGAACATGCCCGACGCCTTGCGCGCCCGCGTGATCGGCATTTTCCTCAAACGCTTTGCCAGGGAGGACGAGGTGGAGACCGAGATCGTCATTCCCGGCTGGAGCGACGAAGCGCAGGCGCGCATGGATGCGCATTACGCCGCCGACCTCGACGAGGTGGCCGGGATCGAAGGCGTGACGCTGATCCGGCTTTGAGGGGTCAGGACGGGGCTGTATGGCGCCCGAGATGGGCGATCATGTCGTCGATATGCAGTTGTCCGCCGCGCCCATGCCGGGTCAGCACATAGGTGTCGATGCCGATATGGGGTGCGTCGGGCGGGATGGTGACGCTGATCGGGGCGCCGCTGGCGCGGGCGGCCTGCGCGGTGGCAAGGCTTGCCACGCTGGGAATGATCCGGTCCTTGCGCCCATGAAGGATCATCAGCGGCGGGCCGTCCGCCCTGATCCGCCAGGGATGCACCACCGGTGCGCAGAGCGACACCATCGCGTCGGGCTGCGCGAATTGCGCGCGCCAGACGCCGGGCGCATAGCACAGCGTATTGCCCGCCAGCGCGCCGGCCGAGATGCCGAACATGCCGATCTTTTGTGGTGAAATCTGCAATGCCTCCGCCTGTGCCCGGCAAAACAGCAGCGCGTCCGACAGGTCTTTGCAGGCGGTGAACAGGCGGATGTCGAACAGATGGCGTTTCAGCCCCCAGCCGAGTTTTTCCACCCGGTTCGCGATGCGGGTGATCTGGGTCAGGGTGTCGCCATCCACATCGCCCGCGCCGGTGCGCAGCCGATAATCGGGCACCGCCACGGCGAACCCGGCGGCGCACAGGCGCTGGACCAGCGGCTGGTGGATGTTGGCGTCCTTTGATCCCTTGGTGAAACCGCCGCCATAGCCGAACAGGATCAGGGGCGGCCGCCCCTGGCCGGGATGATAAAGATCGAGGCCCAGTTGACTGTCACCACGCCGCGCGTAGTCAAATGTCGTTGGGCGGATCAGTGTCATCATCGTCGCATCCCTGTCAGCCCGGCGCGCACACGGACGTGTGGGACTGGCCAATCGCCTCGAACACCGCGATCTGTGCCTGCCGCAGACGTTTGAGTTGTTCGCCGGGCGGTATGCCCGCGCTGTCGAGGTCGCCCGCAAGGTCGGACATGTCGAACAGCGCATCAAGGTCCGGGCGATAGGTTTCGCGCACGAATGCGTTGTCCTCGACATATTTGTCCGCGATCTCGCGCCGTTCCAGCGGCGAATAGCTGTCGCCGGAATAGAACGCGCCTTCGGCCTCGTTGCGGATGATCACGCGGATCAGTTCGGCGATGTTGATGTCGGTGGTGTTGGAAATCAGGCCCAGCATTTCGGACACTTCGCGCGACAGGGTGATGTTGGAGAATTTCTCGGGCAGGTCGTCGCGGGTGACGTTGGTCATCCCCAGGTGGCCGCACATATCCAGGATCACGTCGCCGTCGCGGAATTGCGGACGCTCGTAGGGCAGCACCTTGACGTTCCCGGCGCCAAACCCTTCGGCATAGGCGCCCAGTATTTTGGAATACATCAGCGCCGCCTCGCGCTTTTGCGCGTATTGCTGGGCGGTGCCCTTGAAGCGGCCGGTCTTGACCACCTGTTTGTACATCGCCTCGAGGAATTTATCCTGACGGCGGATGTAGGCGATCACTTGCGTTTCGGCCCGCAGATCATCCGGCAGGTATTCGGCCATGGAGCGTGCCATGCGGGTGGTGAACAGCATCTCGGCAGAGACGATGTGGGTCTTGTCGGGGTCGTTTTCGACCTCGGCCACCAATCGTTTCATCAGCACCGGGAACTGGTCGGTGTCGCGCTTGAACGCCAGTTTGTTATGCGCCGCAGGTCCGCGCCCGGCCTTGACATAGGACAGCCCCGCCTCGGCCATCTTGTCGCTGTGCTGGGTCAGAAAGGTCTGGATCGAGGTCGATCCGGTCTTTTGCGAGCCGATATGGAGGATCAGTCTGGGCATATGGGTCTTTCCCTGCTCGGGTGGTCTGGTCGGCGCGTCATAGCGGGCCTGCCATGATCGCGCTTTTGACGATGTCGGGTTTGGTGGCGACAAAGCGGATGTGTTCGCCCCCCGCTGTGGCGCAGGTGTCGCCGTTGTCTTGCAGCGTGACGTCGATGGGGCCGAGGATTTCCCAGTCCGACAGGTCCACATGGCCGTCGCGCAGGCCAAGCACGATCTGGGGCAGGCCGGTGCGTTGGATGCGCAGCGTGATGTCGCCGCCGATGATCTCGATCCGGTTCTGCCCACCTTGCACGATCACCTCGGTGATGCCGTCGCTGCACAGGATGCGGTTTTTGCCCGCGCGCGTGGTGACGATGTCGTGGCCCTTTCCGGTGATCACTTCCATATCGCCCGCGCCGCCGTGGATCCGGTTGCGCCCGTCTGCGGTTTCGATCCGGTCGAGGCCCGATCCGGCGAATATTTCGCTGCCGGTGTGACCGGTGGTGACCCGGTTGTTGCCTGCATTGAGGCGCGCGCGCAGCTGGTCGAGATGGCCCAGGATGGTGTCGTCACCGCTGCCGCAGTCTATGTCCAGAAGGAACCGGTTGTGCCCGCCGATGAAGTTGTAGAGGTTGCCCCGGTCGTTTCCCGTGACCCCGAAATAGTCCGCCCCGGTCTTGTAATCCGCTGCCAGATACAGGCCCCGCACCCCGTCCGGCAGGCCCAGCGTGCCGCTTTCGCGCAACAGCGCGAAGTGCTTGCGAAAGCCGGGGCTGGTGTCCTGGGCCGTCAGGCTGCCGACCGAAATCGCCCCCTGCGTGGGCAGGGTGGACGGGGGCAGTACCCCTTGTGTGACCGCGCAATAGGCGTTGGGCCCCGGTTCGGGTGTTTGGGTGTCGATGATTTCGAGGCCATGGCGGCGGCAGGTCTTGACCAGCGCCTTGTGCATGTCGCCCGCAGCCGGATCGCTGCCCGACAGGTCGTGCAGTTGCCATGGGTCTGTGCTCAGATCGAACAGCTGGGTCGATCCGTCGAGATAGCGGGTATAGCGGTAGTTGCCCTTGCGGATCGAGGCGCTGCCGAAAAAGAAGGTGGGCACCGCGCGCGCGGCGTCCCGCGCGCCTTCGACCTGCGGGCGCAACGATGTGCCCGCCGCGTGCTGCATTGCGGGACAGTCGGCATAGTCGAGCACGGTGGGCCCGATATCGAGCAGGGCGACCGGATCGGTGATCTCGCGCGGTTCGGGGCGTTCGGGGTCGTGGATGATGATCGGGACGCCCGCGGCCTCTTCGTAGAGGGTGTATTTGCGGAACCGGTTCTTGTCGCCCGGGTGATAGCCGTGATCGGCGAGGATGATGACAACGGTGTTGTCGGCGTGCGGCGACGCCTTGAGCGCGTCCCAGACCCGCCCCAGATGTTCGTCCACATGGGTGAAGGCGGAAAAATAGTTGCGCACGCTTTTCTGCCAGAGGACGAGGTCGGAATTGTCCATGTTCTCGGCCATGAACTGGTCGGCAAAGGCGTTCCTGTCGTGACTGTTCCACGCCTCGGGCTGAAGAAAGCGCGCCTCGTCATACATGTCCTTGAAACGGGCAGGGGTCTTGTAGGGCGAGTGGGGGTGATAGAAGCCGACCTCGCGATAGAATGGCGCGGCACGGTCGTAGCCTTGCAGGAACCGGATCGCCGATGTGGCGGATTGCGCGTCGTAATAGCGGTCGTCATAGCTCGGGTCGGTGGTGCCGTGCCCTTTCATCAGGCCGCCATAGTTCCTGACCTTGGCGTTCTTGCCGGGGCCGATGTTGATCGTCTCGGACGGGTGGGAATAAAGCACGTTGTGGATCACATCGGGCAGCGGTTTGAAACGGTGGTGCACCTTGCCCGCGTTCGAGCAGAAATACCCGTGCTGTTTCAGCCGGTAAGACCACATCTGTTCGGGGCGCAGCACGTCAAAGACGTTGGTGTAATTGTCGAATATGCCCAGCTGGTGCGGCGTGAGGCCCGACATCAGGCTGGAGCGGGACGGGCCGCAGACCGGCACCTGACAATAGGCGGATTGAAAGGCCGACGAGACCGCGCAAATGCGGTCGAGGTTGGGTGTATGCAACTCGGCCCCGAAGGCGGAGCGGTATTTCCAGTAGGAAAAGGCGTCATCGAGGCTGATCAGCAGGATGTTCCTGGCGTGGCTCATGGCGCGTCGCCCCGTGTAACGGGCACGCGCCCGGCCAGTGCAAAACGGTGCAGGGTCTGGCCCGGTTGCATGACGCTGGGACGGGACCAGGTGTCGCGGATCGCGCCGGAATTGGCGAAGCGGCTGGTGCCGCGCGGAGCCGTGGCCCCCCATGCGTAGGTCAGTTGGGCAGGCCCGTCGGGCAGGTCGGCGTCGAGGGTCAGGGTGGCTTCGGAGCCTTGAACGGTCACCTTTGTGATCGTGGGGCCGTCACCTTCAAGGGCAAAGCCATGCGCGCCGTCACCCAGCACCAGATTGCTGAGGGACGAAAATGCGACGGTGATCCTGCGTCCCTTTGCGCGCGCCTCGCGCATCGAGGGGCAGTACCAGCGCCCTCCGTCCTGCACGGTTGCGACGGCCAGCGCCTCAAGCTCGTCCACGGCCATGTTGGCGGCGGGGGTCAGGGTCGCGGGCATGTCGTCCATCAGCGGGTAGGGGTAGGTGGGGGTCGCCACGATCAGCCCGAGGGCCGGGTGGGCGATGTCGAGTTGCCCTTCGGCAAGGATGACTTCGGAGGTGCCGTCGGTGGCTGTGCCTGCACTTTGCGAGACGACGACAAGGGGAAAGCTTGCTTGCCCTGCGGCCACGGCGGCATCGTGGCGCAAAGCGTGGGCAACCTCGCCATAGTGCAGGATCGCGTCCTGTTGCGACGTACCCGGAGCGCCGGAGAGGAGCGAGAGCGCCACGCGATCGAGGTGAAAGCCCTTGTTCCAACCGACAAGCGCGTTCCGCGCGCCGCTGATCCTCTGGAGAAGGGTGCGATAGAGCGGGCTGTCGGGCAGTGCTTCGGCTTGCGTGATCCCGGCTTGCGCCTGGGACAGGGCGATGCAGGTGCGGTAGGCATGACGTTTTTCGCCGGCCAGACGCTGTGCGGTGACGCCGTGCGATCTGGCCTGACACGGGGCGGTGCGCCCTGACAGGCCCTCATCCACCACGTGATAGCGAAAATCCTCGGGCAGGGGGCGGGGCAGTCCTGCGCGGTTGCCAAAAGCGGCCAAGCCAAGCGCGAGCGGATGGGTTTCGGCCAGCGTGACCTCGCGCCGTTCCTCGAACCCCATGACGCGCCCCTCGTACTGGTCCGAGAGGTATCGAAAGCCGGTCGGTTCGTCGCGCAGACCCCAGACATTGCCACGGGTGCGCGGCCAGCGCCGCCCGCCAAGGGCAGGGGCCTCGGGCCGTTCGGGGAGTTCGTCGGGCATGGGGGCTTGTCCCTTTGGCGGTTCGGGCGCGGGTGCCGGTGCGGGCGGGCGTTCGGTCTGGGCCTTGCGGGCGCGGGTGCGTCTGCGAAAGGCGGAGACAAACTCGGCGGCCAGTGCATCCTTGCCGCGCGCGGCAAGGTGGTTTTCCATGCCACGCCGATAGATGTACAGATCGCGCCGGGCGCGCAGTTTCGCATACCACTGCGCCGGTTCGAGTTTACCCGCCACGGCGGCGATCAGGATGTCATCGAGCAGGCCCAGCCGTTTCAGCGCGATGCCGATGTCATCGACAAGGCCATGGGCGCGCAGCGGGGTGATCCGCTTGGCAGGCAGGCGGGCGATGTGTCGCGCATCGTGGCGCGAGAACGGGTCATAGGCGACATAGACCCGTTTCGTGTGGGTCAGCGCGCGGGCAGTGTCCGAATAGGGGCGCGCCCAGTGGGTGGCTGGCTGCGGTTCGAACCGGTCCTCGAACGGGACCGAGGTGGCGCGCAGGGTCGACTGCGCGTCAAAGGCGATCACGGTGGCACCGGGGATCAGCGGTGCAAAGGCCAGAGCGGCAAAGCCGCCGCCATGTTTGGCCGCGCCGAACAGGGCGACGTTCCCGAACCGCCTGAAAAAGCCCAGATCGCGCAACCGTTCCAGAGTTTCGATCAGCTGCGCATCGCGAAACCACGTGCCCTCGGGGGCGATGATGGCCAGATGGCTCCACCCCTGTTGGCGGACCAGCCGGTCGGTCCATGCGGGCCAGTCAAGTTCGGGGTGGTCGGTGTCTTCGGCGTGGCCAAAGCTGATGATCAGCTGTTTCGCGTCGCGCTCGCAGAGCAGAAGTTCGGCGGCACCGACCTGTTGGTGGAAATCCTCGCTGCGCTGATCGGCGGGGATTTCGGCGTACCATTGGGGCAGGGAGGGTGGCGTGTCACTCACAGCTGATCCGGTCGCAAGGACTTGGCGGCCCGTTTCATGGCGCGGCGGAAATGGGGGCGCTGATTGCCGCCCGACATCTCGATCACGTTGCGGCACCAGCGGTGGATCAGCAGCGGCTTGTCCCGCTCCACCAGCTTGTTCAGCACGGATTTCTGATAGCGGGGCAATGCCTTGCGCGCACGCAGCAGGCGGTAGATGTGACCGGCGGAGGGCGTGCCGTTCACACAGTCCTGCACGACATCCTTGAGCACACCGGCACGGTTCATCGCACTGCTTAGCCCGTGGCCCAGATGGCGGCAGCGGATCTTGATCACATTGTCGCCCTGGTAAAGCGCGGCGTGCATCGCGTCCTCGACCACGTAAGGGTCAAAGAACAGATAGACCACATCGGCGCTGGCCGACTGGTCGGGACCGTAGGCATAACGCCCCGTGAAATCCTGCCGCCACGAGCGGTGATAGCGCGGCTCCCATCCTGTTGTGATGCGTCGTTCCAGCGTGGCCTGCGGGTTCATCGCCAACACCTTGGCCCCCGGACAGGCGGCGGAAAACACGCTGGCCGCATATCCGGCCATCGAGGTGCCGTAGAACACAACGTTATCGAACTGGTCGAAAAACCCGGTGTCGCGCAGTTCATCGAAAAAGTCATGCACCGCATCATCCCGATACCACGTCCAGCCATGCGCCCCGATGCCAAGGCTGGACCAGCCGCGCGACGAAATGAACTGACTGCCCCATGGCATCCGGTCGGCGACGTCCTGGCGCGCGTCATCGAGGTTGTCGAAGGTCACCACCAGCGTCTTGTCGCCCTTGAGGTACAGCGCGTTGTGTTGATCGCCCAATTGGCGAAAGAACCCGCGTTCCTCTCCCATCTCGGCCAGCGTGTCGGCCCATGCGATGCGTTTGTTCATGGCCTTTCCCTATCCGTCCCTGCCGAACAGCGTTGCTGCGTTGTTCTGGATCGTATCGCGGCAGGTTTTGACAAATTGCTTGTCCACCAGGTGATCTCGGCAGATCTTGGTGATCGACGCCTCGCCCTTGAGCGCTTCGATCCCGATTTTCGCCATGAAGTCCGGGTCGTTCACCGGGGCGTTCGACACCTTCTTTTTCGCCGGGATCGGCGCGGCGGCGGGGTCGATGCCGTGTTTGGCAATCAGCCCTTCCATGAAACTGCCCCGACGGGGGGTGTTGTTTTCCTTTTCCTCCAGCCGCGGCTTCATCCGTCGGGCCCAGAAATGGACGCCGCGGGTCTGTTCGGTCAACCGTTCCTCGATGTTGAAGCGGGACATGATCATGTGATTGCGGTCGGGGAAGGAGATCGGATAAAACACGGTTTGCGGGTGGGCGTGTTCGATCTCGCCCGTCTTTTCGAGAAAATAGGTGACCGAGGCCGGGCCGGTAAAGCCCCATGCCTGCTCGGTCATATGGACCGGATTGCCTGCGTCCTTTTCGGCCTGCAATTCCTTTTGCTGCCATTTCTTCAGCCATGGCGCGATGGCGTATTCGTCCTTGAAGAAGTCGAGCAGGCCGACGAGCGTCTTGGACTGCCCGGGCAGTCCCAGCACTGCGTTGCACACCTGCCCCGGCTTTTCCCAGCCATAGACAAAGGGGCTGTCGAAATCGAACGGGCGATAGCAGTACATGTCGGCATCGACCCAGATGCTGTCGGTCTTGGCCAGAAGGTGCAGGCGCCACATGTCCGCATGGATCGCCGGGCTGCCGTTGCGGGCATGGATCAGCATCGGTTCGGAGGGAAAGATCTCTTCGGCGTCGCCGGCATGCACCCCGTCGGGCAGGTTGGGAATCGGCGAATAGCTGTAAAGCGTGACGTGGTGGCCCTGATCGGCAAAGGATTTCAGGCACAGCTGTTCCAGCCAGGACAGGCGTCCGCCAATCCACAAGGACGCGATATTCGGAAGCGGTTTCATGCGTTTTCCCGCAGGTGCTGGCGCGCGCGTTGAGCGGCCTGTTTGAAATGGGGGGCCGGGCGCATCCTGAGAATGGAAAAGCAGTAGCGGATCAGAAGCCGGTGCTTGTCGGTCTCTTCAAGATGGCGCAGCAGCGCCTTTTGATACATTTTGGAGTCGTGCCGCCGGCGCAGCAAGCGGCGTACATCCGTTGGCGTCAGCGTGTCGTTGATGACCCCTGCGACGATGGGTTTGAGAATGCCCATGTCGCGCCACATGGTCAGCATGCCATGGCCCATGAACGGGCAACCCATGTGGATCACGTTGGGATTCTGGAACAGGGTGGCGTGCATGGCATCCTGCGGCATGCGGGAATCGTAAAAGATCCAGACCTTGTCGGCGTCCACCGACATGTCGGGCGCATAGCCGTAGGGGCCGAAATAGTCGTGTTTCCACGAGCGGCGATAGCGGTGATCCCACCCGGCGCGGTCCCGGTCCATCGTGGCCTGCGGGCTGATGGCAACGACCGTGGCACCGGGGCAGGCGGCGGAAAAGGCCGCCGCCGCATAACCGCCCATGGAGGTGCCGTAGAAGACGACGCGCTCGAACTTGTCAAAGAAATTTTCATCCCGCAGCTTGTCGAAAAAGGCGAACATGTGCGGGTCGCGATACCATGTCGGGCCGTGCGCCATGATGCCCAGCGATGACCACCCCTGAGAACTGATGAAGTCGACCGCCCATGGCAGGCGGTTGGGGTCTTGCCGCACGTCGTCGAGATTGTCGAAGACCACGACCAGTGTCTTGCCCAGTTCGCCCTTTTCAGGAATGTGGATGGCCTTGTGCAGGGGGCCGATTTCCTCGAAAAACCCCTCTTTTTCGGCACGCTCGGCCAGTGTCGCGCGCCAGGCCTCGCGCTCGATCTGCTTTTTCTCTTCGGATTTTGCCATCTCTTGCGGGGCTTTCCTGCGCTGCTCGTCTGCCTTTGTGGCCATTTTGGCCTTATTATGCACTTTGTTTCCGTTTTTGAAACAGTTCTGATGGGTGCACTGTTGCCTCATCCGCGTTCTAGACAGGCAATGTGGCGGAAAATGGACGCGGGATCAGTGTTGCGTCGATCCCTCGTGTTCGACGGTGAAAAACCAGTCTTCGTCCTGCGGTTTCGCAACGATGTCGTCGGGCACCACGCCCGGCCCGGACAGGAATACCGCCGCGCCGAAATGGGTGTGCAGGGTCGACAGTTTCTCCATCCGGGGGCTGGTGAGTTCGGCATAGAACCTGGCGTAGTTCCCGGTCGCCTTCAACGCGTCGATCTTGGCGCGATGGCAGGCAACGGAATGGGCGTGGGCGGCGGCGATGTCGGGATCGGCCATCAGGCGCGCCAGTTCTTCCTTCATCGCCGGAAGGCGGGACAGGATCGACGTTTCCCGTTCGGCATTGTTGTTCATGCGGAACCAGTAGGCGAGGCCCTGATCGCGGTCCACGTGGTTCACGCGGCCCCGATCCCGCTTGACCAGAAAGCTTTCGGCAGAGCGCACCGCATAGTGATTGAGCTGGACCAGATCATAGCCATACGTGGAGGTGGTCGAGCGCCAGGCGTTGCGGTACATCCCGGGGGGCATCGGCTTGCCCGATCCGTTGACCCAGTTGATGCGATCCCAGAACTGCGGTTTGAGACCCTTGGGGCGGTGGACCCCCAGTTTCTTGAAGATACCGTTGGTCTGGAACAGCGTCTTGAAGCCCCACGCCTGATGCGGCTTGCGCGCCAGTTCCGGCGCGCACATCAGGAACTGTTCGGTGATGGGACGGTCGACAAATTCATGCACGTGGGCATTGCCGAACAATCGCCATGTCATCGAGATCATGTTGGCATCCGGAACAGCGGCAAAGAGGGCATCAAGCGTCCCGTCCCCGACCTTGATGTTCACGTATTCATCGACATCGATACAGGTGACCCACTTGGCCTGTTTGATCACCTTTTCGCCTTCGGCTGATTGCAGGGCGGCGTGCTGTGGTTTCAGGCCCATGTCCTGAAAATTGTTGATCCGGTGCTGAACGATGCCCTTGGCTTGCAGCATGTCAAGCATGGTGTCGGTGCCGTCGGTGCAGTCGTTGGTGTAGACGATGATGTCGTCAAAACCGATGGACCGGTGATAGGCGAGCCATTCGAGGATGAACGGCCCCTCGTTCTTCATCGTGGTGACAATGGCGCAGCGGCCCCGACCTTTGGGCACCTTGTCGAGCTTGTCTTCGGGCATGCGCACGGGGGGGTGGTTGAACAATTCCTCGGCCCGCTTCAGCAGGTCGTCGTTTTCGACCAGGGACGACTTGGGCACGATCCTGGCCACCGCGCGCGCCGGATGGCGCAGGGACATGTGGCGAAAGAAGTGGCCGGTCGCGTCCTCGTCCGGGTCACCGTTGCCGATGCGGACGGGCCGCCAGACGGCGGTGTCCGGCGCGCGGTCGGGGGCGATGCAGAACCGCTTGCGCGTCCTGGTGCGGTCGAACTGCACGCAGATATGATCGGCGAACCGGATCGGATCGCCGTTGCGCACGCGCCACGGAAAACACTGTTCGCCCTGCAACCGGATCACCCCGCCATGGGCGCGCACGGCCATGTCGAACACGGTGTGATCGCCGCGTGTGATCAGGTCATAAACCTCGATATTGGCGACGGCGCGGGCCCGTTGCAGGAACCGCTCGCGGATGATCTCGAAAACGCCGTAAGCGCCCAGCGGGGCCGACCAAGGGTCGGGCTTTGGCACCTTCATCCGGTCCTTGCCGGGGGCACCGGGCACGCTGAACGGATGCGCCTCGGGCGGCTGGCCGGGCTGGCCGAGCGGCAGGTCGCTGTTCAGGATCAGGACGGTGCAGGACAGGGCGCGCGCCGCCATGCCCGCCGCGAGGTCCGTGGCAAAGCGGTCGTCCGAGCCGGGTTTCGCCTGATCAAGCAGCACGACCCCTTCGAGTTCGTGGTGGTCGATGTGATAGGCGAGCCAGTCCAGCACGGTGTCGGCGCTTTCGCCGTTGCGCACCGAAGCGAGGCAATTGAGGCCCTCGAACAGATCGTGTTCGGGCAGGCTGGGGGCGATGTCGATGCTGTAGCCGGCGATGTTGACTGTGAGCGGCACGTCATGGGGGACAGAATAGGTTAGGATCGGTGCCTCGCCGATGCTCTTGGCGACAACAAGTGCCGCATCGGGTGGCGGGGTGACCGTGGATGCCTGAACATCTGCGTCGAAAAACAGGGTCAGATGCCGGGCATCGCCTACATCCGAAATCACCGCATCCAGCAGCGCGCCACCGGGCAGGCGGTGCCCGGCCAAGCGACGATGCAGGACAGACGTGGTCATGCCGTGCAGGGCCGCAGCAGGTAGACAGATACGGGGCTGGTAACTGACATGGGGGCGGGCACGGTTTATCCAAAGCTGGTCTGATGCGTGTTTACCCTGTCCGCGCACAGGTGAAAAGGGACGGCGCGGGAACGGCGATTTGCGGGCGGCATTGACGGGCCATAGCATGGCACGCAGCGTTTTTCATGGAAAACCATCGATCTTCTTTAATGACAGGATTTTCCGTCTATGATGCCGCGGAAATGGCCGGATGAGCCATGCCGGGAGGCGCAGCCATGGCACTGCACACACAGGTATTCAGATGATCACGTTCGAAGAAGCAATGACGGCGACAGAGGCCGAAGCGATCACCGGTTTGCGCACGGACGCGCTGGGGCAGGACGATATCGTGAACCTGGTCCTGCAGCGCTCCGAAGTGATCCGGGATCAGCCGAAGTACAACCGCTATATCCGGGACTGGATGGGCGGGGATTCAACACCGCTGCTGGAGTTGATCGACCGGATGGGTTCGGATGTGATCGTGCGGCGGGCAGCGGCGTTCATCTATCTCGAATATCTGCAATTGCGCCCGATCTTCGAGGCCAAGGCACCCAAATCCATCGCGGATATAGGCTGTGGCTATGCAATGTTCGATCTGTTCCTTGCGCGCGATTACGGCAGTGTTGTCCACCTCATCGATCTGGAGAGCAACGACACCCGCCATTTCGGATTCGAGCAAGAAGCGGCGGCCTATTCCAGCCTGAAAGTCGCTAAAAAGTTGCTGACGGACAATGGCGTTCCGGCCAAATCCATCAAGACGCTGAACCCCGAAAAGCAGGACGTCCTCAAGCTGAAGAAGCTGGATTTCGCGTTCAGCTTCATCTCGTGCGGGTTCCACTACCCCTGGGACACCTACCGCGAGTTCTTTTTGAAATCGGTCGCGCCGGACGGACGGATCATTCTGGATATCCGCAGCAAGGTGCTGAACGTGGCGCTGCGCGAATTGTCCGAGATCGGCTATGTCCGGTCGGTCGAAAGGGCGGCGGGCAACACCGCGGACCGGGTGATGATCGCCAAGCTGGACGGGGTCTGAGGCGCCCTAATTGGCCTCCATGACCTTGCGCAATCGCGTGCTCAGGTGGCGGCCGATCAACGTACTTCCGGGGATGTTCAGATGGTTGTCGTCGCGGTACATGATCTGGTTGCCGACGACCATGTTGCAGTCCTTGTCATCGCAGAGTGGTTCGTGAATGGTCACATAGGGCACGCCGAAATCCTGCGACAGCTGCAACACTTCGGGTTCGAATGTCGCCAGTTGCGCGTCGAACTCTGCCTTGGGCATCGAACAGAGGTCCGTGACCGCCTCGATTGTGTCGCCGTAGATGCAGTCTTCGGGATTGATGAAATAATTGGGGATGTCTCCGACGACAATGACTTCATGTCCGAGGCTTTGCAGATAGCGGATCGTATCTCCGAATTTGACGTTCCAGTCTTCATCGCGCCTGATCCGGGTGTAGTAGCGCATGGTCAGGAGTATGGTCTTTTTCTTCTTGAACCCTGCGATGCCCTTTGGCTCACAGTCGACAAAACGCTCGTCGATGTATTCGAAGTACCCGACATCCCCGGCCAACACCATTTTTTTACATAAGCAGACTTATTGCGCATTCGGGTCCGGCGCGCCCGTCTTACAGCAATCCTTCGGCGACCCACTTTTCGACCAGATCGCGGCTGACCTCGAAATGCATGCTGTCCTCGCGGGAAAAGCCCGCGCCCCAGTACCAGCCCTCGGCGCGGAAGAAGTCGGCGAGGATGGTCAGGCCCAGTTGGGTCCTGCCGTCGCCCAGCCGGTCAAGCTTGCCATCGATGTTCAGGTCGAGGGACAGGCCAAAGGCGTGCGTCGATGTGCGCCCCGGTGCCCCCCGGATGTGGCGTACACAAAGGGCACCGGCGGTGTTGATGCGGGAATAGAGGTTTTCGTCCGTCGCCTTGATCTGGTCAAAGACACGGCCAAGGGAATCAAGGGCGGGTTGCAGCATCCGCACCCGCACCGGTCCGACCTGTTCGGTCTTGAGCTTGGAGGCGAGGCGTTCGTTGGTCATGCCCTGACAGGTCGAGGTCAGGTTCTCGCGCGGCTTGCCGAACACGCTTTCCAGATAGGAGGGCGAGGCGATCTGCAACCCCTTGTTCAGATTGCGCCGGTTGGCGATCAGCACCACTTGCGCATGCGAGCCGCTGATCGAATCCACCCCGTCGCCGATAAACTGGCCCCCCTCTTGCTCCCCACCCGCCGGGCCCGTGCTGGTGGGGGCCCGGTTCTCGAGCATCCTTTGTTCCAGCCGTTCGATCTGCACCCCAAGGGCTTCTATCTGGGCCCGAAGAACTTCGATTTCGATGCGCGCGCCGCTGTCGATGGCGGGGCCGGCGAATTCGGTGTCACCGTCCGATTCATAGCGGATTTCGGGCGTTGGGCGCAGTTGCAGGTACACCAACACACCAAGGCCGATGACGATCACGCCCATCACGCCCAGAATGATTGGAATGACACCCTTTTCCATACGTTCAGCTCGGCCCTTTTGTTCTTCCGGCCACGCATGGTCCGCGCCCCGGTGTCCGTCGGTGATCTGCGATCTCAGTGGATGTCGATCACGATGATTGAGATATTGTCCGCACCGCCGCCTTCGAGCGCAAGATGCAATAAGGTCTCGGACACGGTTTCGATTGGTTCGCTGCTGAGGATCTTTTTCAGCGTGTTGAAGGTGGCGTATTTGGTCAGCCCGTCCGAGCACAGAAGGAACCGGTCACCGGGCAGGATCTGGCCACGGATCTTTTCCAGTTCCAGATCCTCGCCAACGCCGACTGCGCGGGTGATGGCATTGGACTGGGGGTGCTGTTCGGCCTCGTCCCAGGACAATTCGCCCGCCAGAACCAGTTCGGCCACATAGGAATGGTCTGTGGTCAGCATCTCGATTTCGCCCGCCTGCAGGCGGTAAAGGCGACTGTCCCCGGCCCAGAAGGCTGCAAAGTGCTCCTCGGCAATGGCAAAGGTCACGACGGTCGAGCCGATGGTAACCCCGCCCTGCGCGGCCGATTCCGCCTGAATCCGCTCGTGGCTTTTGGCCAGCATGTCGCGCAATGCGTGCAACAGTTGCACCGGTTCCAGTGTCGGGTCGATCATGGCCACGGAATCGACCACGGTTTGCGATGCGAAATCGCCCCCCGCATGGCCTCCCATGCCATCCGCCACCACCCAGATGCGCTGGTCAGGCAAGGCGAGGATGCTGTCCTCGTTCACCTTGCGTTTGTGACCCACATGCGTGGATGCGGAATAGCGGATTGAAGTCATTCTTGAGCCATGACGCCTGATGCGCTCCATAGGGCTGGGGAGAGATCGAAGAGCGCGCGCAGGTCGCGCCCTTCGGGCAAGGCGGCGGTGGCGAGCATGCGGTAGTCGTCCCGCATCATTGTCGACCAGATGGCCGGTGTCGGCCCGTGGCTTTGGGTCAGCGCCTGCGTGGCAAGCGCCTTGGAAAAGGGGATGGGCCCGGCATAGGGCAGGCTGGCCGGTGTCGGCTGGCCGGTGGTCACCAGATGCACTTCTGCCAGGGCCGCGGTCACGCTGTCGCGGCTGCTGTTGTCTTCGAGCGCGTCAAGCGCGATGTTTTCCAGCTGATCGAAGGTGCGCCCATTGGCCAGATGCGACACGACGGTGTTCGGCGCATCATGGCAGATCGCGAGTGTCAGCGGATATTGCCGCCCGACCCGATCGACCGAGGCCATCAGGATACCGGTCACAACGTGCCCCCCCGCCGCTCCGGCGGGCAGGGTAAAGCGCCAGATGGGGGCCGACATATAGGAATCGTTCCATGCCTCGCCCAACTGTTCGCGCACATCCAGCATGCCCTGTTGCAACCACGTATCCCAGACCTGTACGAACCCGGCAGGCAGGTTGACCCGCAGGAAATCACCCATGCCGGGGAACTTGCCGAATGCGCCGAACCCGTCCGCCATCAGAACGACTTGGGGCAGCTGAATTTGCCCAGTGCCGGAAGGGCAAAGGGGTTCAGCACCGATCCGGACTGAAGCTGGAAGATCGCGATGCGCCCGCCCACATTGAACACGACCCGGTTGCGGTCGCTGACATTGGTGCGGCGCACCTCGGCGGCGCTGAGCAACCGGAACCAGGCCCATGGCCCATCCCGTGTCATCGCATTCGAAGTGTTGTCGACCACAGGCTGCAGGATGATGCGGGCCGATCCCACAGCACCGGGCCAGGTGATGGCCGCGGGTTTGGGGGCGGCAGTGTGGGCATAGGTGACCTCGGTCCCGTCAATATCCAGCACGACCTCCTGCGCCTTGGGGTCAAGCGCCTCGGGGGTGATCTGAAAGCTGACCGCCGGGGTCGGATTGCCCGCAAAGAACGCATCGCGGATTTCGGCGGCGTATTGCAGTTGCTGCAACACGGCCGGGCTGATCCCGAGATCCGTGTCGTTGACCCGTTTCCATGCCCACGGACGGGCGCGCGTGTCCACATAGTCGCGCAGGTTCTCGTTAAAGAACCCGTCGATCAGCCCGTTCGGCGCAAACAGGCGGGTAAAGTCACCCATGGCCACGTCGGCCTTGGCCCCGCGCGTGAACGGATAGCGGTTGGTCAGCGCCTGTTCGCAGAATGGCAGCACCTGGGCCTGCCATTGGGCGTTGATCGAGGCGCGCGTGCCATCTGCCGTGATGCCGGACGAGCCTGAGGTGATCTGTGTCGACCAGCGCTGGATCGGACCCGGCAGGCGGTTGGCCAGTTCCTGGAACCGCACGATGGCTGTCGCCTCTCCGGCCCCTGCCCCGACGCCGCCCGCAAAGCTGAGCTTGTTCAGCTCCTGATAGACTTCGGTCAGGCGCGACATCAGTTCGGAAAGTTGCGAGGGCTGGCCTTCGATCTCTTCGGTGAGGCTGTGCAACCAGGAAAAGCGGTCTTCGACAAAGGAACCCGGTGGGGGTGGCGGTGCCGCGTCCCCGCCCGCCGCGCTGACGCTTGAGCGCAGCGTACCCAGCAGCAGTTGCGCGCGACTGGACAGCAGCGATTGGGCCTCCAGCGCGCCCACGGCGGTGGCCCCTTCGGCCAGCGCCGAAGCATCGACCGAGCGCGACTCGGTCAGCTTGGTTTCGTCCGAGATTGCGTTGAGGATGTTGACCAGCGGCGATGTCGGCCCGGACAGCACGTTGGTCACCTCGACCGCGTGGCTCAGGCTTTCCATCGGGATGATGTCGATATCGCCAAGGATCTGGTCATAGCGGGAGATATAGTCGGTGTAATAAAGGTCGAGCACATCCCGGCTCATCGCGATGAGGGCGGTTTCGGTCTGTTCGGCCTCGCCGCGCGCGCCCAGCACCCAGCTTTCGCTTTGCAGGCGTTGTGCGACACCAAGGGCCTCGTCCAGAAAGACATTGTTGAACCCGTCCCAGGTAAAGATCCCCTCGATCCCTTCGCTAAGCGGTTTGCCGGACGAACGCACGATGACGCGGCTGATGGCCGGGCCGCCAATATCCGTCAGGCGCCATTGCGGCAACGCCTTGGCGCGGGGCGAGTTGACGATCGAGTTATAGACCCGCTGGGCAAGCGGCATTTCCGACAACAGCCCCTGGATCTGTTCGACCAGCGGCCCGTTCAGCGCGATTTCATCGAGCGGCGCATCCAGCATGGCGTCGAGGTGCTGCGTCAGGCTGTTGCGCAACTCGTCGCGGGCGGCCCCCTGAAAGGCAACGGACCAGTCCAGCTGCATCCATTCCTTGATCAGGTCGGTGTTCATCGGCCCCTGCTGGCCCAGCATCAGGTAGATTTTCAGGCTTTCATAGAGAAAGTCGGTGTTGTTCATGTTGGCCTGCATCTGTTCCTCGAGACGCAGAAGCAGCCTCGGAAGCAGGTGTTCGTTCAGGGCGGCGCGATAGGACTGACCGGCCTGGTTGCCGATCTGTTTGCCCTGGTACAGGCCCCAGGTCAGGGACCGGTCGGGTTCGGGATCGCCGGCGGCCGGGTTGGCGGGCATGGCGCGCAGGATGTCGAGCGCGGGCACGATGCCGGGCAGGTCGCTGTCCTGGATCGGGCTGCCGGGAATCTGGGCGGCGGCGGCGCGATAGGCCTCGACGTTTTCAGACGCTTCGGCCAACAGCGCCGCGTTGCCGATATAGCTGCGCGCCCAGACGGTGGTCATGCCGATGCCGCCTGCAAGGGCGGCGGCGATGGCGATACGTTTGGTCCAGCGATAGCGGCGTTCGACCTTGTCATCGGCACTGACAAGTCCCGCCTCTGGGAACATGACCCCCTGAAACAGCCGGGTAAGGAAAAACGAGCGGCCCGTGCCGCGCCCGGTCCCGATGGCCTGACGGCCAATGCCGAAGGTGCGCGCCATGCCCATCATCAGACGGTCGATTGGCGTGCCTTCCTGCGTGCCCGAGGCAAAATAGACACCGCGCAGCAGATGGCGCTTTTCAAAGCGGTTGTCCTGAAACACCTCACTCAGAAAGGCGCGGGCGGTGCTGCGGACCGAGGCCACCTGCGCCGGAAAGCTGGAAATCAGCGCGCGGCGCTGGTGGTCGGTTTCCTGCTGCATCCGTTCCAGCGACTGCGAGTTCAACTGCGCCAGCAGCGTGCTGAACTCCTCGTCAAAGGCGGCGACGGGGGACAGTTCGGCCTTGGTCTTTTTCGGCAGCGGCAGGGTGAATCCCCAGACCTGTTCGCGTTCTTCCTTGCCCAGATTGTCAAAGAATTCGGTAAAGCCCGCAATCAGGTCGGACTTGGTAAACAGGATATAGACCGGGAACCGCACGCCCAGCTTTTCGCGCAACTCGTGCAGACGGCGGCGGATCGCGGCGGCATGGCTTTTCTGGCTGGCCTCGTCCTGCAGGGATAAATCAGAAAGGGACACCGCCACGATGGCCCCGTTGATGGGCTGGCGCTTGCGGTGCTTTTTCAAAATCTTGAGAAAACCGAGCCAGCCTGCGTTGTCCTCACTCTCACCACTGTCCTGCGTGGTGTAACGGCCTGCGGTGTCGATCAGGACGGCGTCATTGGTGAACCACCAGTCGCAGTTGCGGGTGCCCCCGACCCCGCCGATGCTGGCCTTGCCCGTGGTCTTGGCCAGTGGAAAGTTCAGGCCCGAATTGATCAGCGCCGTGGTCTTGCCCGCGCCGGGTGGGCCGATGATCACGTACCACGGCAGTTCATACAGCGACCGGCGGCCCAGCTTGGACTTGCGCAGGGCGGTCAGGGCCTCGCGCATCTTGCCTTTCAGCTCGCCCAGCTCGGCCTTGACCAGTTCGTTTTCATCATCGGAATCGTCAACCGATTCAACGATGTCCTCTTCCATCTGCTTTTCGCGTTTGGCGCGGCGCAGGATGATCAGCAGGATCGTGGTCAGCGCCAGCAGGATGATGACGGCAATAGTGATCAGGCGCGACAGCACGCTGGCAAAGGGTGCGCTTTCGCCCAGAACCAGAAACGGCCCGGCGAACCAGACCAGCAGGCCAAGGGCGATGGCGACGAACAGGGTGATGTTGATGCCTGCGCCGAAACGGAAAAGTCTGCGAAGAATCATGTGGCGTCCTCCCGGACGAGAACGATTTCGATGCGTCGGTTCTTGGCCCGTCCTTCGCGCGTACCGTTATCGGCAATCGGCTCCTTGTCGGCGACGCCTTCGGCTTTCAGGCGGCTGGGGTCTTCCAGCTGGTCTGCGAGTTTGCGCATGACCGCCTCGGCGCGGGCCAGCGACAGGGCCTGGTTCGAGGGAAAGCGGGACGAGCGGATCGGCACATTGTCCGAATGCCCAACCACGATGATCGGCCCGGACGTGTCGTTGAGGGCGTCCGCGACTTTCCTGAGGGGGTCGTGAAATGCCTGCTGCAAAACGTCCGATCCCGAACCGAACATACCCGAGCCTGCAAGGCGCACGGTAATCGTCTGCTGATCCTGAAACGCCTCGACAATGCCCGCGGCCATTTCCGGTTCAAGAAAGCCCTTGACCCGGTTCAACTGCGCCTCTGGCGGCGGGGGGGGTGGTGGCGGCGGAGGCGCGCGGCGAAACAGCTCGGCCACGGTGCCGGAATCCAGCACCGACAACTGCCCCAGCACCCGGTCGGTCGAACGGTTGAGCACCCAGGACAGCGACAGGAACACGGTCAGCATGACCAGCGCCACCGTGGCCGACGTGATCCACAGCGGTTTCCAGATCGACAGCACCTTGTGCGGCTTGTCCTCGCCCTTCCAGTGCGGCGACAGGTCCTTTTCCACGGGGCCGCGCTGCGCACGGATGATACGGGCAAGGCCCGCGCGGATCTGCAGGTGCTTGTCGGTGCCGTGCTGTTCAACGCGCAAACGACCCTCGAACCCCAGCGACAGGCACATGTAAAGGAATTCGAGCAGGTCGATATTGTTGGCGGCCTCTTTTTCCAGCCGTGCGAGCAGGTCGAAAAAGCGGTCCCCGCCCACGGTTTCCTTGTGGAAGGTGCCGACCATCGACTGCTGCGCCCAGATAGACTGGCCGCCCCAGGGCGTGTTCAGCACCACGTCGTCGAGGGTGGCGCAGATGGCATAGCGGGCGATCTTGACATCCTGGGCATCGACCCCGGCCTGCAGGGCGCGGTTTTCGAACTCGCGCACCTCGGCCACGACCGAGCGGCGCAGTTTTTCCGGGTCCATGTGCTGGGCGCGGTTGCGGATGCGGCTGACCAGCGAGAACAGGGTGGCGGCGGCGGCATTGATCCGGTTCATGCCGGTCATGCCCTGTTCGACCGAGGGTTCGGTCAGGCTGGCTTCGGGGGCCTGGGCCTGCGGAATGCCCATGGGCTGGCCGCCGCCATACGGGTTGGCCTGCGGCGTGGCCGGGGTCGCATCAAAATTCGGACTGGGCGTGGTTGGCTTGGGGGCAATATCGCGACGGCCACCGGGATTGGGCCGAATGACCGTACGGTCGGCATCATCGGGTTCTGCAAATGGGTCGTTATCGGACATTCATCTCATCCCCGTTCTCAGGTGTTCAGCCCTGCCTAATGGCCCACAGTTCCATCTTGAGGCCGGGGAATTCCCCCGACACATGTACAGCGATGCCACCGGATGTCGACATCTTGCCCCAATGGGTGCTGTCGCCGTCCAGTTCGAAATAGACCACACCGGCGTGATAGGGAATCTGGCGCGGCGCGACCGGCAGCGGGCGCAGCGGAATCCCCGGCAGGGCCGAGTTGACCAGTTGACGAATTTCCTCGACCGGTCCGATCTTGGCCTGGTTCTGAAAGTGACGGCGCACGTTCTCGGCCGGGATATCGGCCTGCACGGCCAGCACAAAGCCGGCTGTGGTCAGCAACTTGCGATCGGCGATGATGCCGACGCTGATACCATATTTGCGCGGATCGAGCGGGATCGAAACCGCCGTCTGTTCCAGCACCGAAGACAGGTACTGGCGCAGGGTGCGGATCACCGGCTTGAACGTCTCTGTCAGGTTGTCATGGGCATAGGGCGGAAATTCAGGCGCGGCCTTGTCATTGGCCATGAATGTCGCAAGTTCGCCCGCCAGTTCGATACAGACGCGATAGAACGCCTCGGGATGCACGTTCTCGATCTTGACCAGATGCTGGATCAGCGGTTGCGAGCGGTTGACGCACATCAAAAGCAGGAAATCGGAAATTTCGGCGACGCCCTTGGTCCCACCCCCTTCGGACAGGCGGCCCGACAGGGCGGTCTTGCGGTGGTTCAGCAGTCCGTCGAGTTCGCGCGCAAAGGCGTTCAGCGCGGCGGCGGCCTGAATGTCCATGCAGGACGGGATGAACCCCTTGTCCAGCACCACTTCGCTGTCGGGTTTGACCTCGATGATCTTGGCGATGGGAATGCACAGCCGGTCGGCCAGGTCGTCCACGGCCAGCGCAAATTGCAGGCGCAGTTTGCCGACACCCATGGTCACGGCCTTTTTGCCGGACGAGGTCACGTCGGTCACTTCCAACTCGCCCGGACGCAGGCGCGCGGCAGACAGTTCGGCCCCGGTCATGTCGACTTCCAAAGCGCCTTGACGGCGCTGCGGCACCGTCAGGTAGACAACGCAATCCTTGATGCCTTCGGGCACATCGAGAGCGGGCGGGTGATCTTCTGCCGCAGGTACGCGAAACACAGTGCCATCGGGCGTCAGCCCCGAACAGGAGGTGATGGCGAACTGGCCGAACTTCAGAACCTCTTCGTCGATCTCGAGCTTGTTCACACCCCAGGCATAGGGCGCCACCCGGCGGGCCAGACCCGCCACCAGACTTTCGGTATACCGGTCGGCCTGCTGGAAATGGTGAGGCTGCAGGAACAGCCCTTCGGTCCACAGCACCTTGCTGTCCCAGGCCATCAGGCGTCCCTCACTCTATCGGCGTCGTTCATTTCAACTTGTCCAACTGCTCTTGGTAGGCGCGGGCGAATTCCTTGGCAAAAAGCTCCTGGAAATCATTCTCGGCCTGATCGGAGATTTCTGTATACATGCTTTCGTAGATTTCCCAATAACGGGCTTTGCGGCTTTTCAGCATTCCGCTCAGGCTCTTGTCGCTGCTGATCTTCTCTTCGAGCACGGCAGGGTCCAATTTCTTGAGGATGCCCTTGAGGGCGGCCTCCATCCCCGTCAGCATCGCGACCTCGTGGGCCTTGATGTCCTTGAGGGCCTGCTGCGCCGCCTCGGTCGCCTCGAGATAGCCGCGCGGGGTGGGAAGCACCATCGCCTCGATCGCCTGTTCGGGGCTGACCGAGAATTTCAACGGGTTGTTGCCGCCCAGTTGCAGCATGGTCTTTTCAATGCGGAATTCGGACTTGATCGACTCGCGGGTCATCAGGATTTCGCGCAGGCCCTCGATGGCGATGCGCAGCACCGACCCCAGACGGGCCATGGTTGCAGGCAGGTCCTGATCCGTCACGCCAAGGTTGTCGGCGCCCAGTTGTGACAGGAATCCGCGCGACGCGGCATCCGGGCCGCCCATCGCGGCGGCGGGCGGGACGGGTTGCTGCGTGGGTGGCGCGGCGGGGCTGGGCGAGACCGGCATCGGCGAGGGGGCCACATGAGCGCGCCCGGCCGGGGCTGCGGGGGGCGCTGACGGTGCG
>CAZITF010000007.1:0-33374 GCA_964542095.1 uncultured Rhodobacterales bacterium
GGGTTGAGTAGCGATCGCAGCACCTTGAGAATCACAGGCAACCTCTTTTGGCGCACGCTGACCGAGGGGGCCGTGACCCCGGCACCGGTGTTATCGCGCCACGGCTGGCACATCATCCGGCTGAACGCGACGGCGCCGGGGCAAGTACTGCCCTACGACACTGTCCGCCCGAAGATCGCACAGGCGATGGAAAAGGCAAACTGGGCGCGAGCCTCGCGAGACTTTGTGGAGAGCCTGGGTCAGGGGGCGCAGATTTCCGGCGCAAGCCTGACGTCGATCTGAACCGCCCGAAAGAACGTGAGAAGAAACCGTTCGAACCAGTGCGGCGTGGCAACGGCGGTTTGCCGAAAGTACGAGCTTGCTGGCCAGTTACCTTGATACCGGAGATGACCTGACCCCCGAAAACCTCGCGGTTCTGACAGTTTTCACGGGGCGTGTGCGCTGCCACCTCGTCACCGAAAATGCTATCCTCTTGCCGATTGCTCGCGACCGGCTGACCCGTGCCGTTCTTCGCACTTCGGCCAAACACACGCTGTCGCGACGCGGTCTGCAAGAACTTGCAGAGACGTCCGATGCAGATTGAACTCGTAACGCCCAAACAGGCGGGATCGCAACGCCGCCGCGCTGTAGAGTCCGAGTTTTTCATCCGCCTTGCCGCGCTGTAGAATACCGGCGTTCCTCTGGACCGGCAAGTCGTGCAGCAGAGGTCCAGTAAACGTGGTTGTCGGCCTCGATCCGGGCGAGGTCTTGGTCCATCGCAATTTCGCCAACGTTTTTCAGTCTTCGGATATGAACTTGCTGGCGGCGCTGGAATTCGTTGTCGAGGCACTGAACGTGCACGAGATCACCGTCTGCGGTCACCATGGCTGCGGGGTATGTTGCGCCGGGCGGTCGCACTGAGGTCGTGTTTTTGGCGCGCGCGCGAGGCGGAACAGATCTGGGACGGGAACACGCCGATGCTGGCGGCCAGCCTTGAGGCGGCAGACTTGGCAATTGCGGCCACCGCTCAGGGAGCAGATGATCTTGCGGGCTTGATCACTCAAACGGGGTAACATGGCGGCGCAGGTCCACCTTGTCATCATAATGAGTGGCGGCTCGGTCAACGAGGAGGATCACGTGAAGCCCACCGTCGCGGCATTGGCGGGCGAAGACGCTCTTCTGTGGCGTAGCGATCAAGCCGGCAAACCGGAGGCGACGGGCGTATTGGCCAGGCTCACTGGTTTGCCCGGCAACCCACTGTCAGCCTACGTCTCATGGCACGTGTTCGGCACGGTCTTGATCCGTGCGCTGAACGGTGAAGCGGCCGTAGCCTCCACCAGATGCCATGTTGTCACCGCGACCGCAATCCGCCGCAGCCGGGGCGCTGCGAACTCAGGCCCGCTATGCTGGCCGGGTTCGGTGCGCAAGGCCGCGAAATCGCCGGCTTCGAGGATGCCAGCAATTCGGGGCGCGTCAGGCGCCTTACCCTGGCGGACGGGCTGATGTTCCTGCCGGACGGTGCCGACAGACTGCCCGCAGGTGCGCTGGTCCAATTCCAACCTTGCTGCCAATCCTGAAGAGACCGGAGATGAAACTTGGCTACGCGATGGTGCTGGGGAACGGCGATACGGATCCGGTGCCTGAGCGGTTGGCAACCGAACTTCCAGTGCGCCGCCCGAGATGATGCGGCACCGTCCAGATCACCAGCGCGCTGATACAGGCCCCTGCGACATGGACGTGCCGGTGTTGCCGGATGGTCCTGTCCTGCGGATCAGCCAGATCCTCGGGCCACAGGTGCGGGGCAGCCGCCTCGAACCGGCCCCATTGGAGACCGATGTGGGGCTTGTCGCCGCCAGGCTTTCGTCGGGCCCGGACCTGCTGTTCATCAACACGTTCGGCACGCACGAAGCAGAAGGGCGGGGGGGCGTAACGTGATCGCCGAGGCGGTCGCAATGGATCGCCCTTTCTGGCGGGCCTCTTTGCGTTCAACCGATTGGCGTTCGAGATATTCATAGACGGCAAGGCGATCGACCTCGCGACCGAACTCCATGCGCTGATGGCTTGGATCGACGAGAAAACAGCAATGGCAGACGAACTGCCTTGAGAGCAGCCTCCCGCAACCATCTCAAATTGCGATTCAAGATCACGGCGACCGGCCAAAGACTGCGGAGGGCCGTAACTCGATTTCACGTCGAAATTTGAGCGCCCTGCTAACACAAACTGAACTGGTTCTAACCCGGACCCTGGTGGTCGCGCATCGCGTTGTCGATGGGCGGCCAAACAGCGAACTGCCGCCGCAGGTTGTTCGGTTGAAACTGAGAAAAAGCGCAGCTAGTGTCTTTACTTACCAAAAAACGCCACAGCGTCGCGGATAAGGCACTACTGAAATATGCTCACAAACAGCACGATCCTTTTGACAGGCGGCACCGGTTCCTTTGGCAACACATTCGTGCCGGCGACGCTGGAGCGCTACAATCCCAAGAAAATCATCATTTTCTCGCGAGATGAAATGAAGCAGTGGGAGATGGCCAAAATGTATCAGGATGACCCGCGTGTGCGCTTCTTCATTGGCGATGTGCGTGATCGTGAGCGGCTCTATCGTGCGCTGAACGGAGTTGACTACGTGGTGCACGCTGCGGCGACAAAGATCGTGCCGACCGCTGAATACAATCCTTTTGAATGCATAAAGACCAATGTCATGGGGGCCATGAACCTGATTGATGCGTGTATCGACAAGGGTGTCAAAAAGGTCGTCGCGCTGTCCACGGACAAGGCGTCGAACCCCATCAACCTGTATGGCGCGTCCAAGCTGTGTTCAGACAAGCTGTTTGTGTCAGGCAATGCCTATGTGGGGGAACACGACACCACGTTTTCAGTCGTGCGATATGGCAACGTGATGGGGTCGCGCGGTTCGGTCATTCCCTTCTTTTTGTCACTGAAGGACAAACCCGCGCTGCCAATTACGGACCCTCGCATGACCCGGTTCATGATCACCCTCGAAGAAGGCATCGATCTGGTCTGGCATGCTTTTGAAGACATGATCGGCGGCGAAATTTATGTGAAAAAGATACCTTCGATGGGGATTTCTGATATTGCACGAGCGGTTTCGCCGGATGCGCAGCACGATGTCGTTGGCATTCGAGCGGGCGAGAAGGTACATGAACAGATGATTGGCCTGGAAGACGGTCCATATACGTTCGAATACAAGGATCACTTCAAAATTCTGCCGGTGATCAACGAGTGGTCCAAAAGCTCTGCGCGGATCAAGGACGGGACTCCCGTGCCCGAGGGCTTTGTTTATTCCAGCGACAACAACAAACAATGGATGAGCGTGACAACGCTTCAGGCCTGGATCTCCAGGAATGAAGACAAGATCGGGAAATACTGAATGATCCCTTACGGCCGCCAGTCGATTGAACAGGAAGATATCGATGCAGTTGTTGCCGTCTTGCAATCCGAATTCCTGACCCAAGGGCCTCAGGTGCCCGCCTTTGAGGCCGCTGTCGCCTCAGCCACGCAGGCCGCCCATGCCGTTGCAATGAACAGTGCGACATCCGCCCTGCACATAGCGTGTCTGGCGCTTGGGCTGGGGCCGGGCGATGTGCTGTGGACCAGTCCGATCACCTTTGTTGCCTCGGCCAATTGTGCCCTCTACTGCGGCGCGAGCGTTGATTTCGTGGACATTGATCCAGTCAGCTTCAACATGTGCCCGAATGCATTGGAGAAAAAGCTGGTACAGGCTGCGTCGGATGGGCGTTTGCCCAAGGTCATCGTGCCTGTTCATCTTGCCGGGCAAAGTTGCGATATGAAGGCCATCGGCAAGTTGGCGCGGCGCTATGGCATCCGCGTGATCGAGGACGCATCGCATGCTATCGGAGCAAGTTATGATGGGGCACCGGTCGGCAATTGCACCCATAGCGATATTGCGGTGTTCAGTTTTCACCCCGTCAAGATCGTTACTACTGCCGAGGGCGGTGTGGCTACCACGCAGAACGCCGATCTGGCGGAAAAGATGAGCCAACTTCGCAGTCACGGTATCACCCGCGATCCCGCATTGATGAACAAGTGCGACGGGCCTTGGTATTACCAGCAGATTGATTTGGGCTACAACTACCGGATGACCGAGTTGCAGGCGGCCCTTGGCGTCGCTCAGATGACGCGACTGTCGGCTTTCGTGGATCGACGTCAGGAACTGGCCGCGCAATATGAGGTCAAGCTTGCGGGCCTGCCCCTGTCGCGCCCCGTGCAACATCCCGAGACGCGGTCGTCCTTTCATCTGTACATTATCCGATTGTCGACAGACCGTCACCTTGCCACCTTCGAGGCATTGCGTGCAGGTGGCATTGGCGTGAACCTGCATTACATCCCGGTTCACCTGCAGCCCTACTATGCCAATCTGCTGTTCCAGCCGGGTGATTTCCCTGAGGCCGAGGCCTATTACCGCGAGGCGATATCCATCCCGCTATATGCCGGCATGAGCGATGCGGATCAGGATGTCGTTGTCGCCGAATTGACCAAGGCGCTGGCCTGATGCGTCTGGCCGTGATCCCCGCAAGGGGCGGCAGCAAACGGATACCACGCAAGAATATTCTCCCGTTTTGCGGCAAGCCGATGATCGAATGGTCAATCAGGGTCGCCTTGGACAGCGCACTGTTCGAACATGTGATCGTGTCTACGGAAGATGCCGAGATTGCCGAAATCGCCCGTGCCTGTGGTGCTGAGGTTCCGTTCGCCCGCCCAGCTGAATTGGCGGATGATTTCACCGGGACGGTGCCCGTGATCGCCCACGCGATTGATGCGTGTGATGAGCTGTTTGGACCCCCCACGCAGGTCTGTTGTCTGTATGCGACGGCCCCTTTCGTGACGGCCGGCGACTTGCGGACAGGCCTTGCGCTGCTGGAAGCAACCGACGCGGATTATGCGTTTTCAGCGGCCCGTTTTGCATATCCCATTCAACGTGCATTTCGGCAAACCAGTGGCGGCCTTGCGCAGATGATTGCACCGGAAAACGATCAAGCCCGGTCACAAGACCTTGAGCCTGCGTTTCATGATGCAGGTCAGTTTTACTGGGGAACGGCAGAGGCATGGCGCGATGGGCGCAGCATATTGCAGGGGGGTCGATCCGCTATGTCGGTTCTGCCCGCCGAACGGGTGCAGGATATCGACACGCCCGAAGACTGGACCCGCGCCGAGGCGATGTTTCGGGTTCTCGGTCTGGCACCATAGAAGAAGCTAACCGAAGGTGGTTGGTGCGCGCGCCAGAATCAGGTCGACACACAGTCTCGCCAATTTCTCGCGGTTCTGGGCAACATATTCTGTTGATGAGTCCTTGAGAAACGCCTCATAGATTACCCCATCATGGGTACGTGCCATCAACTGCGACAAAAAAGATTGCGTAGTTTCCAGCGACGGTCGGTCATGCATCGCACTGGAAAGGTCGGTTTCAGGCGTAAACTGTGTGATGCCCGGGCAGGCGCGATACCAACTGTAGCCGAACGTCAGGCACGGCTTGCCAGCCTTGATCGCTTCCCAACCCGCGGTGCCTGTGATTGTGGCCACCATCGCGGCCCTGGCTTGCAAGGTAGCGGTGTCCATATGCGGATGAGCCATTATCACATTGGCGCATCGTGTAACGCGCGCGATGAATTCGGGGCTGCGATTATAACTCGCTTGCAAAGGATTTTCTTTTGCCACCAAAACCATTCCAGGTGGCAGCTTTGCCGACAGTTCCTCAATCAGCAGGGCTTGATCCATGTATTGCCCGCCTTGCGGCGACGAGGTCATCTCCGGTTGGTAGTGCATGGCGAAATAAATGAAATTTTCCGGCAAGTTGGCCGGATCACGTTCCAGTCCCGACAACCATGTCAGATAGGCCTGCGCTTTCTTTCCGCTTCCGATTTCGGTTCGCGCGCGGCGGAATTTGCCCAAGCTGGACCGGATCCGGCGCACTTCCTCCAGGGCCAGTTTCAGTTTTGCGGGTTTCAGAAGCAGACGGGGGCAACGGGTCGCCACGATGGCCAATGGCGCGATGCCGTCGCGCAGTCGCGGGCGTTGATCGCGGACCTTATAGGAGCCACCCATATACACATTGACGCTGTCGCGCAGTTCTTTGTCCAGCGCATCAAAGGCGATAGCATGACCTTCACGTTTGTCCTGCGGGTTCAGAAGCCCGATATTTTCCAACCGCGTTGCGGAAAAGAATTTGGACCGAAACAGCGAATTGATCAACATCACCACCGACAGACCGAGCGTTTCGGCCACGCGGTAGACCAGATAATCGTCCCCCATATGCGGCACGTTGAAAAACAGAACCGAAGACACCTGATGGCGGTCAAAATAGGCCAATATTTTGCGGGCCGTCAGATGAAAATGATCGCGGTATTCATAGGTCCGCTCCAAACTGTGATGGCGTTTGGCAAAGCCCTTGGAATAGCGGGTCATCTGTTCGGCGTAGTCGCGGAAATAGAGGTTTTCAAAATCCTGCGGGTCTTCAAGGACCGGCAAATTCCCTTCAGGCTCAAAGGGTGCAAAGCCACTCAGGGACCGTACTGAGGGGGATGCGATCGGTTTGGTGCGCCGCCCGATATGTTGGGCGTCGTGCCCTTCTGCTGCCAGCGCTGCAATGATTTGTGGCACAAACGCAGCTTGCCAGTCGGTATAGCTGTAGATGAGAGCGGTCATTCGGTGCATGGACCATACGCATGGACGCCGCGGCTTTCGCACATCATGAACTGAAAGGTATATGTGTTCCTATAGCTGATGGCAGCCTGCACAACTGTGCGGGTGCATTGAGCGCTGGGCGCTGCTTTGTTGCTCGCGCAGATTTCGGTCAGTGCGGGGGTCGCCTCGTCCACGATCAGGTGCGTCTCCGGAGGCATTGGAGACGGCGTGAAGGCAGAAGTCACGCCAACGGTACGACCCTGTTCGACCCCGTAAAAAGCGTCACTTTTGCCATGCTCGGCCTCATATCGGGCAACATGTCGTTTGCCTCGCCATGTACTCAACAAGGTAACATCCGTCGCAATCCCAATTCGGTTTTCAAGCTAGCTGTCCCTATCATGTTCCGGATGCCAATCGAAAGCATGCAGAGGCGATTTTTGCTTAAATCTGGCGACGCGGGCTGCTAGACGAACGCGCAAAGGAAGACACACATGACCACGCCATCCACATGGGAGACGATTTACGCGCAAGGCGGGCAGCTGAACCGATACCCTTACAGTGAAGCGGTGTCCTATTTCATGCGCCGATGGTCGCGTGGCGTTCCGGAGGGTTTTACCGTTCTTGACGTAGGATGCGGATCAGGCGTGCATTCCGCGTTTTTTGCCAGCCACGGCGCGCGCGTTATGGCCTTTGACTTCAGTGCCGCGGCGATCGAAGCGGCCCGCAGGATGTTCCCCGATCCCGCGATCACATATCAGACGGCGAGTTTTGATGGGTTTGACCCCGGCCGGACGCAATTTCACTTTGTCTTCGACCGACTTGCCACGACTCACTCGTCACTGGATCGGGTCGAGCGGTTTTATCAAGGGTTGCGCCCAGCCTTGGCACCCGCTGCGCAGGTATTCTGGCAAGGGTATGACTGGGACAATTCCGGTCGCGCTCTTGGGACGTTTGATGCGGAAAAGCAATGCTGGCGGGACTTCTCGGGCGGTGTGTTCGAACATCTGGGACCGACAGTATTCTTTCAGGAAGATGATCTTGAGCGCATATTCCAAGGGTATAGAATAGACAGCAAACGCATCATTTCAGACCGCGACGTGGTCAGCGGCTATTGCCATAGCTACTGGATGCTGGAACTGTCTGAGGCATGAGCAAGATCGACCTGCGACGTATTGCTGATCTGGACATTTGGCGCGCTCTGCTGGCGCGATCTCCTCAAGGCACGCGGTTTCTGGATCCTGATTTTCTGGCGTTGTTTGATGTTTCGTTTCGCCTTTACGGGCTGTTTCGCGGCAATATCTGCATCATGGGATTGCCGGTGATCGATGCTGCGCCCTTGCCGTGGTGCTATCGGCAGGGGCCGATTTTTTATGATGAAATCTCTAAAGGCGGCATGGCGAAAACGATCCAGTACGAGATTGATCTGGCCGAACAAGCTGTGACGGAACTGGCCCGGGCGGAGCCGCATTTTCATTTTTCGTTGTCGCCCGATCTTTGGGATGTGCGCGGTTATGACTGGGCGCATTATCATGACGCGGACAAACCCCGTTGTCGGTTGACGCCCCGCTATACCGCTATTCTGTCGCTGGAGAGTGCAACGACCGAAGATATTCGCGCGGGCAGCCGATCCGCACGGCGGCAGGAAGAAAGGTATGCGTCCGAACGCGAAGGGCTGCGCCCGACCGCGGATGGCAGGGTGGACGAAATGTTCGCGCTTTACACCGAAACATTCGCACGCCAGTCCGCGACGGTGCCTGCGCAAGAGGCCGCGCTTTTTGCCTCCTATATCCAGTATTTCCGGGATCAGGGTTGTGGCCATATTCTGGCGGTGCGCGATGCGGAAGGCGTGGCGGTCGCCATGGCGTTCGTGTTCGAAGATCTAGATGGTGTCTGGCACGTCCCGATCATCGGAACCGGGGACACCCGGTATGGCGGCACAATGCTATATTTCTACATTGTTGATTTCGCACTGGCGCGTGGGGCCAAGGCAGTTGACTTTGACGGAGCCAATTCGCCCAACCGTGGCTACTTCAAACACTCACTGGGTGCGCTGCCCGCGCTGTATTTCGAGGTGCAGTATGACGCGCGCTGACCTGTTTGGTTTTGGCGATGATGCGACCCTTGGCCAGCAGGCTCATGACCTCGCGCGCAGGCTGTGGCCCATCAATCGGTCTCTCACCGGTGCGGGTGTTGTCGAAACGCTGAACATACTTCGCGAGGCGCTGCCCGATCTGACCCTGCACGATGTGCCCAGTGGGACGCAGGCGTTTGACTGGGTGGTTCCGCAGGAATGGCGAGTGAATGCGGCCTACCTCGTGACTCCGAACGGCAAGCGCATATGTGACTTTGCGGTAAATAACCTGCATCTTGTCGGGTATTCGCAGGCGCAGCGCGCAACACTGTCTCTGCAAGCGTTGCAGCCGCATTTGCATTCACTGCCCGACCAGCCTGACGCGATTCCTTATGTAACAAGCTATTACGGCGAAAACTGGGGATTTTGCCTGAGCCAGACCGAGCGAGACAGCCTTCCCGAGGGGGAGTATCAGGTCGTGATCGACACCGAACACTTTGACGGTGTGCTGACCTATGCCGATCTCGTGATACCGGGGGAAAGCGCGCAGGAAATCCTGTTTTCCACCTATGTCTGCCATCCCTCGATGGCCAATAACGAGTTGTCCGGGCCCGTGCTGGCACACACGCTGGCCCGCATTGTCACTGCGGAGGCACGACGAAAATACACGTACCGTTTTGTGTTCGTCCCCGAAACGATCGGGGCGCTCGTCTATATCAGTCGCAACCTTGACCAGTTACGCGCCTCGGTGCGCGCAGGTTTTGTGCTGACCTGCGTAGGGGATGAGCGCGCGCGATCTTACATGCCTTCGCGTGCAGGCGATACGTTAGCTGATCGCGCTGCACTGATTGCTCTAAAGGGTACCGATTTTGACCGTTACAGCTTTTTGCAGCGCGGCAGCGACGAGAGGCAGTATTGCGCGCCGGGCGTTGATTTGCCGGTCTGTTCAGTGATGAACAGCAAATACGGCACATTTCCGGAATACCATACGTCGCTGGACGATCTGAGCCTTGTCACGCCGGCCGGATTGACCGCGGCGCTGGCCACGCACCGCCGCATTCTGCGCATCTTGGAGCGCAACACCGTGCCCAAAACTCTGGTGCTGGGTGAACCCCAATTGGGTCGGCGGGGACTTTATTCCAACCTGTCCAAGGTCGGATCAGCGGCAAGCGCCATGCCGATGCGCAACCTGATTGCTTATGCGGATGGTTCCCACGACCTCATGGCGCTGTGCGACATCTTGGGAGAAGATTTCGAGATGCTGGCTGACCTGGCGGATATGCTTTCTGAGGCGGGATTGTTCAGTCTGACAGACAGTCCAGGCTGACCGGGGTATTGGCGCGGACGTCGCGCGCCGCGCGCTTTCCGATCACCGTATCCAGATGCTTGGGTGCCAGTCCGTAGCCGGGGCGCACGGAGCGCACCGAGGCTGCGGTGATTGTCGCGCCCGCCGCCACGTCCTGCACGAAATAGAGCGAACGGCGAAACTGGATATTGCCCTGTTCGCTTGATTTCAGGCCGTAGTCTACGCGCCCCACGGCCTCCCATGCGCAGCGCGCATCGCGGCACAATGCGCCGAATTCGTTCGGTTCCAGGGAAAAGCTGTCATCCGGGCCACCGCCGGCCCGGTTCAAGGTAAAGTGTTTTTCGATAATTGACGCCCCCAGCGCGACTGAGGCCACAGTCGTTGCATTGCCAAGCGTATGATCGGACAGCCCGGTCACATGACCAAAGCGCTCTCTCATGTCGGTCAAGGTCATCAGGTTGTAATCGCTTGCTGCTGCGGGGTAACCGCTGACGCAATGCAACAGTGCCAGTTCGGTGCATCCGCCATCACGAGCAGCGGCGACGGCCTCGGCGATTTCGTCCTGATCGGCCATTCCGGTTGAAATGATCATCGGCTTGCCGGTCGAGGCCGCATAGCGGATCAGTGCAAGGTCCACCGCCTCGAACGACGCGATTTTATAGGCCGGTGCGCCAAGGTCTTCCAGAAAATCTATCGCCGTCACGTCAAATGGGGACGAAAACAGAGGGATATTGCGTTTTTTTGCATGTTCGAAGATTGGCCCGTGCCAGTCCCAGGGCGTGTGCGCTTCTTCGTACAGTTCATACAAGGTGCGCCCGGCCCACAACCCGCCTTGGATGCGGAATTCCGGCCCGTCTGCATCCAGCGTGATCGTGTCAGGCCGGTAGGTTTGGATTTTCACCGCGTCGGCCCCGATCGAGGCCGCCTGATCGATCAATTCGAACACGCGTGACAACTCACCATTATGGTTGGCGGAAATTTCCGCAATGCAGTACGGCGGGTGATCTTGCCCGATGCGGCGTCCGGCGATGGCGATTTCTGGGGTCATGGGCACATCCTAAGTCTTTGTAGCTCTGGTCTTAGCAAACAGAACGACATCGTGAAATGTGCCGTCGCCAAGTTGGTGTCGCTGGCGTAGTCCCGTGCGGACAAAACCCAGCTTGTCATGCAGATGCAACGACGCGGTGTTGAAACCGAGCACTTCGGCGTTGATCCGGCGCAGGCCCATCGGCCCGAAGGCGTGGTTGAGGGCCAAGCGCAACATCGCTGTGCCGCTACCCTTGGGTGCATTGGGGGCCGTGTAAAAACCCCAATTTGCGCTGCCGGCAATGCGATCAATCTCGGTCAATCCGACGATTCCGCACGCGACCCCATTCTGTTCAAAGACAAAATAGGCCTTGGTGTCGTCGATCAGCATCCCGTCCAACCAGCGACTGTGCACGTCCTTGGGGATCACATCCTGTTCGAACACATGGCGGCGTACGTGGGCGTCATTGCGCCAGCGCAACATCTCGGCGCTGTCGGCGGCAGTCACTGGGCGCAAGAGATCACCCATCGTGGCTGCCAAGTTCGCGCATGACGGCCGCAACGCGTGCGGCTCCCTTTCCATCAACCATTTTCGCGGCCTGCGCTGACATCTGCATGAGGTAACCGCGATCTTGGCGACATTGGGCAAGGAAATCAGGCATGGCTGACAGATCATCTCCTGCGCTCAAATCTGCCAGCACTACTCCGGCTCCGGCAGCATTCAAGGCCCGCGCTCCACGGCGCTGGTTGTCTGCAACGACGACCAAACCTGTTGGCAACCCGACACAGCACCTTTCCCACGCAGTGGTGCCCGCCGCTCCGATCGCCAAATCCGCCTGCGACATGAGGTGCGCCATTTCGGCGGCGTTTATGATGACGTTTGCCTCCAAAGCTGTCGCCTTCGACCTTAGCGGAGCGGGGTCGCGGATTGCCCCTCCCAGAACAACTGTCAGTTTGTCAAACTGATGCCTGTGTGCGGAAAGGCGATCCAGAACCCTGGCCGTTGCGTCGCAGGGGTCGGCGCCTCCAAAGTTAATGAACAGATCAAGCCCCCGCGCGTCGGCACGACGACGCAAACTCCGCGCGCGCGCCTGAGAAAAATCAGGGCGCAGAAGGGCATAATGCGGACCGAGCAGAAGCCGCGTATCGCGTGGCACCAACCCGGCGTAAGCGTCCTGTCTGACCCCAAGGTTTTGATCCAGAAGCAGGGCGCAGTGATGCGGTCGATTTGCTAGATCATCAATGATGGTGATGGCGGTTCCATCCGGACACGCGGCACGTTCCCAATCTGCATCCAACTCATAGTGGTCGATAACCAGCCAATCCGCCCTCAGATCTTCGCACTTCCGGAGCACCTCTGACGGGCTGTCGCCGTTCAGGATGTGCCGCACGTAGCCTTGGTTCAAAACGAGGTCGCTGACATGTCCGGGTAGATCGCGACACAGGAAATGGCACTGCCCACCCGCCTCGCTGATCTCCTGCGCCAGTGACAAACAACGCATTACATGCCCCACACCGATGGCCGAGGAACTGTCGGCGCGGAAAGCGACTGTCTTCATTTGCGACCTTTGAATCCCTTGAGAATGGGAGTTTTTGCTGCGATATGGTGACGATATACTTAAACGAGCGGTGTGCCCAGAAGCGCCGATGGGGAGTGCAGGCATGGACAATTCACCTCAGTTTGACTGGCTTGTGGTCGGTGGTGGCTTCAAGTCGCTGGTGGCGGCCTACAGCATGGTTCGTCAAGGTCAGACGGTACTGCTGCTGGAACGTGGCAAGTCGCTTGGTGGTTTCCTGGCTCCAATGAAATGGGGCGAATTCTGGATCGACAAGGGCCCTCAATTCTTTGACAACTTCGAAGAGGCAGACCTGACCTTCATGACCGAAATGGTCGGGGACGGGATATTCGAGGATATCGGTTTCAAATATGCCTCGTATTTGAACGGTCACAAGACCGATGGTTTTGCGATCCCGGATTGGCGCAGCTACGGTGCCAGCTATTGTGCCAACGTGTTCAGCGACCTGCTGGCGCAACGGGTCGCAGCGTCTTCGCCTGCCATGTCCAGCTTTCATGACCTTCTGGCGGTCGACGGCGGTACAGAACTGTGCGAAAAGCTGAGTGGAATGACCCGGAAATTCCTGCGGCGCGACGCAAAATCCCTCAGCATACACGCGCGTAAGATGGCTACTTTTGTAGGCCGAAAACTTCTGTTCGATCAGGACATGTCGGTCGATCTGAAGCAGTCAACATTGCTGGACGGGCTGCTGGCCGCGCAGAAAAAAGCGGTGACTGAAACGCGCTACAACCTGTATCCACGCGGTTCCAATCTAGAAACCGTACGCGCCGCAATGGAGCGCGCGGTGGTTGATGCGGGAGTTGAGGTGGTGTTGGAGTGTGGAGACATCAAGATTGATGTGGCCAATCATCAATGCCACCATGGTGCCGGAACCATCAAGTACGGTCGGGCTTTTTTCGGCTGTGATCCGCGCGATGCGGAAAAAATCCTGTTTGGCACGGACACGCTGTTGCAGCAGACCCATATGCTACCCGAGATTTTCCACTGCTTTACGGTGCCCGGCGACAGTTTGGACCCTTCCTATTATCTTGTCGACTACGACCCCGCGCACCGTTCCACGAGGATGACAAACTTTTCAAATTACATGACTGCCTATGATGACGAGGGGTATGGCGTTTTTTGCGTCGAAGAACCTATTGACGCAGGCAGTGCCGAATGGGATCGCCCGGATTTGAACCAGGACCAGATTTTTCGCGAGGCTCAGGAGGCCGGAAATACCAGCAGCGACCACTATAAATCGGCCAAGTCGTTTCGGATTCCAGTGACTTACCGAGTGCCATTGGTCGGCTTTGAGAAGGCGGCAGATGACCTTGGGCAGCGCACCGCGGCTGCCGGCGGCGGCAGTCTGGTCATCCCAAATCCGATGTCCCTGACTCGCAAAGAAACGCTCGACGATCTGCGGGCTCTCGACATGTTGGCGGCTGCGTAACGTTGCGCGTCGATGAAGAGAATGACATCCATGCAGAATCACGTATGGAAACGCGCTCGCTCTGGTTTGGTATGGAACAGTCGATTGCGCGAACCAAGCAAACGGTCGGTTGACCGGCCATGGGGCAACGGTTGGGCGCGTGAAATATTGGACCGAACCATCCCATGGCACATTGTAAGTTTTTAGCGCATGCAATGTCCGGGCGCGAACGTCCGCCGCACTGTGCAATTTGTCCCCCAGTCTTCGCAAGTTGAGATTTGGGATCCCTGTCGCAATCAATTCGACATTTGATCCCCGGCCACAGCGGCCCGGTTTCGCAATTTTTTGGTGATTCGACCTTTCGCAACCCAGCGTCGCTTAACCCTCGGGCGCGTTTCACTGCGAAAGCGAAATGATATTCCTTTCCCTTGTTGCTGCAGCTATTTCAGCCCTCTGATTGCGGGTACGGGAGCGTTCCAGGCGCCGGTCGCCTCCTTTGGCTGGTTGGTCATGGCTAGTGCGGTCCATGATATGTCCGCATCCGCAAGCAAGATGGCCAGAAGAGTGTTTGCGCCCGCATGAAACCGTGACAGGTCCTGATCACTCTGACCAGTCTTGGAAAAGTGCATGCACCGTGACAAAGACAGCAGACCACGTGCCTGTACGTGCAAGTTTAACGCAATTGGAATATGTGTGGCACCCATACTGCCTCACATTGCCCATTTGGACACGAAAGACCGCTGATGAATATGTTGAAAATTGTTGCGGTGCCCATGCACAAAGAGGGCCGCAAGTTCGTCGCGATCTTTGCTGCGGTCTCGGTTGCGTTGTTCTTTGTCTGGATGCCACTGTTCTGGCTGGGTGCGGGTGCAACGATCTGGTGCTATTACTTCTTTCGCGACCCGGTGCGTGTCGTACCCCAGCAGGAGGGGCTGGTGATGTCGCCCGCCGATGGTATCATTTCACTGATCGAGGATGTCATCCCGTCCGCCGATCTGGGCCTTGGCGATGCGCCTGTCACGCGGGTATCCGTGTTCATGAATGTGTTCAACTGCCATGTGAACCGCGCGCCCATCGCGGGCAAGGTGACCAACATTGTCTACCGCCATGGCAAGTTCCTGAATGCGTCGCTGGACAAGGCAAGCGAACACAACGAGCGCAACAGTATCACCATCGAGGCCCCGGACGGCATCCGCATTGGGGTGGTTCAGATCGCCGGGCTGGTGGCGCGCCGGATCGTCTGTTTCGTACAAGAGGGCAGCGCGCTGGGGGCCGGGCACCGCTTTGGCCTGATCCGGTTCGGCAGCCGTCTGGACGTCTACCTGCCCGATGGCGTATCGCCGCTGGTGGCGATCGGGCAGACAGCGGTTGCCGGGGAAACCGTTCTGGCCGATTTGCGGGACCCCAAGCGCGTCCGCCCTGGGGTGGCGGAATGAGGACCACATCCCGCATCAAGCTGCGCCATATCGTTCCCAGCGTGGTCACAGCCTTTGCCATTTGCGCGGGTATGTCCTCGATCCGGATGAGCCTTGAGGGACAGGTCGAACTGGCGCTCTACTTTATTCTGCTGGCCGTGTTTCTGGATGCGGCGGATGGAAAACTAGCGCGGTTTCTGGATTCTGCCAGCCCGTTCGGAGCCGAGCTTGATACGCTTGCGGACTTCTTCAACTTTGGCATCGTGCCGGGGGTGCTGCTGTACAACACTCTCTATATCGGAACTGCCTATGCCAGCTTTGGCTTTCTGGCGACGCTGGTTCTGGCGGTTTGTTGTGCGTTGCGGTTGGCGCGGTTCAACCTGTCGCTCAAAAGCGCAGAGGTCACGCTGAAAAAGGATGATCATTTTGTCGGGGTTCCGGCCCCGGCGCTGGCCAGTCTGGCATTGCTTCCAATCTACATGGATCTTCAGGGCTGGCAGGATACGGATCTGCCGGTTGTACGCGCACTATACATCATGGGCGTGGGCCTGCTGGCCGTCAGCACAATACCGACGCTGTCCATCAAACATGCCAGCATCCCGCGCAGCTTTCTGCCCCTTGCCATCGTCGTGGCGATGGTTCTGGTGATGTGTCTGACTGTCTTTCCATGGCCCACGCTCATTGCGGCAAGTATCGTTTACCTTGCGTCCCTGCCGCTGTGCTACATGGCGCAAGCGCGGCAGGCCCGGGCCTAGAAGGTCGGCGGCGTACAGGCGCTGACGATCCGGCAGCTCGTCTTGCCGACGTTACGGAAGCGGTGCAACTGGCGACTGTCGAACAGGTAGCCATCGCCCGGGCGCAGGATCCTGACCTCATCGCCGACGGTGATCTCGATCTCGCCTTCGATCACAAGCCCGCCCTCTTCGCCTTCATGGCTCAGCAGTTCGGGGCCCGTATCGGCGTCCGGCGGATAGGTTTCGTCCAGGATTTGCAGCGTATGCGTCGTGGCATCGCCAAGTTGACGCAAAGAGACAGCCGCCGCGCCGAATTGCGGGGCCACTTCAGTAAGCTCGTCCGCCGAATAAAAGATCTTGGTGTCGTTGCCGTTCTCGAGCGTGGCAAAAAATTCGGCTATGCTCATTGGAATCGCATCCAGCAGGCTCTTGAGGGACGCAACCGAGGGGCTGGTCTTGTTCTGCTCGATCAGCGAGATCGTTCCGTTGGTCAGCCCGGCGCGTGCGGCAAGTTCCCGCTGAGACAAACCCTTTTCCTTGCGAATGGCCAGTATCCTCTTGCCAATGTCCACGAAGCGGCCCCCTGCATGTGTGAAATTTATCTTGTCGATACAAGGTAGTGCAAAGTGGTGCGGCCCGGAAGCCGCTTGAGGCGAATTAAATGCGCCCAAGTCTGTGTGAAAAAGCCTTTTCGATGGGTCTGACGAATCCCCATTGACAGGTAATTTAAACGGATTATGAGAATTTTAAACGCGCCTCCAGGATAGGCCGGGGGCGAATTTCAGTCTGAAAAGGGGTCTGAACCATGCCGAAACAGTCCAAGGCCAAGGGCACCACTGCTGCCGCCAAACGCGCCGCGTCCGCTGGCAAACGCAAACCTCTCATCGCGGTCGTGCCGGATGCGACATCCGGCAAGGCCAGCAATGCGGCCCTGATCGAACGCCGCAATGCCGCAGTTGCGCGCGGGGTCGCTTCGGCTGCGCCGATCTTTGCCCAGCGTGCGGAAAACGCCGAGCTGTGGGATGTCGAGGGCAATCGCTATATCGATTTCGCTGGCGGCATTGCCGTCCTGAACACCGGCCACCGTCACCCCAAGGTCATCGCTGCCGCCAAGGCGCAGGAAGACCTCTATACCCACACCAGTTTTCAGGTTGTCCCTTACGAACCCTATGTCGCGCTGGCTGAAAAGCTGAACGCGCTGGCTCCCGGAGATCATCCCAAGAAATCGCTGCTGGTTACAACCGGCGCCGAGGCCGTCGAGAATGCCGTCAAGATCGCGCGCGCCGCGACCGGTCGCCCCGGCGTCATCGCATTTACTGGCGGTTATCATGGCCGCACGTTGCTGACGCTGGGCATGACCGGCAAGGTCAGCCCCTACAAGAAGGACGTTGGCCCGTTCCCGTCGGACATCTTCCGCGCACCCTTCCCGTCCGTGCGTGACGGGATCACCGTGCAGGACGCGCTGACCGGTCTGCAAAACCTGTTCCTGACCGATGCGCAGCCCGAGCGGGTCGCCGCCATTATCATCGAACCCGTTCTGGGCGAGGGGGGGTACACTCCGGTGCCGTTCGAGATGATGCGCGCCTTGCGCGACATCTGCGACACCCATGGAATCCTGCTGATCGCCGATGAAATCCAGGCGGGATTCGGCCGGACCGGTGCATGGTTTGCGGTCGAGCATTCCGGCGTGGTGCCGGACCTGATCACCGTCGCCAAGTCCATGGCCGGTGGCTATCCCATCGCCGGTGTGATTGGTCGCGCTGACGTAATGGACGCGATGATGCCCGGTGGACTGGGCGGCACCTATGGCGGCAACCCCGTGGCCTGTGCGGCGGCCCTTGCGGCCATCGAGGCGATCGAGGAAGAGGGGCTGCTGGTCCGCTCGACCGCACTGGGCGAGACGTTCCGCGCCCGGTTTGCCGATATCGGCGCCCGCGTCGCCCCCTACCGGATGTGGGATATTCGCGGTCTTGGCGCGATGCTGGCTATCGAATTTGTCACCGATTTCGACACTGCGACCCCGGATGCGGCTCTGACCAAGGCGGTTATTGCCCATGCGCTGAAGCGTGGACTGATTCTGCTGTCCTGCGGCATGCATGGCAACGCGTTGCGCATCATGGTGCCGCTGACCGCTTCGGACGAAATCATTGCCGAGGGCCTCGAGATTTTCGAGGCAGCACTGGCGGATGCGATGGCGGAACTGCACGGGTAAGCGCCCCGCAATATCGGACACGTAAGGCGGGCCTGTGGCCCGCCTATTTTGTGTCTGCCTACCGTTCAGGTCAGCAACAAGGGCATCATGAGCGTTGCGAGGCTGAGCACCAGAAAGAACCCGGCCATGTCGGTAATCGTCGTCAGCAGCGGGCCGCTGGCCACCGCCGGGTCCTGCCCGATCCGTTTGAGCAGGAGCGGGACAACCCCGCCGATGGACACCGCGATGACCGTGTTCAGCGCCAGCGCGAGGCCGATGACCACACCCAGATAGGCGTTGCCCTTCCAGACCCAGCAGACGATCCCGATCAGGATGCCCAGTACGATGCCGTTGATCACCCCGACCGATACTTCCTTGAGCCATACCCGCAAGGCATCTTTGGGACGCACGAGACCCAGCGAAAGTTCCCGCATCGTCACGCCGACCGCTTGGTTGCCGGAACAGCCGCTCATGTCCGACACCATGGGCAGGAACACTGCGATGGCGATCACGGCCGCCAAAGTTTCCTCGTAGGCCGAAATCACACTGGCGGCGATGATGTTGAGCACGATATTGGCCGACAGCCATGCCAGCCGCCGCCGCGACCGGATGGCCAGCGGCATGGTGCGCAATTCGTCGCCCACGATCCCCTGCAGGCGCAAATTGTCGCTTTCGGCGCGGGCCAGTACCGCAGCATCGACGGCCGTGCGCGTGATAACCCCGACCAGAATGCCGTCCGTATCGACGACCGGAAAGCCCAGAAAATCATAATCGTCAAAGAATTCCTGCATCGTGTCCAGCGAGGCATCGGCATTGACCGTCAGCGGCGCAATCATGATGTCCTCGAGCGGGGCGCTGCGTTTGGCTGTCAGCAATCCGCGCAAGGACACGACACCGACCGGGCGGCCTTCGCCGTCGACGATATAGGGGTGTTGCCCGTTGTAGCGTTCAAGGTCTTCGTCATCACTGGCCAGGCTGCGCAACACAGCACCCACCGTCTGGTCGCGCCGAAAGGTGAAGGCGTCGGCCAGCATCATGCCGCCCGCGGTATCGGGCGGGTATTCGGCCAGCCGTCGGACGCCGGCGGCGTCTGCAGGGTCGATCCCGGCCAGGATCGCTTCGGCATCCTCTTCATCGAGCTTGCCGATCACGTCCGCCTGCACATCCGAATCGAGTTCGTCAAAAATCTCGACGGCTTTGTCGGTTTCCAGCCGTTCCAGCAGGTCCCCGGCCAATTCGATCGGGGCTTCCTCGATCAGCCTGGAGGCCAGATCGGCGGAAAGAAGCGAGATCATCGTGTCCCGTTCGGCTGCGGCGAAACTCAGCACTTCGCGCAACGCTTCGCTGATGGTCACACCGTCAAGCAGCTCGGTCAGTTTTTCGCCATCGGCAATGGCGAGCGCCGCCTCGATTTGTTCCGAAAGGTCCAGTGTTTGAAGCTCGGTTTCGTCTGTCTGCGCAGTGTTCATGCGTGCATCCTTTGGCGGAAGTAGGTGGCTCATTTAACCGTCTTGATAAAAATAATAAACAGAGTTAGCTTTTTATGATGACGTTTTGTTGGTCGCGGATCAGAAGGATAGGAGCCGATCGGTGTCTCGCAGCGCAGCTTTTGGTTGAGTTTTTGTGAAAACCGTCTGACAAATACAAAGTGAAGGGCGCGCGTTGCGCCCGGAAAAAACAGCCCTTCCACGAAGGAGGGCGGACACCAACGACATAATCCGGGAGAAAACCATGAAATTTTTTAAACATCTGGCGTTTGCAGGGGCCATGCTGGCCGGCAGTGCGGCGACAGCGCAGGAACAGTTCATCACCATCGGCACAGGCGGCCAAACCGGCGTCTACTTTGTCGTCGGTCAGTCGATCTGCCGTCTGGTGAATCGCGGCACAGCCGAACACAACCTCAAGTGCACAGCGCCGTCGACCGGCGGGTCAATCGCGAATATCAACGCAATCATGGCCGGTGATATGGACATGGGTGTGGCCCAGTCCGACTGGCAGTACCACGCCTATAACGGCACCTCCGAATTCGAAGGCAACAAGTTCGACAAGGAACGCGCGGTGTTCTCTGTCCATGGTGAACCATTCACGGTGATTGCCCGTGCGGATGCCGGGATCAAGACCTTCGCTGATCTCAAGGGCAAGCGGGTCAACATCGGCAACCCTGGTTCCGGTCAGTACGCCACCATGCAGGTCGTGATGGACGCCCTGGGCTGGACGATGGACGACTTTGCGCTCGCCTCGGAACTGAAGCCTGCCGAGCAAGCCGCCGCTCTGGGCGATAACAAGGTCGATGCGATCATCTACACCGTGGGCCATCCCAACGGGTCGATTCAGGAAGCGGTGTCTACCGTCGAGGCGGTCATGGTGCCTGTCGAGGGCCCTGAAATCGACGCGCTGATTGCCGAAAACCCTTACTACGCGGCGGCCTCCATTCCCGGCGGCATGTATGAAGGGTCTCCCAACGACACCAAAACGTTCGGTGTGAAGGCGACATTCGTGACATCCGCGGATGTGGACGACGCCGTTGTCTATGAGGTCGTCAAGGCCGTCTTTGACAACTTTGACCGCTTCAAGCGCCTGCACCCCGCCTTCGAAAACCTCAAGGAAGAGGAGATGATCAGAGACGGTCTGTCCGCCCCGCTTCATGACGGTGCGGCCAAGTACTACCGCGAGAAGGGCTGGATCGAGTAATCGATCTGCCGATCTGACTGACTGACATGCGGTACGGCGGTTTTGCTGCCGTACCGACACATCCAAACACAGGCCGGTCAACGCGCCGTCGGGGGATATCATGACAAACGATCCATACCAGCAACAAGCGGCTGCCGTCGAAAACGAAGCTGCCGGACACGGCGGGTTGTCCCAGGAGGAACTGGACGCGCTGGTTGCGTCGTCTGATACCGGCGGACGGGGTGCAACGGGCCCGGTCGGTGTGTTCCTGACCTGCGTGGCCCTTGCCTGGTCGCTGTTCCAGCTGTGGATCGCCTCGCCCTTCCCCTTCATCGTCGGTTGGGGCGTGTTCAACGACACCGAAAGCCGGTCGATTCACCTGGCCTTTGCCATATTCCTTGCCTTCGCCGCCTTCCCGGCGGCGCGCACCAAGTTCCAGCTGGGCCTTGGTATCATCGTGCCGGTTGTACTGGCCTATCTGTTCATGACCGGTGCCAAGGTCGACACGCCGACGTGGTGGATTCCGATTGTCGCGTTGGGTGTGATCGGGGCTGTAGCCCTCGGCTCTCCCAAGGACCGCGTACCGGTCTGGGAATGGGCGCTGGCCATCATCGGGGCCATGGCGGCGCTTTATCTGTTTGTCTATTACCGTGACATTTCGGGCCGTGTCGGTGCGCCGATCATGCAGGATTTCGTCGTGTCCGTGATCGGCCTGATGCTGCTGCTCGAGGCAACACGCCGCGCTTTGGGTCCGGCGCTGATGATCGTGGCTTCGGTCTTTCTGATCTACACTGTGCTTGGGCCTTACATGCCCAGCATCATCGCGCACAAAGGCAATAGCCTGTCCGAAATCGTGAACCACCAGTGGATCACCACCGAAGGCGTGTTCGGCATCGCGCTGGGCGTGTCGACCGGGTTCGTGTTCCTGTTCGTCCTGTTCGGATCGCTGCTGGATCGCGCCGGTGCGGGCAACTATTTCATTCAGGTCGCATTCAGCCTGATGGGCCACATGAAGGGCGGACCGGCCAAGGCCGCTGTCGTATCCTCGGCCATGACGGGCCTGATTTCGGGTTCGTCCATCGCCAACGTTGTGACCACCGGCACATTCACCATTCCGCTGATGAAAAAGGTGGGGTTCAGTTCTGAAAAAGCCGGTGCGGTCGAAGTCGCATCCTCGGTCAACGGGCAGATCATGCCGCCGGTGATGGGCGCTGCGGCCTTCCTGATGGTCGAATATGTGGGCATTCCCTATTTTGACGTGGTCAAGCACGCCTTTCTGCCCGCGGTGATTTCCTACATCGCACTGGTGTATATCGTTCATCTCGAGGCGCTGAAGGCCGGGATGGAAGGGCTGCCCCGTGCTTACGTGCCCAAACCCATTGTGCAGCGTCTGATCGGCATCGCGTTCACCATCGCCGCGATCAGCGCGATTTCGTTCGCCGTCTATTACGGGATGGGCTGGATCCGGCCTGCGTTCCCGAACACGGCGGGCTACATCATCTTTGCCTTCCTCAGCATCGTCTACATTGCGCTGCTATATGTCTCGAGCCGCGAAGCGCCGCTGAAGCTGGATGACCCCAATGCACCCGTCACGGCGTTGCCCTTGCCGGGGCCGACGATCCGGTCGGGTCTGCATTTCATCCTGCCCGTTGTGGTGCTGGTCTGGGCGCTGATGGTGGACCGTCTGTCGCCGGGTCTGTCAGCCTTTTGGGCGACGGCCTACATGATCTTTATTCTGGTCACGCAGCGCCCGCTGACCGCGCTGATGCGCGGTGAGGGCCGTTTGGCATATGCCGTGCGCATGGGCTTTACCGACCTGATCGACGGGCTGGAAACCGGTGCGCGCAACATGATCGGGATCGGCATTGCCACCGCGACCGCCGGTATCATCGTCGGGGCTGTCAGCCAGACGGGTGTCGGGTCTGCTTTGGCGGATGTCGTCGAGGTTCTGTCGGGGGGCAATATCCTTGCCATCCTGTTCCTGACGGCCATCCTGTCGCTGATCCTTGGCATGGGCCTGCCGACCACGGCAAACTATATCGTTGTGTCTGCCCTGCTGGCGCCGGTCATCGTGACACTGGGCCAGCAGAACGGTCTGATCGTGCCACTGATCGCCGTTCACCTGTTTGTGTTCTACTTCGGCATCATGGCGGATGTGACGCCGCCCGTGGGTCTGGCCAGTTTCGCCGCCGCCGCCGTGTCGGGGGGCGATCCGATCAAGAGCGGTGTGGTCGCGCTCTTCTATTCGCTGCGTACGGCGGCCTTGCCGTTCCTGTTCATCTTCAACACCGAGTTGCTGCTGATCGATGTGAGTTGGGCGCAGGGCATATTTGTCTTCATTGTCGCAACCATCGCAATGCTGCTGTTCGCAGCCGCCACCCAAGGGTGGTTCCTGGCGCGCAACCGCATTTACGAGACGATAGCCCTGCTGTTGATCGCGTTCACGCTGTTCCGACCGGGGTTCTGGATGGATATGGTGTCTCCGCCCTACAGCGAGGAGCAGCCAGCCGAGATCGCCGATGCGGCACTGGCCACGCCCGTCGGCGAGGATCTGCGCTTGCGGGTGTCCGGTGTGAACGATCTGGGTGACCCGATCGAATTCGTGGCCGTGCTGACGATCCCCGAAGGGGCGACCGGCGAGGAACGCCTTGAAAACGCGGGCCTGATGTTCCGCAACGAAGGAGAGACTTTGTTCATCGACGATGTGTCCTTTGGCAGTCCTGCGGAAACGGCCGGGCTGGATTGGGATCAGGAAGTGCTGCGGGTGTTGCGTCCTGTCGGGCAGCCCAGCAAGTACCTGATGTTCCTGCCGGCATTGCTGCTTCTGGCCGGGGTGGTGTTCCTGCAACGGGGGCGTGCGCGCCGCGCACTGTCCAAGGCAGCCATTGCGTGAGGGGAAAGGCCATGAATACCCTGTGCCGCGCCACGCGCGATCTGCACATTCAGGCGGCACCTGTACGGACAGAGTGCATTCTATGCAGTTCACCTGTTCCCGTTCTCTTCGTAAGGGCGTAGGGCATGTGCAAAGCAGTGCTTGGATGTGTCCGACCCGGGCCGCGCTGCGTGCATGGAGATCTTGACGAATGACCCCTTTCGCAATTGCCGGCGTACAGATGTACGTGAATGCCCTGCAACCCAATGTCGATGGGATGCTGCACCGACTTGACGTGTTGATGGCCCGTTTTCCGTGGACCCAGATGGTGCTGTTCAGTGAGCTTGCGCCGTTTGGCCCGCTCGAGCGGTTCAAACTGCCGCAGGAAAACGATGTGATCGACAAGTTCTGCGAGGCCGCCCGTCGCCACAAGGTGTGGCTGATCCCGGGGTCGATGTTTCTGACGCATCCCGAAAATGGCGGTGTCTACAACACGTCGCTTGTCATCGATCCCGATGGCAACGTGATCCGCCGCTATGCCAAGATGTTCCCGTTTCTGCCTTATGAGGCGGGCATCGCGCCGGGCACTGAATTCTGTGTGTTCGACGTACCACAAGTGGGCCGGTTCGGCCTGTCGATCTGCTATGACATGTGGTTCCCGGAAACGACCCGCCAGTTGACCAGCCAGGGCGTCGAGGTGCTGTTGCACCCGGTGCTGACCGACACCACCGACCGTGATGCCGAACTGGCCATCGCGCGCGCCACGGCGGCGCAGTTCCAGTGCTATGTGATCGATGTGAACGGCCTTGGGGCCGGGGGCGTCGGCAAATCCTGCGTCGTCGATCCGACTTCGCTGGTACTGCACCAGTCCGGCGGCCAGGAAGACATGTTCCCTATCGAAGTGGACCTGTCGATGGTCCGCCGCCAGCGCGAAACGGGAATGAAGGGTTTGGGTCAGGTGCTCAAGAGCTACCGCGACCGGGCCGTCGACTTCTCGGTTTACGATCGCTCCAGCGGAACAGATGCGTTCCTGCACACCTTGGGTCCGTTGGAAGTACCACAGCAGGGGTCCCGTGCCGGTTTGCACGTGGATGTGCCGGCAACTCTTGAGGCCGAACGGGCGGCGCGTGCGCCGATTTTTGGCCGTGACGCTTCGCCCGCAATGGGCAAAACAACAAGCGGCTGATCCGTGCGATCCAAAGGCCAAAACGCTGACGGATCATTCATCGCAGATCAGCCCATAATCTGGGAGGACGACCGATGGATTCCGTCAGCGACTATTACTCGGCAACGCAACTGCGCACCGACAGATGGAGCGCCCTGCGCGAGATCGCGGCAGAGCTTGCTCGCAACGCACCTGCCAAGATATCGGCCAAGAGCCGCTCCAGGGTACAGGAGCTTTTCGAGGCCCTGTCCCTGATCGAACCCTATTGGGCCTTTCCCGGCATGGCCGCATTCGATCACATGCGCCGCCTGTTCGATCACGGCAGTTATGAGGACCTGTCCTTTTCCGTGCATCGGGTCACGCGGGCGTTGACCACCGGGGCTTACCGGCGGCGCAGTATTCCCCTGGAACGCGACAGCATAGACAAGGAAGAACATGACGACGAGGCCATGCTGTCCCCCGAAGCGCGGGCGCTGACCAAACCCTATTTCGAAGTGCTGATTGTCGACAGTGTCAGCGAGCAACAGGAACGCTGGTTGAAATCAAACGTGGCGCGGATGCGCCGGGTTGAAGACCCGTTCACTTACGAGGCCGTGGTTGTGCCCAGCCTCGAAGATGCGTTGATCGCCGTTCTGTTCAATCACAACATCCAGGCCATCGTCGTGCGTCCCGGCCTCGTGCTGAAATCCAAGCTGGACAATGAAATCCTGCACAGCTTTCTCAACCGTGCGGGCGGGTCCGAAACCATCGATGCCATGCAACCGGAAAACTATGGTCCCGAACTGTGCCGCCTGATCGCACGGGTGCGCCCGGAACTGGACGCGTATCTTGTGACCGAACGGTCGGTCGAGGATATAGCGGGTCTCGATCTGGGGATTTGCCGGAGGGTCTTCTACAACCAGGAAGACTTCATGGAGTTGCACCTGAACATCCTGCGCGGTGTCGAGGCGCGCAACAAGACGCCGTTCTTTACCGCCCTCGTGAACTATTCCAAGCAGCCAACGGGTGTGTTCCACGCCATGCCGATCAGCCGGGGCAAGTCGATCACCCGCAGCCACTGGATTCAGGATATGGGCGCGTTTTACGGCCCCAATATCTTTCTGGCAGAAACCTCGGCGACGTCCGGGGGACTGGACAGCCTGCTGGAACCGCACGGGCCCATCAAGGAAGCCCAGGAGATGGCGAGCCGGGCGTTCGGTTCAAAACAGACGTTTTTTGCCACCAACGGCACGTCGACCTGCAACAAGATCGTGGTGCAGGCGGTGGTGCGCCCCGGCGACATCGTGCTTGTCGATCGAGACTGCCACAAGTCGCACCATTACGGCATGGTGCTGGCGGGGGCCGAGGTTGTGTATCTCGACAGCTATCCGCTGAATGAATATTCGATGTACGGCGCGGTTCCCCTGCGCGAGATCAAGCACCAGTTGCTGGAACTGAAGGCGGCTGGAAAACTGGATCGGGTGCGCATGCTGTTGCTGACCAACTGCACCTTTGACGGACTGGTCTACAACGTCGAGCGGGTGATGGAGGAATGCCTCGCCATCAAACCGGACCTCGTGTTCCTGTGGGACGAGGCGTGGTTCGCCTTTGCCCGGTTCAGCCCGACCTATCGCCAGCGCACCGGCATGCGCACGGCCAACAACCTGCGCAAACGCCTGCGCACCGACGATCACAAGGCGGCCTACGACGCCCAGCAAAAGAAATTGGCCGATGCGAGTGATGAGGAGCTGCTGGACACGAGGCTGATCGCCCCGCCAAACGCGCGGATCAGGGTCTATGCGACCCAATCGACACACAAGACACTGACCTCCCTGCGTCAGGGGTCAATGATCCACGTGAATGATCAGGACTTCAAAGGCGAAGTCGAACAGAGTTTTCACGAAGCCTATATGACCCACACCTCGACTTCGCCGAACTACCAGATCATCGCCTCGCTTGATGTCGGGCGACGTCAGGTTGAACTGGAAGGGTTCGAATTTGTGCAGCGCCAGATCGAGGCGGCCATGTCGATGCGCCGCGCGATTTCATCGCACCCCTTGCTGCAAAAGTATTTCAAGGTACTGACGGCGGGCGACATGATCCCCGAACATCACCGGCAAAGTGGCGTGACCAGCTATTACGACAACGAACAGGGCTGGACGGACATGTGGGATTGCTGGGCGCAGGACGATTTCGTCCTTGATGCGACCCGGGTCACGCTGTCGGTCGGTGGCACCGGATGGGATGGCGATACGTTCAAGAACGATGTCCTGATGGACCGATATGGCATCCAGATCAACAAGACCTCGCGCAATACCGTGCTGTTCATGACGAATATCGGCACGACACGGTCCTCGGTCGCCTACCTGATCGAAGTACTGGTCGAGATCGCCAATGAGCTTGACGATCTTTTGGATGATGCGTCGAAAATGGAGCGGTTGTCATTTGATCGCCGGGTCAAGAACCTGACGGAAAACTATCCGCCATTGCCGGATTTCAGCCGATTTCACGATGCGTTCCGTCCCGACAATGTCACACCCGAAGGCGATATCCGCACGGCCTATTACCTGAGTTACGACGAGAAGAACTGCGACTACTTGGAACTCGATGGCTCGCTTCAGGCGGCTCTCGAGGCCGGTGAGGAAATCGTGTCGGCCAGCTTTATCATCCCCTATCCGCCCGGATTTCCGATCCTTGTGCCCGGGCAGGTCATCAGCACCGAAATCCTCGCCTTCATGCGTGCGCTGGATGTGAGCGAAATCCACGGATACCGCCACGACCTGGGCCTGCGCGTCTTTACACCAGAGGCTTTGGCAAGGGTGCCAAAGGCCAAAAAACTCAAAACAGCAGCCGAATAGGAAAGGGCCACACAATGCCAACAGTTCTCAAGAATATCTCGGAAATCCGTCGGTTCTTTCATCGCAACGAAGACCCGATCTATTTCATCTCGGCGACGAACTTCAACCTTCTGGGCCTTGATGAGTGGGTCAAGAATTTCAAGTATATCTGCTATATCGACTGCTATGGCGGCAAGCACCCCAATGTGTTCTGCCCGTCCGAACAGCCGCATGCGGAGTTCCAGTCGATCGAGGACATCAACAACTATCTGCTGCAGCACAAGGAAGTCATCGACTTTATCAAGCGCCGTGGCGGCAAACCCAAATTCGTGTTCCTGATGTTCGACGAAGAGACTGAGCGCCTGTCCAAGGAACTGGGCGCGCAGGTGTGGTTTCCAAAGGCCAAGTTGCGGTCCGCGATGGACAACAAGATCGAAACTGTCCGTATCGGCAACAAGGCCGGGGTGCCGTCGGTGCCCAACGTGCTGGCAGAGGTCACTTCCTACGAAAACCTGCGCGAGACCTGCGAAAAGGCCGGGATCGGGCACGATCTGGTTTTGCAGTCGGCCTTTGGTGACTCGGGTCACACGACGTTTTTCATCAAGTCCGAAGCCGATTTCCGCCGTCACGAGCATGAAATCATTGGCGAGGGCGAGATCAAGATCATGAAGCGGATTGACTGCCGCGGATCGGCCATCGAAGCCTGCGCAACGAAGGAAGGCACGATCGTCGGCTCCTTTATGGCCGAGCTGGTCGGCTTCAAGGAGTTGACCCCCTATCGTGGCGGATGGTGCGGCAATGAAATCCTGTCCACGGCCTTTCCGCCCAAGGTGCGTCAGAAGGCGCGCGAGTTGACCTTCAAATTCGGCGAGCAACTGCGCAAAGAGGGTTATCGCGGTTATTTCGAGCTGGATTTCCTGATCGACAAGAAAACCGGAGACCTGTGGCTGGGCGAATTGAACCCGCGCATCACGGGGGCGTCGTCGATGACCAACCACGCCGCGTTCGCCCATGCGGATGCGCCGCTGTTCCTGTTCCACCTGCTCGAATTCTCGAAAAAGAAATTCGATCTGGACACGTCCGAATTGAATGACCGTTGGGCAAACCCGGACATGATCGACAGTTGGTCGCAGATGGTCATCAAGCACACCGAAGACAACGTGGACATCTGCACCGCCGCCCCCGAGACCGGCATCTACAAGATGCTGGAGGACGGGCGAGTCGTCTTTGACCGGTTCGACTATCACCGTCGCGCCGTGGAATCCGAGAACGAGGCGTTTTTCCTCCAGATCATGCAGCCGGGCAGCTATCGTTACGAAGGTGCCGACATCGGAATACTTGTGACGCGCGGCCGGTCCATGACCAAAAGCTTCCAGTTGAACGAGCGCGCCAAAAAGTGGATCCATGGCATTAAGCAGACTGTGAACGGCAAGGCGCTGCCGGTGGCCCATGCCGAACCCGCCCTTGCCGATCCGGCGTTCAAGATCCTGTAAAGGAAACCTGACCAATGCTTTGGCGCGCCCTTCGCGAAGACACGCCCGGCCCCAAGTGGGCCGGGCTGTTTGCCGAGTATTGGCCGGATTACAAACGCTGGTGGTTGAAAGAGGGGGATGAGGCGCGCCCGTCCTATCTGGAAAGCCGCCGTGCGCTCGAACATCACATGCCCGAGATGATGCCCCTGTACGAAACGCTTTGTGAACTTGCCGGGGGCGGTGACCAGGCGGCACGGTTCCTCAGCTTCTACTGCCCGCCGCCCTATCTGTCGGGTTGTTCACAGGCGATCTGGACCGGCGAGGAGCCGGTTCTGGTGCGCAACTACGATTACAATCCGAACGCGTTTGATTGCCTGTTGCTGCGTACGGGCTGGCAGGACCGTGAGGTGATCGGCACCTCGGACGGTCTCTGGGGTCTTGTCGACGGTATGAACGACGCCGGCCTGTCGATCTCACTTACTTTCGGGGGGCGACGGATCATCGGCAACGGGTTCGGCGTGCCTCTGATCCTGCGCTATGTGCTGCAAACCTGCGAGACTGCCGAAGAGGCGGGCAAGGTGCTGGCCCGTATTCCAACCCACATGAGCTATAACGTCACCGTGCTTGATGCCAAACGCCGGTACCTGACAGCGATGATGGCACCGGACCGGCCTGCCGTGATCACTCATGCGGCGGTGGCAACCAACCATCAGGAAAACGTCGAATGGATCAGCCACGCGCGGTTCACGGCGACTGTCGAGCGCGAGCGGTTCCTGCTGCACCGCCTGACACTGCACCGTGACCCCGAGGACAAGTTCATCAGCGCGTTCCTGCGTCCGCCGCTTTATTCCACCGCGTTCGAGGCCGGGTTTGGCACGCTTTACACCGCCGTTTACCGCCCCCGTCTGGGCGAGATGGAAGTGCGCTGGCCCGGCACCGTCTGGTCACAGAGCTTTGACAGCTTTCAAGAGGGTGGCCGCCGCGTACAAATTCCGGGCGCTGCATAACAGGAGGCTCCGATGTCGCACATTTTCCCCCGCCATACCAAGCAGTTACCCCCGACCGCTGTGCGCGGAGAGGGGTGCTATCTGTATGACGAAAGCGGCAAGCAGTATCTGGACGGCTCCGGTGGCGCGGCGGTGTCCTGCCTCGGCCACGGAGACCGGACCATCATTGACGCAGTCAAGGCGCAGCTTGACAGCCTTGCCTATGCCCATACCGGGTTTTTCACCTCGGAACCCGCTGAGGCGCTGGCCGATCTGTTGATCGAACATGCCCCCGGTGATCTGGATCGCGTCTATCTGGTCTCTGGCGGCTCCGAAGCGATGGAGTCGGCGCTGAAACTCGCCCGACAATATTACGTTGAAAAGGGTGAGTTGAACCGGGGCCGCGTAATCGCGCGAAAGCAAAGCTATCACGGCAACACGATGGGGGCCCTGTCGGCGGGAGGAAATGCCTGGCGACGCGCACAGTTCGGACCGCTGCTGATCGACATGAGCCATATTGATCCGTGTTACGAATACCGTCTGCGCCAAGATGGCGAGACTCTGGACGAGTATGGTCTGAGGGCAGCGAACCTGCTTGAGAAGGAACTGCTGCGCGTCGGTCCAGACACCGTCATGGCCTTTGCCGCCGAACCGGTGGTGGGCGCCACGGCGGGCGCACTGACCGCAGCACCGGGGTACTTCAAACGGATTCGAGAGATTTGCGATCAATACGGCATTCTGCTGATCCTGGACGAGGTCATGTGCGGCATGGGACGTACCGGCAGTCTGTTTGCCTGCGAACAGGAAGGGGTCGCTCCTGATATTCTGTGCATCGCCAAGGGGTTGGGCGCTGGCTACCAACCCATCGGCGCGATGCTGTGTGCCCGCCATATCTTCGAGACGATCGAGAACGGCAGCGGGTTTTTTCAGCACGGGCACACCTATCTGGGTCACCCCACGGCGGCGGCGGCGGGCGTGGCCGTGGTCAATGCGATGCTGGATCGAAACCTGATCCCGCGTGTAAAGACCCAGGGTGACAGGCTGTTGGCAGCACTGCGGGCGCAGTTCGGCCAGCACCCCAACGTCGGCGATATCCGGGGGCGGGGTCTGTTTCAGGGCGTTGAGCTGGTCGAGGATCGCGAGACCAAAAGCCCTTTTGCGTCCTCACGCAAGATCGCTGGGCGCATCAAGGCGGCGGCGTTCGATGCCGGCCTGATCTGTTATCCGATGAGCGGCACGATTGACGGGCAGAATGGCGACCATGTGCTTCTGGCGCCGCCATTCATCATCAGCGATGACCAGATCGACGAACTGGTCGGCAAGCTGTCCGGCGCGATCGAGACTGCGCTGCACGCCTAGCGAAACCTCGGCGACGCATGAAGTTCAGAGATGCGCGGCGGACGTCACGATGTCACCGATCTGCGCAAGTGTGTCGGCCATCGGGTTCGTCTTGCGCCAGACCAGACCGACGGTGCGCGTTGGTCGCGGAGTCTCGAAGCGGGTGACGCAGACCGGCGCCGAACGGGTTTCGACGCTTATCGCCATGTCGGGGATTAGGGTAACGCCAATGCCCGCGCCCACCATCTGCACGAGCGTTGAAAGCGAACTGCCATCCAGCCCCTCGCGCGGCCGGTTCGGATTGATATTGCAGAACGACAGCGCCTGATCGCGGAAACAGTGGCCTTCTTCCAGCAGCAGCAGGCGCATGTCCTCGAGCGCATCAGCGGGCACGGGTGCGGCGCCCGCATCGCGTTCGGGGCGTACCAGTACCATTTCCTCGGTAAAAAGTGGCAGTTCAGTCAGCCCGGACTCGTCTATCGGCAAGGCCACTATTGCCGCGTCAAGCTGCCCGTCGAGCAATTCGGCCATCAGGCGCGGCGTCACGGTTTCGCGCACATGAAGGTCGATATCGGGAAATGCCTGCGTGATGTTGCCGATGAACCGGGGCAGCAGATAGGGCGCGATGGTCGGGATCACGCCGAGACGCAGGCGTTTGAGCGTGCCGCTGCGTGCTTCTTCGGCCCATGCGCCCACGTCCGCAACCTGACGCAGGATATCGCTGACGCGCTTGCCAAAGGCCTCACCACGCGCGGTCAGGCGCACCTGACGTGGCCCGCGTTCGAACAGGGCAAAGCCAAGGCTTTCCTCAAGATCCCTGATCTGCACCGACAGGGCCGGTTGCGAGATGGCACAGCGCTCTGCCGCACGCCCGAAATGCCCTTCGCGGGCAAGGGCGTCGAAATAACGCAATTGGCGAAGGGTGAGATTATTCATAATAAATAGCTATCGTCATAATAAAATAATGCAACTTATTATTATGTATTTTGCTTGGTATGGTTCGGGTGAATGCGGTGGGAAAAGGCTGCGCAAAACGAGCGAATCGTTGGATGCCTGCCCGCCTATCATGCGCTAAGAAACTAATCGCGACGCAAGACTGGAATCGTTCCAGATCCGGTTTTATGTCGTTGTCACACACAGCTTGATCGGAGAGACACATGGATGGAAATGACGTTGGCAAATGCCCGGTGATGCACGGTGCGAGCCTCGCAACCTCGTTTGGCGGACGCACCAATGAAGACTGGTGGCCCAATGCACTGAAAGTCGATGTGCTGCACCAGCATGGCAAGTCGCCCAACCCGATGAACCCCGATTTCGACTATCGCGAAGCGGTCAAGGGCCTCGATTTCGACGGGGTCAAGGCAGACCTTCATGCGCTGATGACTGACAGCCAGCCATGGTGGCCCGCTGACTGGGGCCACTACGGCGGCCTGATGATCCGGATGGCCTGGCACGCGGCGGGCACCTACCGGATGCAAGACGGACGCGGCGGCGGTGCGGCTGGGGATCAGCGCTTTGCACCGCTGAATTCGTGGCCTGACAACGCAAGCCTCGACAAGGCGCGCCGCCTGCTCTGGCCGGTAAAAAAGAAATACGGCAATGCCCTGTCCTGGGCCGACCTGATGCTGCTGGCCGGTAACGTCGCCTATGAATCGATGGGGCTGAAAACCTTCGGCTTCGGCTTTGGC
>CAZITF010000008.1:0-31277 GCA_964542095.1 uncultured Rhodobacterales bacterium
CATGCGCAGCGCCTCGGTCTCGACGCTGGTGCGGCAGGTCTCCTGCGCGCCGAAACCGGTGCGGGGCAGAAACACCTGGCCGACGGCCATCAGCCGGTCGCGGTTGGGGGTGTGGCCGGTGCGCTGGATCTGGTCGTAAAAGAACGACACCGGGATCTGGATGTGAATGCCCGCACCGTCGCCCGTCTTGCCGTCCGCATCGACAGCACCCCGGTGCCAGATCGCCTTCAGCGCCTTGATACCGTTCTCGACCACCGCCCGGCTTTTCGATCCATCCACGTTGACCACAAGGCCAACCCCGCAAGAGCTGTGCTCCTCGGCCTCGGAATAGAGACCGTTTTCGGCCATGTAGGCGCGCTTGGCCTCTTCGCGGGCAACCCATTCGGCATCATGTTCGGTCATTGGTCATATCCTTTCAGGGTCGGGACATAGCGGGCCAGCGAGGACTCGCAGTCGTAAAGAGGGGTCTTGGAGAAAAAGCCGGGCTCGCCCGGATAGATGAAATCGACGGGCGATCTGTCGTACTCGAACGGACCGTTCACGCCGGTGCCGGAATAGGTGCCCGAAAGGAACCGGCGATGACGGACCGACACATATTCATTGCCCGACAGTTCCAGCACCACGCCGTCGGTGGTTTCGTGGCGGGCGCTGAACTCGGTCACCAGCAGCGGCTCGCCGTCGATCACCACCTCTTCGCCGGTCAGACGGTCATAGCCGACGACACGCACCGGGCCGGACTCGCCGCGTTGCGTGAAATCATAACTGTCGATGCCGGTCTCAAGCAGCTCGGTCAGGCTCGCCGGGTCGGGCGCGGGCTGGATCAGCACCTCGCGACGCATCGGGAACATGTCATAGCTTTCCAGCCACTGGGTCTCGTCATCGATCTTGGACAGGAATGTCGGCCCATTCACCCCGAACTCGATGCGCCAGTTCTCGCCGGGCCGATCCGCCGCGCAGGTATAGATATTGGACACCGAACAGCTGCGCGACTGCACGGTCAATTCGGGCGTACACCCCTCGGGCGGATAGAACCGATCCGGATCCTGCGCCAGCGCGGGGGTCGCCAGAACGGTGCAAAGGGTCAGGACAGCCCTCATGCGCCCGCCTCCAGATCCGGGTTCAGCGCCAGCACATCGGCGCGGGTGAGGCGCTTGTGGCTATCCCCGGCAAAACCAAAGCTGTCCGGCTTGTGATCGACATAGATCTCGTGGGTCAGGACAAACCCGTCCGGGTCATCAAAGACGCCGATGGGTATGTCGGTGGAACCGAACCACTTGTCCTCTCTGGTGTGGCGGAAATACAGGTTGGTGCCGCAGGTCCTGCACCACGCGCGTTCGGCCCATGCGCTGCTGGTGTAGACGGCGATGTTGTCCGCACCGTGCCACGTCAGGTCTTCGGTCCTGATGCTGACCTCCAGCAAGGCCGATCCGGTCCAGCGGCGACAAGATTCGCAATGGCAGATGCCGAAGGTCGCAGGCACCCGACGTGCGTCAAAGCGCACGGCTCCACACAGGCATCCTCCCGACTTGTCCATCTCCGTCTCTCCATTTGTGTCAGCGTTGCTGACCTGTCCGTTGCCGAAATCCCGATGCTGCGCGCGCTGGGGGTGCATGGGGGGTGCACGCGGGGTGCACAGGGAGTGACACCCCGGTTTTCGCTACTCCGCCGCCATCGCCGCCGCACCGAATTCGGCCAGAATACCCTCTGCACAATCGCGCCCGTCGCGAATGGCCCAGACCACCAGCGACGCACCGCGCACAATGTCCCCGACGGCATAGACCCCGTCCATCTCGGTCTTGCCGGTGGTAAAGGCCGCCTTGATCGTGCCCCAGCGGGTCACCTCCAGGCCGGGCTGGTCCCACAGGGCCGGCAGCGCCTCTGGCTCGAACCCCAGCGCCTTGATCACCAGATCCGCCTCTTCGACGTAATCGGCACCCTCGATCACGACGGGGGCCTGACGGCCCGTGGCGTCCGGCGCGCCAAGGCGCATCTTCTGCACCATCACACCGGCCACCTTGTCACCGTCGGTGGTAAATCCCTTCGGCGCGCTCAGCCATTCGAACACCACGCCTTCTTCCTCGGCATTCTGCACCTCGCGCTGGCTGCCGGGCATGTTGGCCCGGTCGCGGCGATAAAGGCATTTGACCGACGTGGCCCCCTGCCGGATCGATGTGCGCACACAGTCCATCGCCGTGTCGCCCCCGCCGATCACGACCACGCGCTTGCCTTCGGCATTCAGACGGCCCGAGTCGAAGTCGGGCACCGCATCGCCAAAGCTCTTGCGATTGCTGGCCGTCAGGAAATCGATGGCTTTCTCGATACCGGCCACATCTCCGTTAGGCATTGTAAGATCACGGCTTTTATAGACACCGGTGGCGATGATCACCGCATCATGTTCCGCCCGGATGGAGGCGAAGATGTCCGCATCCACGTCGCAGTTCAGCTCGAATTTGACCCCGCCCTGTTCAAGCTGCTCGTTGCGGCGCATCACCACGTCCTTTTCCAGCTTGAAACCGGGGATGCCATAGGTCAGCAAACCGCCCGCGCGGTCATAGCGGTCATAGACCGTGACCTGCACCCCGGCCCGGCGCAGCACGTCGGCGGCGGCCAGACCACCGGGGCCAGCGCCGATGATCCCGACCGATTCACCGCGCTCAACGGCGGGACTGATCGGCTGCACCCAGCCCTTTTCCCAGGCGGTATCGGTGATGTATTTCTCGACCGACCCGATGGTGACAGTGCCGTGGCCGGACTGTTCGATCACGCAATTGCCCTCGCACAGACGGTCCTGCGGGCAGATGCGGCCGCAGATTTCGGGAAAGGTATTGGTCGCCTGCGACATCTCATAGGCCTCCTGCAACCGCCCCTCGGCGGTCAGGCGCAGCCAGTCGGGGATGTTGTTGTGCAGCGGGCAATGGGTCTGGCAATACGGCACACCGCACTGCGAACAGCGGCTCGCCTGCTCTGCGGCCTTGGCAGCGGCGTACTCAGCATAAATCTCGTTGAAATCCGCACGGCGTATCTCTGCGTCACGCTTTTCGGGCATGACACGTTTGATCTTGGTAAATTTCAGCATCGGCTGCTCGGCCATGGTCGTCTCCTGCCATTCACGGATGGGTTCAGGCCGCATAAATGATCTTGCGGTGGAATAAAAGGCAGCATTGCTGACCTAATAGGAGATTATTTTCGGGAAATTGGCCGCTCGCACCCGGTTTCCTGCTGATTTTAGGTCCGAATCGGACCTTTATAGGCATTTGCGTTCAGAATCATCGGCTTGTACATACACCCTAGCACAGGGACAGGCAGGCCATGACTCTTTTTCAACTTCTGATCGTGGCCATCATCCAGGGGGTGACCGAGTTTCTGCCCGTCTCCTCCTCCGGCCACCTCATCTTGTTGCCCGCGTTGACAGGCACACCAGATCAGGGGCTGGCCATTGATGTGGCCGTGCATGTCGGCACGTTGCTCGCGGTCGTCCTCTACTTCCGGGCCGATGTTCGGATCGCCGTCCTCGGGCTGACCCGTCTCGTTCGGGGGCGCATCGACACCCCCGGCGCGTTCCTCGCGCTGTATCTGATCATCGCGACCATCCCCGCCCTGATCGTCGGCCTCGCCATCAAGGTCACCGGGCTGGACGAGGCGATGCGATCCGTCGCCGTCATCGGCTGGACCATGCTGATCTTCGGGCTTGTCCTCTACGGGGCCGACCGGTTCGGCGCCACCACGCGGCGCGCAGGCGACTGGACGTTGAAACACGCGGTCCTCATGGGCCTCGCCCAATGCCTCGCCCTGATCCCCGGCACGTCCCGGTCGGGCATTACCATCACCGCCGCGCGGCAACTGGGCTATGACCGGCACGGGGCGGCCAAGCTGTCGATGCTGATGTCGATCCCGGTGATCCTCGCCTCTGGCGCGGTGCTCAGCCTCGATGTGATCGGGCAAGCCGACTGGGCGCTGGCGCGCGATGCCAGCATCGCCGCGGCCTTCGCCTTTGTGGCGGCCCTGTGCGCACTGGCACTGATGATGCGGCTGCTGCGCAGCGTCAGCTTTACGCCCTATGTGATTTACCGGGTGATCCTGGGCCTTGGCCTGCTCATCTGGGCCTATACCTAGGGTCAGGACCCATCAATCTTGCCCCTAGGCGCGCAGGTTCCTGGCGCTTTCCTTGATCGCGTCATACTGACCCGACGGGCGGAATCGCCACAGATAGTCAGGCAACACGGACTCCATCGCCACAGGCTCGATCCCCAGTTCGGCAAAGCCTCGGGCCCCGTCGCTCACCACATTGTCACGGCGCAGGTTGCGCACCTGGTCGCGGGTGATCTGCGCGCGCACAAGACCCAGCGAAAGCGTTTCGCCAAGCTCAAGGCCGAACGCCATGATATCGGCCAGGAAAAACGGGATGTTCACAATCGCACGGCGGCGGCGAATGATACCGAGCATCATGTGCATGAGGTCCCGGAACGACCGCACCTCCGGCCCGCCCAACTCGTAAACGCCGGGTGCAACATTGGCCGTCAGCGCCGCCTCGGCGGCCTTGGCCACATCGTCCACATAGACAGGCTGGAACAACGTATCGGCGCCCACGACGGGCAGCACCGGACCCATGCGGGTCATCCCGGCAAAGCGGTTGAAGAAACCGTCCTCGGACCCGAACACGATCGACGGGCGCAGGATCACTGCGTCCGGCATATGCGCCAGCACGCCCGCCTCGCCCAGACCTTTGGTGCGGGCGTAATCGCTGTCGCTCTCGACATCGGCACCGATGGCCGAAATCTGCACCATCTTCGCCACGCCAAGCCGAGCGGCGATACGCGCCACGCGGGCCGCCCCTTCGGCCTGCACCGCGTCAAAGGTGTTCTTGCCGTCCTTGGCCAATATGCCGACGCAGTTCACCACCGCATCCGCACCCTGCATCACCTGCGCCACCGAGGCGTCGTCGCGGATGTTGCACAGCACCGGCTCGACCTGCCCGACCACACCATAGGGTTTGACAAAGATCGCTTCGTTCGGACGCCGCACCGCAACCCGCACGCGCCAGCCTGCCTTGGCCATGCGGCGCGCGATATACCGCCCGACAAACCCCGACCCGCCATAGATGGTGACCAGCTTGGACATGACCCGCTCCTCGCGTTTTCGTTCACTCAATGGTCTACCCACCAGCGGCAATGCAGACAAGACGCCAAATTGGCGCGCAGCGTCCGCCCTTCTCTGTTTCAGAAAAATCCCCGCCGGAGGCTCCCGAAATCACCACCGGCACAGCGCCAGAATCGGATTGACAGCCCCTGCCACTGCCCTTAAACGCCCGTCTACCAACCCGTGCCCAGATGGCGGAATTGGTAGACGCGCTGGCTTCAGGTGCCAGTGACCGCAAGGTCGTGGAGGTTCGAGTCCTCTTCTGGGCACCACAGGCTCTTCCAAGGGAAGATGCCGAACTCTTTGAATCGACCGCAGGCGGCAGTCGCTTTCGGCACGAAAGCGATGAGAGCCCTGGTTCTAGGTTTCTTCTCTCAGCCGCACCACTGTCTTTTTTCGGAGAAAAACGACAGGCACCTTTCAAGCGAAGTACTGGGCGACAGTCGTTCTGAAAGTACGATGAGAGCCATGACGGTTCCAGTTATTCAATAGGCCGCACCACAGGCTCTTCCAAGGGAAGATGCCGAACTCCTTGAAACGACCGCAGGCGGCCGTCGCTTTCAGCGCGAAAGCAATGAGAGCCCCGGGTCCGGGTTTCAGCTCTCGATCGCACCAAAGCTCCAATGATGAATCGAGACGGACACGCCCCGCGCAATCCGTTGACACGAATGTGTCGGATGTGCCTAGCTTGACCCACGGAATGCCAAGAGAGCCGTGACATGACACTCGGACTGCTCAATCCAATGCTGCGCCGCGACACGGGATGCGACCTGGTCACCTGACTGCGCCCATGATCTGTCGCCCGGAGGGCGACGCATCCCCGACTCCCTTTCCTTTCGAAAACGGCGACCCAGAATGACCTCCGAATCAGGATACCGGCTGGCGATTGATATCGGTGGCACCTTTACAGACACGGTGCTGATGGACGGCGCACACCGCATCGTGGCCACGACCAAGACTCCGACCACCCCGGACGCGCCTGACCATGCCGCGCTGGAGGGGGCGGCGACTGTCCTGGACATGGCGGGTGTCACATGGGGGCAGATCGCCACGTTCATTCACGGCACGACACTGGCCACAAACGCCCTGATCGAGCGGCGCGGCGCATCCGTGGCGACCGTCACGACGGCAGGGTTCCGAGACATTCTCGAAATCGCCTACGAACGCCGCTACAGCCAATACGCCATCAACATCGAAAAGCCCGACCTGATCGTGCCGCGCAAACATGCATTTACCATCGCGGGGCGGATGGATGCGCAGGGGCGCGAACTTGCGCCGCTGGATCTGGCCGCCGTTGACGGTCTTGCCGAGGCGCTGCACCGGGCCGAAATCGAAGCCGTCGCCATCTGCCTTCTGCACGCCTATGCCAACCCCGCGCATGAACTGGCCTTGCGCGAACTTCTGGCAGAGCGACTGCCCGGCATCGCCATCTCGCTCAGTCACGAGATCAGCCCCGAGGCGCGCGAATTCGACCGTCTCTGCACCACGATCGCCAATGCCTACATCCAGCCCCTGATGTCCCGCTACCTTGCTGACATTCAAACGCGATTCAGTGCTCAGGGTCTGCAATGTCCCATTCTTATGATGACCGCAGGCGGCGGGATGACGACCCTCGACACAGCCGCCCGCCTGCCGATCCGGCTGGTCGAATCCGGCCCGGCCGGTGGCGCAATCCTGGCCGCTCGGATCGCGCAAGAGACAAGCTCTGCCAAGGTCTTGTCCTTCGACATGGGCGGCACCACGGCCAAGCTGTCGCTGATCGACGGGTTCCGTCCGCAGATGTCGCGCAAGTTCGAGATCTCGCGCGCCGCGCGGTTCATCAAGGGGTCGGGCATGCCCGTGCGAATCCCGGTGATCGAAATGATCGAGATCGGGGCTGGCGGCGGCTCCATTGCATCGGTGGACACGCTGGGTCGCGTCGCCGTCGGGCCGCACAGCGCCGGGTCCGAGCCCGGACCCGTGGGCTTTGGCAAGGGCGGCACCGAGGCAACAGTCACCGACGCGGACATCGCGCTCGGCTACATCGACCCCGACCGCTTTGCCGAAGGGCGGTTGCAGATCGACCGCACCGCATCCGAAGCGGCGCTGGAGACAGGGATCGGAGCGCAGCTGGGCATGAAGGCGGGTGAGGCCGCGACTGCTGTGACCGAAATCGTGGACGAGGCAATGGCTAGTGCCGCCCGGATGCACGCCGTCGAGTCCGGCAAGGAGGCGTCGGATCGCCTGATGATCGCCTTTGGCGGCAACGGACCGCTGCACGCAACCCGCCTTGCCCGCCGCGCCGGGATCGAACGCATTCTGGTGCCACGGGATCCCGGCGTCGGTTCGGCCGTCGGGTTCCTTTATGCCCCCGTTTCGTTCGAGATCATAAGATCCCACTACACCACGCTCGAAATGCTTGATCCGGACGCGTTGAATGCGCTGTTGCTGGACATGCACGACACAGCCACATCCGTGGTGCGTGCCGGTGCCCCGTCGGCGGGACTGACCCAGCGGCGCGTGGCCTATATGCGCTACAAGGGGCAGGGCCACGAGATCGAGATCGAACTGGGGCCGGATGCGATCTCGACCGCCGATATCGACCGGTTGAGGGGAGCGTTCGAGAACGAATACCGCCGCCAATTCGGCAGGCGCGTGCCCGGCATGACGATCGAGGTCCTGAATTGGGGCCTGTCGATCTCTTCCCCCGCGCCCGCGTTGACGGACACCCCCGACCAACCCCCTGCCGATTTGATTGCCGCAAACACGACACGGACGATCTGGTGCAATATCTCGGACAGTTGGCGCCAGGCGGGCGTCTTTGACCGCACCGCTTTGCGGCCCGGTGATCGCCTTGACGGACCGGCGCTGATTGTCGAGCCGCAAACCACCACGCTTGTCAGCGCCGATTTCCGCGCCGACATCGACGCGCGACACAATATCTGGCTAACCGCGCAGAAAGGGGGCGATACATGAGTATCTCCAACACCAGGCTTCAGGTCATGTGGAACCGCCTGTTGGCCGTGGTCGAAGAACAGGGGCAGGCCCTGATCCGTGCCGCCTTCAGCCCGATTGTGCGCGAATGCGGCGACATTTCCGCCGGGATTTTCGACGCACAGGGTCGAATGCTGGCGCAGGCCGTGACCGGCACACCCGGTCACATCAACACCATGGCCGAGGCGGTGGTGGCCTTGTGCGCGCGCTTTCCAGGGCGGGACATGCGACCCGGCGACATCTACATGACCAACGATCCGTGGATCGCGTCGGGGCATCTGAACGATTTCCTTCTGCTCATGCCCGTCTTTCACAAGAACCGCGTGATCGGCTTTACCTCATGCACCTCGCACCTTGTCGATCTCGGAGGGCTGGGCATGGGTCCGGAGGGCAGCGACATCCATGACGAGGGGCTGCTGATACCGCCTTGCAAGCTGGTCAGCGCCGGCGAGGTCAACGCCCTGTTGATGGACATCGTCAAGGCGAACTCGCGCGAACCGGTCGCGAACGAGGGCGACATCTATGCCCTCATCGCCTGCTGCGAGGCTGGCGCGGCGCGCCTGGGCCAGATGATGCGCGAATTCGGGATCGACGATCTGGACGCGCTGTCGACCTACATCATCGACTCGTCACGCACAGCGACGATCACCGCCATTTCCAAATTGCCCAGGGGGACATGGCACAACGCCCTGACCGTGGACGGCTATGACCACGAGATCACCCTTCGCGCCGCCCTCACAATCGCGGACGATCACCTGAGCGTTGATTTCACGGGCACCGACCCCTGCACCGGTAAAGGCATCAACGTTCCGCTGAACTATGCGACGGCCTATACCGTCTTTGCCCTGCGCTGCATCATAGGGCCGGAGACGCCCAACAATGCAGGCGCGCTGGAACCGTTCCGGGTCACGGCCCCCAAAGGATGCATCCTGCACGCGCAGCCCCCCGCACCCGTCGCCATGCGCCACACGCTGGGACAGATGACGCCGGACCTTGTCTATGGCTGTCTGTCGCAGGCCCTGCCCGATCTGGTCCCGGCCGAAGGCGCATCCTGCATGTACGACCTGCCCCTGCGCAATGTCCCCGAAGCATCGGACCATGGCGGCGAAAGCTTTGCCATCGAACTGGTGTTCAACGGCGGCACCGGCGCGCGCCCGGCCCTGGACGGGTTGTCAGCAACCGCATTTCCCAGCGGCGTCTGGGGCAGCCAGGTCGAAACCACGGAGGCCGCCGCGCCCGTTCTGATCCACCGCCGCGAATTGCGCCGCGATTCAGGCGGAGCCGGTCAGTTTCGCGGCGGTCTCGGCCAGCGGATCGAGGTCAGCTCGTCAATCGGCGAGGATTTTCTGCTGTTCCTGTCGGTGGAACGCGTCAACAATCCGGCCAAGGGCCGGTATGGCGGGTTGGACGGGGCCAGAGGGCGTATCCGCATCGGCGCGGATGGCGCAGACCTGCCCAGCAAGGGAGAGTTTCGTGTGCCTGCGGGCAAACACCTGATCTTTGAAACTCCGGGGGGCGGCGGGTTCGGGCCACCCTGCGCGCGCGATGAACACGCGTTGCGGCGCGACGTCGAGGATGGGTTGGTGAGTGCAGAAGCGGTGGCCCTTTACGGTGACAAACCGTGACCCGAGCCTTGCCCCATATCGAGCGCATGTCGCCCTATGCGCTGGCGGACATGACAGCACCAGAGGGGATAGACCTTGTTTCCCTGTCTCAGAACGAAAGCCTGCGCGGGCCAAGCCCGAAAGCTGTTGCGGCGGCAACGGCGTCTTTGGCCCATGGCGGCCACTATCCCGATCCAGACTGGTCCGACTTGCGCCGCGCGCTGGCCGACCTGCACGACATACCGGCGCAAGGCATCCTGTGCGGCAATGGATCACTGGACCTGATCGCCTGCATCGCGCGCGCCTTTGCTGGTCCCGATCATGCCGTGCTGACGCCCGCACATGCCTATCCGTTCTTTCGCACCGCCGCGCAGATGGCGAATGCGCGGCTGGACACCGCCCCCGAAACGCGGTGCCGCGTAGATGTCGACGCATTGCTGGCGGCGGTGCGGGCGGACACGGCGCTGGTGTGTGTTGCCAATCCCGCGAACCCGACAGGCACACGTATTCCGAAGTCCGAACTGCAAAGGCTGCGCGCGGGGCTGCGCGACGACATCCTGCTGGTGATCGACGAAGCCTATGGCGAATTTGCCGACCACTTGGGTGAGGTATGCTGGGACATGGCAGGGTCAAATTGTGTGGTGTTGCGCACCTTTTCCAAGGCTTACAGCATGGCTGGTTTTCGCGTCGGTTGGGGGCTGTTCCCGGACCAGATTGCCGGGCAGCTGCGCAAGGTGATGAACCCGAACAACCTGACGGTGGCCTCGCAAGTGGCCGCACGCGCGGCGCTGCTGGATCAGGCCTATATGCGTCAGACCTGCGCGACCACATCGTCTTTGCGCGATCTGGCCAGTCGGGCGCTGCGAAACGCCGGGTTTGACGTGCTCGACAGTGTGACGAATTTCTTGCTCATCCGTTTTGAGGACGACAACGCCGCGACGCGTGCCGATGCCGCATTGCGGGCAACGGGCATTTTCCTGCGCCGCCAGCAGGGCGCTGGCCTGCCCCACGCGATGCGCATGACCATCGGGCCGGAACCGGCAACGCGAAAGGCCATTGACCACCTCGTACGCTGGAAAATGGAGACACGAACATGACAGACACACGCGGGCGGGCGCGCATCGGCGTGCTGGTACCCTTCACGAATTCGAACCTCGAACCTGACTTTGCCATGATGCGCCCCGCAGGCGTGTCCATCCATGTTGCGCGCATGGGGGGATATGACGAAGACGCTGTGCCCGACGAAGCCCAGATGCAAGGCCTTGGGACGGCCGATCTGGACGAGCCTCTGCACCTTTTGTCCGGGATCAAACCGGACGTGGTGATCTATGGCTGTACTTCGGCGACCCTGACCCATGGGCCCGCGTTCGACCGGGCGCTGGCAAAACGGATCGAGGAGGACAGCGGCGCGAAAACCGTCACCGCAGCAGGGGCCCTGGTGCATGCGCTCAGGGCGCTGAAGGTGACACGGATCGGCTTTGCCTCGCCCTACGTGCCCGAGATCAACGAACTGGCGATCCGGTTTCTGGCCGATATGGGTTTTGACACGGTGGCGCGCGCCGAGGTCAGCGCGGCGTTGGGCAATCATGAACAGGGGGCATTGGACCCGGATGCAGTGATGCAACTGGGTCTGCGCGCGGATCATCCGGAGGCCAATGCCGTCGTGCTGTCCTGTACCGAAATGCGCAGTCTGGAGACACTTCAAAGGTTGGAGGATGCGCTTGGCAAACCCGTCGTCAGTTCCAATCAGGCGATGATGTTCGAGGCTTTGGCGGCCTTGGCCATCCGCGATCCGCTGGTGGGGTTTGGCCAACTGCTGGAGAATGTAAAAAGATGAAACCTGGAATAGCCGGGGCGTTTGATGTCTGACCCACTGCGCATCCTGATTCACAATGCTGACACGTCAGACGCTGCCGCCAGGACGCGCAGCGCACACCCCGGCGCGATTGTCGAGGAATGCACGTCCTACGCGGCACTCCCCGCGCATCTGAGTGCGCTGCGCCCCGATATCGTTTACACTGTCCGCTTTGCCGGCAGCGACGGGTATCCACGCGATGCACTGTTCGGGCCAGACGGGCCGCGATGGGTGGCCAACGGTGGAGCGGGCACGGATCATTTCGGCGTCTGGGACGCGGCGCGCGTCACCGTGACCAATGCCGCCGGGGTCGCCGCCGAGATGATGGCCGAATATGTCATGGGCGGTTTTCTGCACTTCACCCTCGACGTGCCGGGACTGCAATCGGACAAGGCGCAACAGCGGTGGCGTGAACGTGTGGTGCGCCCCCTGAAAGGTACCACCTTGCTGGTTGTGGGCCTGGGACAGACGGGGGGCGCCATCGCGCGGCTTGCGCAGGCATTTGGCATGCGTGTCATCGGCACCCGCGCGCGGCCCGCCCCGATGGATCACGTCGATGAAGTGTACCCAGCGGAAAGTCTGCTCGCGGTGTTGCCGCAGGCCGATTTCATCGCTGTTTGCACACCTCTGACACCTGCCACGCGCAACCTCTTGAACGCGGAGGCGTTCGCCGTGATGAAATCGGGAGTCGTCCTCGCGGATGTCTCGCGTGGCGGCGTGATCGACGGCCACGCATTGCTGCTCGCGCTGGCCGACGGACGGGTCGCTGGCGCCGCCCTTGACGTGTTCGAGACAGAACCCTTGCCCGCGGACAGCCCGTTCTGGACCACGCCAAACACACTGATCTCGCCCCACTGCTCTTCGGTGTATGACGGGTGGGAAGCGGCCTCGTTTGACCTGTTCCTCGGAAATTTGGCGCGTTGGGTCGCGCGCAAGGAGCTTTTCAATGTCGTAGATCCGCACCGGGGGTATTAATCCGCGCCATCCTCACTCAGCACCTTGCGCGCCACGCGAAAGCATTCGAGCGCCTGCGGCACGCCGCAATAAATGCCGACAACATGGATGATAGCGCGGATTTCGTCCTGACTCACCCCGTTCTTCAACGCGCCGCGACAGTGAATCTCCCATTCGCTCATCTTGCCAAGGGCACCGATCATCGACAGGTTCATCATTGACCGGGTCTTGGCGTCGATCACCTCATCTCCCCAGCCAAAGCCCCAGCACCAGGCGGTCATCGCCTCTTGAAAGGGGCGGGTGAAATCATCGGCCGCTGCCAGGTTTTTCTCGACATACTCGGCACCCAGAGTTGCCTTGCGCTGTTCAAGACCTTTGAGAAACAGGTCTTCATCGAATGTGCTCATGTGTGTTCCCTTCACCCAGACGGTGCCCTGGTGCGCGTTGCACCCTGTCCCGTCCTTACCCGGAATTTCGATATCCGCAAAAGGGTTCAAAAGAGTGGGTTGCACTGATCGGCGCCATCCCCTGATGTCAAAAGACAAAATCGTCCGCGCCCAGATCGGCCAGGTTGACGTCGAGCAGCCGGATTGAGCTGCTGGAACCGGTGGTGATCAGAACGTCAGATCCGACCTGCTGAGACGCCGCAAGGACACTGTTGACCGTGTCGAAGATCGAAAGGTTCGAGAAATCCATCAGCTCGTAGGCGTTGTTGGCATCGAAGTCGCGGATGGTGTCGTTGCCGTGATCCACCTCAAAGACAAAGCGGTCAGCGTTGAAATCCCCCGCCATCAGATCGTCGCCCGTGCCGCCGACCAATGTGTCAAACCCGGCACCGCCATACAGCGAGTCATTGCCCGATTCACCCATCAGTATATCGTTGCCCGTACCGCCAAAAAACCTGTCATTGCCCGATCCACCCCATGCGGTGTCGTTGCCCTGCTCTCCGAAAAGTCCGTCATTGCCTGACCCGCCGATCAATTGATCATCGCCTGCACCGCCGAACAGACGGTCGAGGCCCTGACCGCCAAAGATCGTGTCATTGCCCGCCCGGCCATAGAGGTTGTCGGCCTGATCGCCGCCATCCATCAGATCGTCGCCATCGCCTCCGTCAAGCAAATCGAACCCGGCGTTGCCGAACATGGTGTCATTGCCTTCTTCGCCCCAGAGACCATCGACCGTCATGCCGAAATTGATGCCCGCACTCATCCAGTCATCACCCGTGCCACCGAACAGGCGGTCAGCGGTGTCCCCGCCCCACATGCTGTCATTTCCGTCTTCGCCGAAAAGCTGGTCGAACCCGTCGCCACCGATCAGGATGTCATTTCCCGCGCCGCCGTAAATGGAGTCGGCATTGCCGCCGCCGACCAGCGTGTCATGTCCGACCCGACCGTCTATCGTGTCGAAACCAATACCGCCAAACACGAGGTCATGCCCCGCTCCGGCATTGATCAGGTCTTCGCCCCCGTCGCCACTGATTCTGTCATTGCCGAAATCGCCGACAATCGTGTCGTTCCCGGCATTGCCAAAGATCACGTCATCCCCGGTCGTGCCATTGGTCTGCTCGGGCCCCGCACCGCCCTGAATGGATCCGGCAGGGTCGGGCATTGCAAAGGTCGGTTCTGCAATCCAGATCGGCGCGGCAGGTTGCGGGCCAGCCGTCTGGGTTGGCGGGTGAATTGGGTCGGGGACTGGATCTGCCAGTTCATAGACCGACGGGTCGGTCGGTGGGCGGTTGCCCACGATGATCGCTTCACCTGCGAAATCCGCCGCCGACAGGGATGCCCCATTGGCAGAACGAACCTCGATCACAGAAGTGCCATAACGCAATTCTGCGCCCCAGCTGCGCGAGGAGATGATCAGGTTTTCCACGCCACCGACGACTCCCAGCGCCGAGATGTCGATGCGATCCTCGCCCGGTTGATAGTCAAGGATGACGTCCGTGGCATTGTCCTGCGTAAACACGAACAGGTCCGCGCCCCCGCTGCCCTGCAACGTGTCACTGCCCGCACCATCAATCAGGATGTCATCGCCAGCGCCGCCTTGCAGCCAGTCGGCACCACTGCCACCGTTCAGGATATCGTCTCCGCCTGTCCCGATCAGCGTACCGCCACCCGGTGCAGCCACCCGTGTCACACCGGGGGAGTCTTGGGTGATGGTGTATTCGACCAGATAGGGCGCCGATTGGGTCGAAACGAAGAGACGCGCGCCCGTGGCAGTCGCCACCGCTTCGATGTTCGTGATGTTGTTGAGGGGGCTTTCGATGCTGCCCGCGATTGTCTCGACGTGCTGCAAGCGGCCGCCGTTCAGCACGACAAACAGGCTGAGGCCAGAATCCGTACCCGCCGCCACCACATAATCCTGACCATTGATCGTGACCGTGCTGACATAGCTTGCGTCGTCGAACCGGGTGTCGAGCGTGTCAAGCAAGTGGTCCACGACGCTCATGCCGCCGCCATCGGCGTCGATGGCCAGCACTGACAATGAACCACTGCCCGACGCTGTCACGACAACATAAAGCGCGCCATCCGCGCCCACGGTTGTTGTCATTGCGCCCGGACGGTTCGCCCACAACCCGTCGGCGGCACCCAGGTCTGCCATGTGCTCGATCGTGCCATTGCCCGCCATCCGGAACAGGGACACCATGTTGTCCGCCCCGTAGGTGACAAGGGCCACCGTCTGCCCGCCATGGGTCGCAGAGACGATGTCTGTCGCCGAACGCCCGTTCATGGCGCCGCCCTGTGCAACCGTCTGGCTTGTCATCTGGCTGCCACTGCCGAAAGTTACCTGAGACAAACCGCCCCCGCGCAGCGCCACGAGCCCACCGGAACCGTCCTCCCACAACGCCATTTCGGTGATGTCGCCCGCATCGAGCCCGGAGGCCGACCGGTCAAGACTGCCACCGAACGTGTTTCCCCCGTTTCCTGCGGCAACCGTCACACCACTCAGGGCGACGCTGTTCAGCCCCGCGAGATAAAGCTCGAACCCAGAAGCGCTGGTCTGACGGATTTCAATGTCGGTGCTTTCAAGTTGCAGGTAGGCAGACGAAATGGCCCAGCTGTCAGCCTCGGTTGTGTCGCCGCCATTGGCACCCAGATCGAATACGGTCAGCCAGCCGTCACCGCGTGTCGCGGCGAACAGGTATGTACTGCCGCTGGTCTGGACCACATCCAGATCCATCACGCCGACAAGCGCGTTCGTGTTCGTGGCCGTCACAGCGCCGTGCGCCGCAAATGACATCCGCATCTTTACCCCCAAGGTATCGCGTTTCTTGGGGCAACATCTGGCAGTGCCCGATGCAACGAGGCGGTCGAGTTTGTGGCGGTTCTGCGGCCTATCTCACGGATTTTAACCTATCGAGGAAGGCCTCGTTTACCATGTGAATGGAGCCGAGCCGTTGCAGAAGCACGGGTTTCAGCGAACGCCGCCTTTTGCGGAAGTTAACGCCAAGCGAGGAACGTGCGGCGGATTAACCAGCGATTTTCCCGAAAGGACCGCCTGCATGTCTGAGACCTCACCGATCCTGTCCATGCCTTATATCCAGCCCTCGCAGGCGCAAAAACACGTCACACATAACGAGGCGTTGCGCCAGCTCGATGCCATCGTTCAACTGGCGGTGATCTCGGCAGAGCTGACCGCACCCCCGCCGACACCGGCTGAAGGCGACAGGTATATTGTCTCCAACAGTGCCACTGCGGCGTGGGCTGGGCAGGACAATGCCGTCGCCGTCTGGAGCGACAGTGCGTGGACGTTTCACACGCCGCAGACCGGATGGCGCGCGGATGTGCAGGGCAGTGGCGCGCAGCTGCGCTATGACGGCGGCAGCTGGGTCACACCGGACCTTGCCCCGTTGCAGAACGTTGCCCGTGTGGGCATCAATTCCACCGCCGACGACACCAACCGACTCAGCGTCACATCTGACGCAACCCTGCTCAACCATGCAGGCAGCGGCCATCAGCTGAAGCTGAACAAGAACTCCCAGGTCGACACGGCGAGCCTGCTGTTTCAGACCGGCTTTTCCGGCAGGGCCGAGATGGGGACGGCGGGCAATGACGATTTCGCAATCAAGGTGTCGGCCAATGGGGCGTTGTTCAATACCGCCATCGTGGCAGACGCCGCCGACGGATCGGTCCGGTTTCCTCAGGGAAAATGTTACTTCGACGAAGTCTTCATCGCTGACGACGCGGCCTACGGGTTCGACATCCCGTTTTCCGATCCGGCGCGCATCATGATGTGGCTCTCGCTGGATCTGGCGGGGGAGTTCTACCTGTTCTCAGTGACCGGGGCCTTGGCCGGCGCAAGCAATTTCGCGGCCATGTTCACCAGCGCGGCGGGCAGCCTCAACTTTCTGTCCGGTACGCTGGACGGTACAACGGGCCCGGACAACGCAATCAGCATCTCCATCGACACGACCGGACCGGCCCCACGTATGTACCTCGAAAACCGACTGGGGTCGGATCGCACCTTTACCATGTCGACCTTGGGCAAGTAATGCCCGCAGGTCCACAGATCGCGCGTGTGACAAGAACAGGATGGCGGACGAAACTGCTGCACCGCGCCGAGGTTTCAGGTCTCGGGCCACATCTTTCGTGACATCCAAACACCCCTTTGCTATGCGCCATTCAGCATTGCAAAGGGACATTCCCAAGTGAAAATCACACCGACCGCGCTTCCTGGAGTTCTGCTGATCGAACCCCTTCGATTTGGCGATGATCGCGGGTTTTTCAGTGAAAGCTGGAACCGCAAGACCTTTGCGAGCCACGGCATTCACACCGAATTCGTGCAGGACAACCATTCGATGTCCGGTGCGGTCGGCACGGTGCGCGGCCTGCATTTTCAGGCCCCGCCGTCCGCGCAGACCAAACTGGTGCGCTGCGGGCGTGGTGTGCTGTTTGATGTTGCCGTCGACATCCGGCGCCGCTCGCCCACCTACGGCAAATGGGTCGGCTACGAGCTGAGCTTTGACAACGGCTTGCAGCTGTTGATCCCCGAAGGGTTCCTGCACGGCTTTGCCACCCGCACGCCGGATACCGAGATCATCTACAAATGCTCTGACTTTTACGATGCGACCGCCGATGGTGCTGTCGCATGGGACAGTTGCGGCATCGACTGGGGGCTGACCGGCGATCCGATCCTGTCGGACAAAGACGCCGCCGCCCCCACGCTCGCCGACTTTGACAGCCCCTTTACCTACGAGGCCCCGCAATGAAACTGCTCGTCACCGGCGGTGCCGGGTTTATCGGGTCGGCCGTGGTCCGGCAGGCCGTGGCCGCCGGACACGAGGTCATCAACCTTGACGCGCTGACCTATGCGGCCTGTCTTGAGAATGTCGCCTCGGTCGGGAATGCTCGCAATTACACGTTTGTCGAGGCCGATATTCGCGACCGTCCCACGCTGGATACCGTACTGCAAACGCACAAACCGGATGCGATCATGCATCTGGCCGCTGAATCGCACGTTGACCGCTCTATCGACGGGCCCGGCACCTTTATCGACACCAACGTGATGGGCACCTTTCACCTGCTCGAAGCGGCGCGCAGCTATTGGGAAACATCGGGGCGCCCTTCGGGTTTCCGGTTTCACCACATCTCGACGGACGAGGTGTTCGGCTCGCTCGGTCCGACCGGCATGTTTACCGAAGAGACTCCATATGACCCGCGCAGCCCCTATTCAGCGTCCAAGGCGTCGTCGGATCATCTGGTGCGCGCATGGGGCGAGACCTATGGCTTGCCCGTGGTGTTGACCAACTGTTCCAACAATTACGGCCCCTACCATTTCCCGGAAAAGCTGATCCCGGTGATCATTCTGAACGCGCTGGCGGGCAAGCCACTGCCGATCTACGGCGATGGGTCGAACGTGCGCGACTGGCTTTATGTCGAGGATCACGCAGACGCTTTGTTGCTGGTCGTGCAGAAGGGCGCGGTTGGGCGGTCTTACAACATCGGGGGTGAAAACGAACGTTCCAACCTCGAACTGGTCCAGACGCTTTGCGCCATTCTGGACGAGGTGCGGCCCAAGGCGTCCGGATCCTATGCCGATCAGATCACATTCGTGGCGGACCGGCCCGGACACGATGCGCGCTATGCGATCGATCCGACTCGCATCCGAGAAGAACTCGGCTGGTCACCTTCCGTCACGGTCGAGGACGGGTTGCGGCGTACGGTGCATTGGTACCTCGAAAACGAAGCATGGTGGCGCGCCCTTCAGGACCGGGCGGGTGTTGGCACGCGTCTGGGCACCGGCGCATGAGCATCCTCGTCTTTGGATCCACCGGACAGGTGGCGACCGAACTGGCCGCCTTGCCCGACACGCTGAGTCTTGGGCGGGCGGAGGCTGACCTCAGTGACACTGAGGCCTGCGCGGAAGCAATCCGCACCCACGCACCCCGCGCCGTCATCAACGCCGCCGCCTACACCGCAGTGGACAAGGCAGAGACCGAAGAATATCTGGCAACAATCGTCAACGGCCATGCCCCCACGGCCATGGCTACCGCCTGTGCGGCTCTGGGCATCCCGCTAATTCAGATCTCGACTGACTACGTGTTCAACGGAGGTGGGACCGACCCGTGGACGCCGCAGGACTCCACAGGACCGCTCGGGGCTTATGGGCGCAGCAAGCTGATCGGCGAAGAGGGCGTGCGCGGCGCGGGAGCGGTGCACGCCATTCTGCGTACAAGCTGGGTGTTTTCGGCCTATGGCGCGAACTTTGTCAAAACCATGATACGCTTGGGCGCAGAGCGGGACAGCCTGGCAATTGTCGCCGACCAGATCGGCGGGCCAACCCCGGCTCGTAGTATTGCCAACGCCTGCCACACCATGGCGACACAGCTGATCGCCGACCCTGATGCGTCTGGCACCTACCATTTTTCCGGTATGCCCGATTGTTCCTGGGCCGACTTCGCCCGCACGATCTTTGACGAGGCCGGGATCGACTGCACCGTGACGGACATTCTCACATCCGCCTATCCGACACCCGCAGCACGCCCCGCGAATTCGCGGATGGACTGCACTTCGCTGACGCGCGCATTCGGCATCACACGACCCGACTGGCGCGTGGCCCTGCGCGATACGCTCAAAGAATTGAAAGAGACGCCATGACCAAACGCAAAGGAATCATTCTGGCCGGTGGCTCTGGCACGCGGCTCTATCCGATCACGATGGGCGTGTCCAAACAGCTGCTTCCGATCTACGACAAACCGATGATCTATTACCCGATTTCGGTTCTGATGCTGGCCGGGATTCGTGATATCGCGATGATCACCACGCCGCAGGACCAGGACCAGTTCAAGCGCACGCTTGGGGATGGCAGCCAGTGGGGGATCACGCTGACCTATATCGTACAGCCGTCGCCGGATGGTCTGGCGCAGGCCTATCTGCTGGCCGAGGATTTCCTTGACGGGGCGGCGTCCGCCATGGTGCTGGGCGACAACATCTTTTTTGGGCACGGCCTGCCGGAACTGCTGGCCGAAGCCGATTCCCACACAACTGGCGGCACTGTCTTTGGCTATCACGTGTCCGATCCGGAACGTTATGGCGTGGTTGGGTTCGATGCGGATGGGATGGCGCGCGAGATCATCGAAAAACCGACCAATCCGCCATCGAACTACGCGGTTACGGGCCTGTACTTTCTGGACGGTGATGCGCCGCACCGCGCACGCGAAGTCAAACCCTCAGCGCGGGGTGAGCTGGAAATCACCAGCCTGCTCGAGATGTATCTGGCCGACGGGATTTTGCGGGTGAACCGCATGGGGCGCGGCTATGCGTGGCTGGACACCGGGACGCATGGCAGCCTGCTGGACGCGGGCAATTTCGTGCGGACCTTGACCAATCGGCAAGGGCTGCAAACCGGTAGCCTTGAAGAGATCGCATTCGAGCAAGGCTGGATCAGCAGGGACGATCTGAAAAAGCGCGCATCCATGTTTTCCAAGAACGATTACGGCACATATCTGGACGGCCTGCTTGACTGACAGGTGACGGATCAGACCGGTCAGCAGAGTCGATTCAAGCCAAAATCAGACGCGCAACCATGCGCCGCGGCCCGAGGTCGATCCAGGTCCATTCAAACGACCACCACGCGCGAAGCCTGCCTGCCCGATCAGCAGCGGACACGATTGTTTAACGTGCCCGTTGCTATGATGAAATTCAGATGGTCGTCCTGATTTTGGCTCAAAATGTCGGAATTTCATGACCCGCGGCGTCAAAGTTGCGCCCGATTTCTGGCTAAAAGCCTGTCCCCATCACTTCGTGCTTTCTGCTGCAAAAGGGCTCTTTCGTCATGTGTTCGATCTGTTCTGCCACACGTACCTTTGATCCATCGCGTCATGACGAGGGGGGGGATCCCGCCTTTGCCAACTTGACCGAAGACCCGAACGCACCCGACTCGATCCTGACCACCAACACGATGTCAGTTGGCGACACGTTCTCCGGTGCGTTGTCCGAGTCCGGAGACGAAGATTGGATCGCGGTCACCCTGACGGCCGGGGAACAGTATCAGTTCGCGCTTGATGGCGTGTCCCTCAGCGACCCGCTTGTGCGCCTTTTCGATGCACAAGGGAACCAGATTGCGGCGAATGATGACGGCGGTCCCGGGCTCAACTCGCTGCTTACATACACCCCTACGACCACCGGGACATATTTTGTGGTCGCGGATGCGTTTGCGACGCAATTTGGCAGCTACACGCTGACATTCACAGACAGCTCCAGCTTGCCCGACCCCACTGCCCCGGCCAGCCTTGATGACCTCGCCTTGTTTTTGACCGAAGGGTTCTGGGGCGACCGCGAAATCAGCTTTGACACGACCCAATCCAACATCATCAGCGTCAGCATCGCGGGCCTGACGGCCGCCGCGCAACAACTCGCCACCTGGGCGATGGATGCCTGGGAAATGGTGGCGAACCTGGATTTCCAGATCGTGACCACGGGCGAGATGATTACCATGGACGATGAACTCAGCGGCGCCTTTGCCTACGCTCCGAATTCCGGGTCTTCATCGGGGGTGGAACTGAACGTGTCGCAAAGCTGGCTGTCCACCTACGGCACCAGCATCGATACCTACTCCTTCCAGACGTATCTGCACGAAATCGGGCATGCCATCGGTCTTGGCCACCAGGGGGACTACAACGGGGGCGCGAACTATGGCACGGACGCGAACTTTGCCAATGACAGCTGGCAAGTATCCGTCATGTCCTATTTCAGTCAGACCGAAAACACGTCCATCACCGCAAGCTATGGTTACACAGCGACACCGATGATGGCGGATATACTTGCCATCCAGAACCTTTATGGCACGCCGGGCAGCAACAGCGTGACGGCCGGGGACAGCACCTATGGTCTGGGCACGCAACTGGGCAACTATCTGGACTACGTCTTTGATTGGTTGGCCGGGGGTGGCACGTCGGCACAGATGACAGGGAACCAGATGGTGTTCACGCTCTATGATCAGGGCGGAACCGACACGGTCGACCTGAGCTTTGCGAGCGATGCGGTGCGGCTTGATCTGCGGTCCGAAAGCTTTTCGGATTTTGGAAACCTGATCGGCGTGATGGGAATTGCGCGGGACACAATCATCGAAAACGCAATGCTGGGCAGCGGAGACGACCGGGTCACCGGCAACGAAGCTGCGAACACTATCGATCTTGGCATCGGCAACGACAGCATCGACGCTGGCAGCGGCGATGACCGCATCACGGGTGGTATCGGGTTCGACACGGTCGAAGGTGGCATCGGCAATGACAGCCTGTTCGGCGGCAACGGCGCGGATTCCCTGTCCGGCGGCGATGGCGATGACCTGATCGAAGGCGGCGACGGTTACGACCAGATCAATGGCGGCGCGGGCAATGACAGGATTCTGGCCGGTTCGACCGCGGACCGCGTTTATGGCGGTGACGGGAACGACTGGATCAGCGGCGGGTCCAACCTCGGGCTGACCGTGGACGGTCTGTGGGGCGAGGGTGGCGACGACACCATCGTCGGTGACGGCGGCTTTGACCTGCTGGACGGCGGCGATGGAAATGACCTGATGGATGGCGGGCATCAGGCTGACAACCTTTACGGGCGTGCAGGCAACGATACCATGTATGGTGACCTCGGCCTTGACCGGCTCTTCGGCGGGGACGGGGATGACGTCGGCTTCGGGGGCGAAGGCGACGACGGCCTGTTCGGCGAAGCCGGAAACGATTCCCTCTATGGCGATGCAGGCAATGACCGTTTTTTCGGAGGCAGCGGCAATGACCTGATCGAGGGCGGCGCAGGCAATGACACGATCAATGGCGGGTCCGGTTTCGACACCATCGACGGGGGCAGCGGCGATGACATCATCTTTGGCCGGTTCAACGCCGACACGTTTGTATTTGCCGATGGGCACGGCAACGACACGGTCGGCGATTTCAACGCGCTGAACGATTTCGAGCGCATCGATCTGAGCGGGGTCAGCGCGATTTCCGGACTGGCCGACCTGATGCTGGGCAGTGCCACTGCCGGGGCTGCGACCCAGACAGGCGGTGACGTTCTGATCGACACCGGAAACAACAGTTCCATTCTGCTGTCCAACGTCAACCTGTCGGACCTCGACGCGTTCGACTTTATCTTCTGACGGGGGTAACAAAAGGAGAGGTGTGGTTACTGGAAATTAACCTATTCCGCCAAAGGTGTCCGCGACATGCAGACACCCAAACCCTTTGACAAGCTGTTTCTCAGCATCGGCGCGATGAAGGCGGGAACGACCTGGCTTTATGCGGTTTTGGGTCGCCACCCGGAACTGCATTTCGCCATGGAAAAGGAAATTCACTATTTCTATCATCGCTTTGTCAATTCCGAACAGCTGAGCGAACGGCGCCGCCTGAAAGAGGCGCATGAACGCTACATGCCCCGCTTCGATCCGGCGACCAGCCATGTGGACGTTGTGCGCCACAACCTGCGCTGGATTGCGGCCTATCTGGACAGACCAGTGGACGATCTGTGGTATCGCAACCTGTTTCAACTGCGCGACCACGAAACCTATGCCTGCGATTTCTCCAACCTCAACGCCCATCTCCCGGTCGAGGCGTGGCCCAGAATTTCGGACAGCTGTCAGACGTTGCGGGTGCTTTACACGCTACGCGACCCGGTCAAACGACTGTGGAGCCATACAAAATTCCATCTCGAAGTTACAGGAAACGCCGACAAGCTGGACAGCTGGGATGAACGCGATTTCGAGGTGTTCCTGCGTCAACCCCATATCTGGGACAATGCCGAATATGGCGCCGTCCTGCGCCGGGCGCGGGCCGGATTGCAGCCTTCTCAATTCAAGGCCATCTTTTACGAAGACCTGCACGCCGACCAGCGCGGCATTCTGGCCGAGATAGAACAGTTCCTTGGAATCGCGCCATTTCAGTACCCGCAATCCCTGCTGGAGCGTCGATTTACCGAAAGCGTCAAGCGCCCGATGCCAGCATTCTTTGCCGGTCTCGTCGCGGCCGACGTGGCGCGCATCACCTCCGAAGTCGAAGCGGAAGGGTACCGCATTCCCGACAGCTGGCGGACCTGACAGGTTCCGGCAGACCGTGATTTTGTCCGCGCCACCGGTCGTTCATACCTTGGACACGGGCCAAACGTTCCGCACAAATCCAGAGCTGCATTTGCGGGCCTCGGGCCTTATTTGTCCAGAATGTCGCGGTGATACCGGTTCAACAGAAACAGCCCGACCAGCATCATGCCGCTCCCGATCGCGACGGGATAGATCACCGACACATAGGTCGGTTGGTAGAACGGATAGAATCCGTCGCGCATCATGCCGACCACATGCACAAGCGGATTGAACCAAAGGTAGTCCGCATAGGGCTGAGGTACCGCTTCAAAGTTGAAAAAGATGCCAGAAACCAGAAACAAAGGCCGGTTGAGAACCGCCCACGCCGTCTGCCAGATCGGAAAACACAGCGTCAGAAAACTGTTGAGCGTGCCAACGCCCGCCGCAAGCGACAACAGCATTACATAGGCCAGCGCGACTCGCGATATATCGAAGGCGGTGTCGGGCCGCTGCATCGCGATGATGAACCCCAATACCAGCCCGTGCACCACCAGTTGCGTGAGCGTATTGAGAAAGAATCGCGCCATCAGCGCATCCAGAAATGTCACGCGCGGATAGGCCAGGAGCGCGCGACTGAACTGGATGGTCTGTCCCAGTTTCCCGGACACATCCGAATACATCAGGAATGGCAGAACGCCCGCTGCATAAAACAGGGCAAAGTTTGTGCCCAGCGGTGGGCTGCGAAATCCGGCTGAAAAAATCAACGTCAACAAGGCAATACCGGCCGCAGGTTCCAGAACAGCCCATAGATAGCCGCCGGGGGACCGCCCATAAGTCGTCGAAACCTCGCGCAACATCAGAGCGACGGTCGCCCGCAGCGTGGCCAGGGGCATGGCGCTGGGCCGTGGTGACCCCGTCGAAGTGAGATGCATCCGATTCCCTTCTCATCTGTAGAAAATCTTAAGAAGTTCAGGCTAGCCAAGTGAGAACAACAAACACTTAACTCGCGGCGGAATCGCATTTCATGGCTCAGAGCTCCTCAAAACCGGCGATCCTGGACGCCACCAGTTCCTTGGGAAAACCCCGCGTCTTGCGGGCCAAGCAGCGGGCGGATGCCGCCATCGACAGCATCAAGACCGAGGCCGCCAAGGTGCAATACGCTGCCCCGCAGGCCGCTGAACCAGAGGCCGACAACCGCGCGAGGGCGCAGCCGTCCCTTCCGGTCGCAAAGGACACGGACGGCGACACTGCATTGGTCCGTCCAGCGCCCAAACCGCTGCCCGCCGCGCATGTCCATCCCGCACCTGCCAGTCGTGCCCGCACACGCGGCCGACACTGGTTTCTGGCACTGACCTTTGTCGTGGTCTGCGCTGCCCCGATCGCCGCCGCCGCCTATTATCTCTGGACCCATGCGGCGGATCAGTATGCCTCCAACCTCGCTTTTTCCGTCAGATCGGAAGAGCAGGGATCGGCCGTCGAATTGCTTGGCGGGGTCACGGAATTGTCTGGTTCAAGTTCGACGGACACCGACATCCTTCATGCCTATCTCACCAGTCAGGAGCTGGTGTCCAAAGTGAACGCCCGCCTTGATCTGGCGCGCATCTGGAGCAGGGTGCCCGTAAGCGTCGATCCGCTGTTCGCTTACGATCCTTCAGGCACGATCGAGGATTTGCTGGCCCATTGGCAGCGCAAGATTTCCATTATCTACGATCCGGGAACACGCCTGATCGATGTCCGCGTACTGGCGTTTGACCCCGTCGACGCGCAGGCGGTCGCACAGGCCCTGATGGAAGAAAGCACGGCGATGATCAATGCATTGTCAGACATCGCCCGAAACGACGCCATCAAGTATGCCCGCGACGAGTTGGCCGTGGCGTCCACTCGTCTGAAAGAGGCGCGCCAGAACCTGACCCGGTTTCGCAACCGCACGCAGATCGTCGACCCCAGCATCGATACGCAAAACCAGATGGGCGTGCTGGTCACGTTGCAGCGCCAATTGGCCGATGCGCTGATCGAATTCGACCTTTTGAAGGACACGACTCGCGCCGGCGACCCGCGCATTTCACAGGCCACGCGGCGGGTAGACGTGATTCAGAAAAGGATCGATGCGGAACGGCGCAAGCTTGGGCTTGGCACCGGCGCGCAGGAGGGAGTCGTTTTTGCCGACCTCGTCGGGGAATACGAGGGGCTGATAGTGGACCGCGAATTTGCCGAAGCGGCCTATACCAGCGCCCTGGCTACCTACGATGCGGCCCTCGCCGAAGCCCGCCGCCAAAGCAGGTATCTCGCCGCCCATATCCGCCCGACACTGGCACAGCAGGCCGAGTATCCGCAGCGGTTGAAAATACTGCTTGTGGTGGCGCTGTTCAGCTTTCTCGCCTGGACCATACTGAGCCTTGTTTACTACAGCCTGCGCGATCGCAGCTGAGGGGGGAACTGAATGATCGAACTGGATCGACTGACCAAGACGTTCTGGATCAAGGGGGGGCGCAAAAAGGTTGTGGACAACCTGAGTGCTGTTTTCCCGACCGGCGCCAGCGTCGCACTTCTGGGGCGCAACGGGGCGGGCAAAAGCACGTTGTTGAAACTGATCGCAGGCACGGTTCGCCCGACATCGGGCCGCGTTCAGTCAACCGGGTCGGTCTCTTATCCTGTCGGATTTGCCGGATCGTTTCACCCCGACATGACCGGCGTGCAGAACACGCGATTCGTGGCGCGCCTTTACGGTGTGGACACCGATGAGTTGGTCGCTTTTGTCGAGGATTTCGCCGAGTTGGGCGCTCATTTTCGCATGCCCCTGCGCACTTATTCCTCAGGGATGCGCGCGCGCCTGTCGTTTGGTGTATCGATGGGAATACCCTTTGACACCTATCTTGTGGACGAAGTCACCTCGGTCGGGGATGGCGCCTTCCGCGACAAGAGCGTGGCCGTTTTCGATGAACGCCGTCGCAGTGCTGGTGCGATAGTGGTGTCGCATTCCGAATTCATGGTCCGGCGCATCTGTGACATGGCCATGGTGCTCGAGAACGGCAAGGCCACTTTCCATACGGATGTCAATGCAGCGCTTGAGCATCACGCCGAAAACCTCAGCCGTCACCCCGCCCACCAATTGCAGCACGCCTCATGACGGCGATGGACGCAATGCGCGGCGCGGCCGCACAAAGCGCGGGCCCGGTGCTGCGGATCCTTCGGCAGGTGCTCCGCCTGTCGCTGCTGCGCCGGTTTGTCACCATCGCCCGGCAAGACGGGCTGAGGCGGGCCACGGCCAAGGCGCGCGGGTATCTGAGGATGCAATGGCGCGGCTCTGCGCACACGGTGTTGCGGAACACTTCGAGCGATCCTCAGCCGAATTCGCAGTATCTCCACGGTGTCTGGCAGCAGCTGGCGCGGGGACATGCGTTTCATGTCAGCGCCCCGGCAAAGGGCCGTACACACCGCTTTGTGGCTATTATTGGCGATCTGAACCTGCCCCAATGCCGCAAATATCGCGTCGAGCAACTGGCGGGCTTCTGGCACGCGCATGGCGTCGCTTGCGAATATGCCCATTACGAGGACCTGCCGCGCGTCATACGGTTGCTGAGTCAGGCGACGCATGTGACAGAATACCGGCTGCCCTCGACGTCGCTGACAGAAATGCTGCGCTACGAGGCGCGGCGCCTGCGCCTGCCAATCCTCTATGACATAGATGATCCGCTGTTTTCCGTCTCCGCCTACGAAACCTATGGCAACATGAGCGCCCTCGATCCGTGGATGAAGCAGCACTTTCTGGCCGAAGCGCCCAGATACCTGTCGATGATGAACGGGGCCGACATGATTTCCGTTTCGACACCGGGTCTGGCGCAACATGCGTCCCTTTATTCGGCGCGCCCCGTTCATGTGCGCCGCAACTATGCGGACGAGGTCACCCTGCTGGCCGGTCGGCGCGCCCGTGCGTCGCGGCCGTCGGAGGATGGCGTGTTTCGGGTTGTCTTTGCCAGCGGGTCACGGGGCCACGAGGCGGATTTTGCCGAGATTGAAAAAGCGGTGGAAAGCTTTGTCACTGCGGCACCAGACCGCCGGTTGTTGTTGCTGGGGCATGTCGACAAAGCCACCTTGCCCGCGGCGCTGGTCGCACGGACAGAGGCAGTGCCTTTCACGACCTATGACGATTATCTCACAGCACTTGCGCGCGCCGATTGCGCGGTGATGCCGCTGCTGGATGACGTGTTCAACCAATGCAAAAGTGCGGTGCGGGTGATTGATGCCTCCGCTGCGTCCGTTCCCTCGATTGTCAGTCCGGTCGGCGATCTCGCCCAGATGATCGAACCGGGCGTGACCGGCCACGTCGCGCACACCCCGGATGACTGGCTCGCCCATCTGAATTCCTGCGCCAAGGATCGCACCCAAACCGCCAAGATGGGGCATGCGGCACGACGGGCGCTGGAAACCCGGTGGTCCGGGTCCGATACCGACCACATCATCGATCGGGAGATTCTGGACTGGGTACTGGCATGAGCAAACGCCACATTCTGCTCGCGAATGTGTTCTTTGCCCCCTTCACCTATGGCGGGGCGACGATTGTGGCCGAAGAGTTGGCCAAGGCGCTGACCGCGCGGGGGGATTACCGCGTCACCGCAGTGTCCTTGTGCAGCCGGGCCGAGCTGAAGACATATACCGTGATGAAATCCGAACGCGACGGCATCGTGAACTATGTGATCAATGTGCCCGAAGATCGTGGCTATCACGAGATGTACAACAACCCGCACGTCACGGCGGTTCTGGGAGAGTTGATGGACGGGCTGCGCCCCGATCTGGTCCACGCCCATTGCATTCAGGACATGGGCACCGGCGTGCTGGAGGCCGCCCATGCCCGCAATATCCCGATCGTCCTCAGCATCCACGATTTCTGGTGGATTTGCGAACGCCAGTTCATGATCCGTGCCGACGGTTCCTATTGCCAACAGTCTCCCGTCCGTATCGACGCTTGCCGCGGTTGTGTTGCTGACATGGGCGCCGCGCGCACCCGCTTTGATCACCTTCAGATGATGGCCGCGCTGGCCGATCGCGTCACTTTTCCCAGCCAGTTTGCGCATGATCTGATCACGGCATGCCTCCTGGTTTCCGCGCGGGGTGTGGTCCTGGAAAATGGCGTGCAATTGCCTGGTGCAAATTTTGCCAAAGCGCAGCACGCACGCAGAACCCGCGACAAGACACTGACCTTTGGCTTTGTCGGCGGCCCGTCTCACATCAAGGGCTGGCCGCTTATCCGCTCGGCCTTTCAAAGGATTCAGCGCGACGACTTCCGCGTCCTTCTGGTCGATGGCAGCCCGGACGGGTCGTGGTGGCACCCGTCCGAGATCGAGGACCTGCCGGGGGACTGGCTCATTCACCCGCGTTTCGAACAGCGGGACATGGACTCATTCTATGCCGAGATCGACGTACTATTGTTCATGTCCCAATGGAAAGAGACGTTCGGTCTTGCCATCCGCGAAGCACTGGCGCGCGGCATCAGCGTCATCCAGACCGACAGCGGCGGAACGGTGGAACATGCGGCTGCCTCAACGGGTGGACTGATTCCGATCGGCGCACCGGCAAGCGACCTGCAGGACCAGATCGTCTCGGCGTTGACGCAACACCCGGCGCATACAGATGCGGTGCCGGTCGCAAGCTATGCGGATCAGGCCAGCGCATTTCATCATATTGTGGAGGATGTCCTTGCCAGCCGAAGCTGACCGTCATGACGACACAGTCCATCTGCTGATGGCCGTCTATAATGGCGCGGGCACGTTGCGCGCCCAGTTGGACAGCATCGCCGCGCAGACGCACACGAATTGGCACCTGTTGGCCAGCGATGACGGGTCCCGCGACGACAGCATGGGCGTGTTGAAACGGTTTCAGACCCAGCATGGGCGCAGCCGCGTGTCGATCATCAAGGGGCCGGGAAGGGGGGCATCGGCGAATTTCATGGGCATGTTGCGTCACCTGGCAGATCGCGACTCCGCGCCGCGCTGGATCGCGTTTTCCGACCAGGATGATGTCTGGCTGCCGGGCAAGATCTCGCGCGCCCTGTCCGCTCTCCGCCAGGGCGACCCGGCCATTCCGACACTGTATTGCAGCCGGACGTGGGTGACCAGCGATGACCTGACCGCACGTCGCCTGTCCCCTCCGCGACCCAGGCCGCCGGACTTTCGCAATGCACTGGTTCAGAACATTGCGGCAGGCAACACGATCGTGCTGAACCCGGCGGGGGCCAGGCTTGTGCTGTCCGCGGCACGCCGGGTCGGGGCGGTGGTGGTGCATGACTGGTGGTTGTACCAGTTGATCACCGGCGCAGGAGGCGCGATCATTCACGACGAAGCCCCCGGCCTACTGTATCGCCAGCATGGCGCGAACCAGATCGGCATCAACGACACGGCAAGGGCGCGGGTGAGGCGCCTGTTTCAACTCTGGCGTGGCGACTTTCGCGCGTGGAACCAGACCAACATCAATGCCCTGCGCGGTACGCTCTGTGATCTGCATCCGGATCACCGGGCCCAGCTGGAAGGGTTCGCGCGGCTGTCGACCTTGCCCCTTGTGCCGCGCCTGCTTCTGCTCAGGGAATTGCGCCTGTATCGGCAGACGGCGGGCGGGACCTTCACGCTCTGGCTGGCGGTCATGTTCCGTTTGGTGTGATCCCGGGCACAGTCGCCAGTGCTGTTCGAATGCAGAGATATCTGTGCTTGCGCAGCCGGTAGTTCTGCACAAGACAAGGGCAGAGCAGTTGGATTCATGGAGTTGATCATGAAAATCGCAGTGATCGGCACGGGCTATGTCGGGCTTGTTTCGGGTGTGTGCTTTTCCGACTTCGGCCATGACGTTGTCTGTGTCGACAAGGACTCCACCAAGATCGAGACACTGAAACAGGGCGAGGTGCCGATCTACGAACCCGGTCTCGACGCGCTGATGGTCAAGAATGTCGAGGCGGGCCGCCTGTCGTTCTCTACCGATCTGGCCAGTGCCATCGACGGGGCCGAGGCCATCTTTATCGCCGTGGGCACCCCAACCCGGCGCGGTGACGGCCATGCCGACCTGACCTATGTGATGGCCGCCGCCGAAGAGGTTGCAAAACTCGCCAGCGACTACGTCGTCATCGTCACCAAATCGACTGTCCCCGTGGGCACCAACCGGCAGGTCAAACAGGTGGTGCGCAAGGCCAACCCGGAGCTCGAATTCGACGTGGCCAGCAACCCCGAATTCCTGCGCGAAGGGGCCGCGATCGACGATTTCATGAAACC
>CAZITF010000009.1:0-30440 GCA_964542095.1 uncultured Rhodobacterales bacterium
CGCCGACATCCGCAGTGGTGATCGGCGGTCTGGCGATCGGACGCGTGTCGTTCGACCGGTGGGTCGTCTTCGTGTGGCCATTGCTGCTGATCCTCGTCGTTTTCATCTCGGCCAGCATCAGCTTGGCCGCGATTCTTTGACCAGATACATTGGAGTTTCACAGATGTCTGAACCGAAACTGGGCGTCCATTCGGAAACCGGGCAATTGCGGCAGGTGATCGTGTCGCCGCCCGGACTTGCCCACCGCCGCCTGACCCCCGAAAACTGCGCCGATCTGCTGTTTGACGATGTGTTCTGGGTCAAGCAGGCGATCAGGGATCACGCTGTCTTTGCCGATATCATGCGCGGCGAGGGGGTCGAGGTGCTCGACGCCATGGCGCTGCTGGCCGAGACGCTGGACATTGCCGACGCGCGCGACTGGGTGCTTGACCATCGCATCACCCGCAACGAAGTCGGCGTCGGCATGCGCGACGACTTGCGCGGCTGGATGGAGGAGTTGTCCGGCGCTGATCTGGCCCGGTTTCTCGTTGGTGGGATCACCGTCGACGATTTGCCTTTCACCCCGTCGGGCATGTTCGGCAGCTATCTCGGCCTCAACGGCTTCGTTCTGCCACCGCTGCCCAATTTCATCTTCACGCGGGACAATTCCGCCTGGGTCTATGGCGGCGTCTCCCTGAACCCGATGTACTGGCCGGCACGGCGGCCCGAAACGCTGCTCATGGCGGCGGTCTATCGGTTTCACCCCAAATTCACGGGCACGCGTGTCTGGTTCGGCGATCCGACGCGCGAATTTGGCGCCGCTACGCTGGAAGGGGGCGACATCATGCCCATCGGTCATGGCGTCGTGATGGTCGGTATGGGCGAACGCTCGTCTCCGCAGGCGGTGGGTCAGTTGGCCGAGGCGCTGTTTCAGGGGGGCGACGTGACGCGCGTCATCGCCTGCCAGATGCCCCGATCGCGGGCGGCGATGCATCTGGACACGGTATTCACCCATTGCGGCGGCGACGTCGTGACGACGTTCAAGGAAGTGGCTGACGCCATCACCTGTTTTGACCTGCGTCCCTCCACAGGCAGTACCGCGCTTGATATCCGGCGCGACGCCCGCCACCTTTTCGAGATCACCGCGGAGATACTCGGGTTCAAGAAACTGCATCTGGTCCCGACCGGCGGCGGCGATCTGGCCGAGCAATCGCGCGAGCAGTGGAATGACGGCAACAACGTGCTGGCGCTGCGGCCCGGTGTCGTCATCGGCTATGACCGCAACGACGACACCAATGCTGCGCTGAAAGACGCCGGGATCGAGGTTCTGGCCATCCCCGGTGCCGAACTGGGCCGGGGCAGGGGTGGCAGCCACTGCATGAGCTGCCCGACCATCCGCGATGCAATCTGACAAAAGGAAACCCCATGTCCTACAATCTGCGAAACCGCCACTTTCTGGCTCTGCGCGACTTCAGCCCGCAGGAAATCGGCTTTCTGCTGAAACTCTCCGCCGACCTGAAGGCGGCGAAATACGGTGGCTACGAAGTGCCGCGCCTGACCGGCAAGGAAATCGCGCTGATCTTTGAAAAGGACAGCACCCGCACGCGCGTCGGCTTCGAGGTGGCCGCCCACGATCAGGGCGCCCATGTCACCTATCTGGGGCCGTCGGGGTCGCATCTCGGCAAGAAGGAGACCGTCAAGGACACCGCCCGCGTGCTGGGCCGGGTCTATGACGCGATCGAGTATCGCGGCTTCGGTCATCCCATCGTCGAGACGCTGGCGCAGTATGCCGGGGTGCCGGTCTATAACGGTCTGACGGACGAATTCCACCCCACGCAGATCCTCGCCGATTTCCTGACCATGTCCGAGCATTCCGACAAACCACTGGGCCAGGTCGCCTATGCATTTCTGGGGGATGCGGGCAACAACATGGGCGACAGCCTGCTGATCGGCGGGGCCAAGATGGGTATGGACGTGCGCCTGTGCGGGCCAAAGGCCTGCTGGCCCGATCCGGCCATTCAGGACGAAGCGCACCGGATCGCCGAGACCACCGGCGCGCGGATCACCATCACCGAAGAGGTGGGCGAGGCGGTGAAAGGGGCCGATTTCATCTACACCGATGTCTGGCTGTCGATGGGTGAATCCAAGGACAAATGGGAAGAACGTATCCGCCAGCTTCTGCCCTATCAGGTCAACTCGGACGTGATGGCGCAGACCGGCAATCCGCAGACCAAATTCATGCACTGTCTGCCCGCCTTTCATAACGCCGAGACCGAAGTTGGCGCCGACATCGCAAGACACTTTGACATCACGGCGATGGAAGTGACCGAAGAGGTGTTCGAAAGTCCTGCCTCCATCGTGTTCGATCAGGCCGAAAACAGGTTGCACACGATCAAGGCGGTGCTTGTCGCCACGTTGGGGAACTAGCGCCGTGCTGGTGGTCGCAGCGCTTGGCGGGAACGCCCTGTTGCAACGGGGACAACCCCTGACGGCAGACAATCAGCGCGCCAACGTCCGGACTGCGTCCGGAGCATTGGCAGAAATCGTGCGCGCCGGGCACGCGCTGGTCGTGACCCACGGCAATGGGCCGCAGGTCGGGCTTCTGGCGCTTCAGGGTGCGGCGTACAAACCCGACGAGGCATTTCCTCTCGACGTGCTGGGTGCGGAAACCGTCGGCATGATCGGCTACATGATCGAGCAGGAGCTGGAGAATGCACTGGATCATGCGCATCCCGTGGCCACGCTGCTGACGCAGGTTGTTGTCCACGCGGATGACCCTGCGTTTCAGGCACCCAGCAAGTTCATCGGCCCGGTCTATTCCCGCGAAGAGGCCGAAACACGTGCCGCCGCCGCCGGTTGGAGCATCGCGCAGGACGGCGACAAATGGCGGCGCGTCGTGCCTTCGCCAAAGCCGCAGGACATTCCGGACCTGCGTGTGCTGCGCCTGCTGCTGGATCAGGGTGTGATCGTGATCTGCACCGGGGGCGGCGGCATTCCCGTCCTGCGCCTGCCCGACGGCAGCATGACCGGGATCGAGGCCGTGATCGACAAGGACGCCGCCAGCGCGCTTCTCGCACAACGGCTCGGGGCGGATGCGCTGCTTTTGCTCACTGATGTGGATGCCGCCTACCGGGATTTCGGAACGGATGATGCGGCGCCCATCCGACATCTCACCCCGCCTGAGGCGCGGGCGCTGGACCTGGCGGCGGGCTCCATGGGTCCCAAGATGGCGGCAGCGGCCGATTTCGCGGAGGCAGGGGGCCTTGCCGGGATCGGGCGGCTTGAGGATGCACTGGAACTGCTCCATGGAACGGCGGGGACGCAGGTGCGTTCGACACCGCGAGGATCATCCAATACGGCAGCCGGGTAATCAGCCCGGCAGACAGATTGGATCGAGGTCAAGTGGCGCGCGTGTCACGCTGCATCCAACCGGCGGGAAAGGCGTAACGTCTTCGCCTAACGGGTGGGTGTGTCGGCGGTAAATGCACCGACCCCAAGTGCCGCATCCGGGCGCGCCAGTCGGCCACGCCAGTCAGGTCCATGTCGGTCTGCGCGGCCACCGCATCGGCCACGCGCTTGCCGATCACACCGTATCCGTTCACGGCCACTCTGATTTGCCCTGTGCCTGTCATCTTGCGCTCCCTGTTTATTTGCCAATCGCCCCAATGAGGCGGTGGTGATCTGCTTCGGCGTCCGCGATGTAATCGCGCGTCATCGGAACAGAGTCGCGGCGGTTGGCGAGCTGGATCTGGAACACCATCAAACGACCATGCCGGAATGCCATTTCGCAGACGGCCAGATAGAATTCCCACATGCGACAGAACCGCTCGTCATATAGCACGCGCGCGGTCTCGCGCTCGGCGGCAAAGCGTTCGGACCAGTGCCGCAGGGTCTCTGCATAATGCAGGCGCAGGACCTCGACATCGGTGACCCACAGCCCGGACCGTTCCGCCGCCGAGATCGTTTCGGACAGCGAGGGAAGATAGCCACCGGGGAAGATGTATTTCCTGATCCACGGATCACTGCCACCTTTGGGTGCCATGGTGCCGATCGCATGCACAAGCGCGACTCCATCCGGCTTGAGAATGCTTTGAATCGTGCTGAAATAGTCGTCAAATCCGCTGCGGCCCACATGCTCGAACATGCCCACCGAAACGACACGGTCATACTGGCCTTTCTCTTGCCGATAGTCGCGGAGTTCAAATGCGACACGTTCGGACAGGCCGGACTGCGTTGCGCTGGCACGTGCGGCGGCAATCTGTTCCCTCGACAGGCTCAGGCCGGTCACGCGGGCCTGATGCTGACGGGCAAGCTCCAGCGACAGACCGCCCCAGCCCGAGCCGATGTCGAGAACGTCGAGGCCGGGCCGCAGCAGCAGCTTTGCGGCGATGTGTCTTTTCTTGAGGGCTTGCGCCTCTTCCAAAGTTTCATTGCCCGTGGCGAAGTAGGCGCATGAATACTGGCGGTCCGCGTCAAGAAAGAGGTCGTAGAGTTCGGTCGACAGATCGTAGTGATGCGCCACGTTGCTGCGGGCCCGGTTGATCGGGTTGTGATGCAACCGGCGGCTCAAAAACGCGTCCAGCCCGTGCCTGATCCGTTTTCCTGGCAATGCGTCGACGGCGTCAAGATCAGTCATGCAAATCGAAAGAAGGTCGCGCAGAGTGCCAGTCTCGATGCGGAGCGTTCCGTCCATATAGGCCTCGCCAAGCGCCAGACTTGGGTTCGCAAGAATTTGCGCGGGCAGCGCCTTGTCGGTCAGTCGGACCGAAACGGCAGGACCGTCACCGCCACCGAAACGCCAAGTTTCTCCACGCGGGTCGACAACGGTCAGGTGACCGTTCCGAACCAGACGGTTGAGCAATCTGGCAAGCAACCACATCGCCGCCCTTCCGGGTGCAAGACGTGGAAGCCGTCTTGGACCGCCATGCAATTCAAGACGTTGGCCATGTGTGGTTTCGCTGTTGGACATGTTCATTGCCTCCGCGTTTGTCTGAGTTTTGAAAAGGCATCGAATGGCCCCGGTTCTCAAAAAGACGACTCACACCATCATTTATTACAGAGCGCAGCCATGTTGTTTCAGTTCCCGACGGCGGGAAAGCGCCGGTTGCAAGTACCGGTGCAAATGCGCTTGTCTTGCATGTGGCAGGTTGCCGACACTGCACCTTCAAACGACAGGAGCCCGCGATCCGCCAAACGTGGTCGCAATCATTTCTCCTTTGCGGCTACCGATTTGGGGGTGTGCGCAAGACCGTAGCATTCATAACCTCGGGGATCGCTCTGCGGTTCTGCGTGTTCTTCAGTTTTTGTTTTCGTCCGCAAGGGCCTCGCGGCGCGCACGCGCCTTTTGCTCCGCATCGCAATCGCAATCGAGATAGCCGTGAACCGGGCAGGTCAGGCACATCTGCTGCAACCGCGTCTTCAACGCCTGCCTGCCCCGGTGCAGGCGGACGTTGAGGTTGTTCAACGTGATCCCAAGGTCTTTGGCGACGTGCTCTCGCGGTTGTTCCTGAAGATCGACACGCCAGATCACTTCGGCATATTCCGGTTTGAGCGTTGGCAACAACTTGTAGAGACAGTTGCAGATCGCCTCGTCCATTTCTTCGTCAAACCCGTCTTGGACGCCGTCCAGGTCGGTCGGGGCCATGACCACCTCCCTCTGCCGTTGTCGCGACACCTTGCGACCGTAGTCCGCGATGGACGACGCAAGGATCTGACTGAGCCAGCCGCGAACGGCGCGCACATCGCGAAGTTGCTCTGAGCGGTCGATGGCCCGCAGCATGAACATTTGCAGGACGTCCTCGGCCGCCTCGTGATTGCCCAGTCGCCGACGCAGGAAATTCAGGATGTGGTGTCTGCCTTCCACCAATGCGTGGCGAACAGCGGCGTCGGCGGATTTTGCGGCGACGTCGGGCTGGTCAAAAGACGACAAGCTGTCATTTTCTCTGTCTTTCATCACACACCTCCATAACTATGGACGCTCGAAAGTCCGAAGTGTTACATCGCTGGAGTGCTACGCTTGCCAGGAATTTCTGCGGTTCTCTCAATTCAAGTGCATCCTGAATCTCGTAAAGCACCGGTCATCAGGCGTTTGTCTTCCCACCTGTAAGGATTGCGCTACTGAATCGTTTTTTTGTTTTGTCCGATGTGCTGTCGCCACGCCCGGTACCGTAAGAGTCGACAGTTGTGACATCGATCTGGCCTGCGATCATCAAGTACGACAAGAAGTTATAATTCGACCCTGAATTGGCACGCCGGATGATTTCCGCAATTCCTGCCGAATTTGACGTGGATAGGAAATCCCGATGTCGCGGACGACACTATCCAAGATCGTTCTGGCCATGTTCTTGTGGGCCGCGTGCTTTCCGCTGATCACGGCAGGGCTGCAATATTCTCCGCATTTGACATTTGCCGCGATGAGGGCGGTGCTGGCCGGGGCCACTTTGGTGCTGTTCGCGATTATGTTGCGTCGGCCGTTTCCGCGTGGTGCGCGCAGGTGGCTGACGCTGGGCATCGTTGGCCTTGGGGCGACAAGTCTGGGGTTTCTGGGTATGTTTCACGCTGCGGAATTCGTGACTCCCGGTCTCGCCACTGTCATCGCCAATGCCCAACCACTGCTTGCGGCAATGCTGGGCGTCGCGTGGCTTGGTGAGCGATTGGCGAAGATCGGGTGGGGCGGACTTTTGATCGGTTTTGCCGGAATACTTGTGATCGCCCTGCCACAATTGAACGACGGAGCGCGAGATGGGACGGCCATCGGATTTGCCTATATCGTTCTGGCTGCGGTTGGGGTGACTGTCAGCAACGTTGCGATCAAATCCATAGCGGGTGAAGTTGACGGTCTGTTTGCGATGGGCTTTCAGATGCTTATCGGCAGCGTGCCACTCGCCATTGCGGCCTTCATATTCGAAGACCCGACCGCGACCCGGTTGACGCCAGTTTTCGTCGTGTCACTGCTGGGCTTGGCCTTGTTTGGCTCTGCCTTTGTTTACTGGCTGTGGTTTTCGGTTCTGGAGGATGTAGACCTCAATCGTGCGATTGTGTTCAGCTTTCTGGTGCCGATTTTCGGCCTCACTATCGGGGCGCTGTTCTTTGGCGAGCGTCTTTCCGCCGTGCAGTTGTCCGGTATCCTGTTGGTCATTGCGGGCATCGTGTTCGTCAATCTGAGCGGTAGAAATCAAAGCCAGCACAGCTGAACAGGAAAAAATCATGTAATTCAACAGGCTGATACGTTCTGGTGATTGTCGCTGAGGTCATTGAAAGGCTTCCCCGCAGAACGGAAGACTGGGCCGTGGCCGGTCGGACCTGCGACAAGATCGATGGCGCAATTGATACATGTCAATGCTTGCGACCTTTGGTCATGATACAGGGATGATCACGTTGTTGACCAAGAAAATCTCGAAAAATCAGGAAAGGACAGGCGTCTCATGGCGTTGCTAGACACCCGACAACCGGTGGTTCCGGGCGAATCGGCGGAACGTGCGTTGCTGGACCGACGCGGCGCGTTTCTGGGGTTCCTGATCAAACGGCTTGGCAACCGGGCGGATGCAGAGGATGTCCTGCAGGATTTCTGCATCCGCGTCCTCGGGCGCAAGGATCAGCTCAGAGACGTTGAGCGGATGGATGCCTGGCTCTATGCGATCCTGCGGTCCACGTTGAACGACCATTACCGTAAGGGCACGCGTCGCAACCGCTTGGCTGCGGCGGTGGCGCGCGAGCCGGAGGAATGGATCGCTGATGCGCCGACCCAGATGGCGCGGCGCTGCACCTGCCACGGCGGTCTGATTTCCGACCTGCGCCCGGCGGATTCGGAACTGATCCGGCGGATCGACTTCGGCGAAGAGGATCGGGAGCGGGTGGCACACGACCTGGGACTGACCCGCAACGCGCTTGGTGTTCGGCTGCACCGCGCGCGCGCGGCGTTGCGCGAGGCGCTGACAAATCATTGCGGCGACTGCTGCCGTGACGACCGCGACGATTGTTCTTGTCCACCTCAGGGCTACGACAAGGATGGGCGCGAAACCGGGTGCGACGTGAAGCAGCCCGTGTCCTGATCGAATTTCGGTGCGTTCTGTAACGATTTTGGTGGACCGACGTCTTCTTCTTTGACTGCGTCTTTGGGCGGCACAGCAGGAGAAATCGGGACATGCCACGGATCAGGACGAATTGCCCTTCGGACGTAACGGAGTCGTCGTCGCGAGACGCCGACGTTCCGGTTTTCTTGTCCGGGATGATCTGTGCCTGTGCAGAGGCTCCGGTGCATTCAGGCGCTCCGATGGCACTGGCATTGTTCCACCGCGTGGACGTCTTGAAGCAACCCCCGGAATTGGCGGCGCGCGCCCTGGGCCTCTCGCACGGTGATGCGGCTTATCTGCTGACCGGTCTGCGCGCGGATGTCGCAAAGGACCTCGCGCTTGTGCTTCTGGCAGAGCGGTCGGCCGGAAAAATCACTGATCAGAAGGAATTCGATGATGAATAAGAGCTTGCGCCCTGCGCCGGTGACACCTACGCAATCGTCTCAACCTGTTCCCGAACAGACCTCGGCTGGTGCGAATGTGCCCTATGCGAGGGACGCGTTCGAACGCTGGGTGCTGTTCCTCGATACCTTGCGCGAACGCGCCGACAACATGATCGCGCATGAACGGCAGGGCATGCCGCCACTTCTGGACTTCGACTACGAGCTTTTGCTGGATGCCCGCACTTTTGACCGGCCGGCCAATTATGCGCTGCTCAGGATCACGCGGGCGGGCGAAGACTGCTGGGAGGATTGCGTGGATGAGACGAAGCCGCCGGTTATCGTCATCGATCCGCGGGCGGGTCACGGTCCCGGCATCGGCGGCTTCAAACATGACAGCGAGGTCGGCATGGCCATGCACGAAGGTCACCCGGTTTATTTCGTGATCTTCTTTCCCGAGCCGGTGCCGGGACAGACGCTGGCCGACGTACACTATGCCCTGCGCGATTTCGTATCCGAGGTGGCCCGCCGTCACCCGGACACAGCACCCGTCCTTTATGGCAATTGCCAGGCCGGATGGGCGGTCACGCTGCTGGCCGCCGATTGCGACGGTCTGACCGGACCGATCGTGCTGAACGGCTCGCCGCTCAGCTATTGGTCGGGCGAGGCGGCGACCAGCCCGATGCGGATGCTTGGTGCGCTCTCGGGCGGGTCGTGGGCTGCGCACATGATCGCCGATCTGGGCGACGGGCGGTTCGACGGCGCGTGGCTGGCGCAGAACTTCGAGACCCTGCAACCCGAAAAGGCGATCTGGGAGAAATACGCCAACCTCTTTTCCCATGCCGATACCGAACGTGAACGGTTCCTCGACTTCGAACGCTGGTGGAATGGCTACTACACGCTGAGCCGCGAGGAAATTCTCGGCATCACACAGAACCTTTTCATCGGCAATCGGCTGGAACAGGGCGAGATGCAACTGGACGCGCATTGCACCATCGACCTGAAGCGGATCCGCAACCCGATCATCGTCTTTGCCTCTGAGGGCGACAACATCACCCCGCCGCAGCAGGCCTTGGGCTGGATCGCCAAGCTGTATCCTGACACCGATGCGCTCAAGGCTGCCGGACAGCGTATCGTCTACATGACACACGAGACCGTCGGGCATCTGGGCATCTTCGTTTCGGGGTCGGTCGCGCGGCTGCAGCATCGGGCGATCCTGGAAAGCCTGGACGCGGTCGAGGCACTGGCGCCCGGGCTTTACGAGATGGTCATCGACAAGCCGTCCGGCGGTGCGAAGCGCAAGACCAGCGAGTACGACGTGCGTTTCGAGCCGCGCGACGTCGATGATCTTGGCGTTGCGTCAGACGATGTGGCGTTGGCGCAGGTCGCGCAGATGTCACGGATCAACGAGGCGGCCTATTCGACTTTCGTCAGTCCATGGCTCAAGGCCGCGACATCCCCGGCCAGTGCCGAAGCGCTGCGCGCCCTGCATCCGATGCGATGGACCAGAACGATGTTTTCCGAACGTGTGAACCCGTGGATGGCATTGGTGAAATCCACAGCCGACTCCGTGCGCGAAACGCGGAATCCATTGTCGAAAGACAATCCCGCCATCCTTGCCGAACGCGCGCTGTTGGCGCGTACCGGCGAAAACCTCGGTGCCTTGCGCAAAGCGCGCGATGCATGGCTCACACATGTCTTTGGCGCGATGTACGGCAGTTTTCCTTTCGCTACCGACACACAGGCGGACCGACCGACCGCCACATCAAACAAGGAGTGAAAGATCATGGAATGGCTTACTGAAAACTGGATTCTGGTCCTCGTGATCGGTGGAATGGCTGCAATGCACCTGTTCGGGCACCGTCACGGTGGTGGGCGCGGTCACGGCGGGCACAAGCACACCCTCCGCGATGAGGGCCAGGACAATCATGCAGAAACCGTAGATTCCTCCACCAAAACCAGCGGGCCGTCCAAAGATGCCTGATTTCCCCGAATGCTGCGATCCGGCCGAGCTGCTGGATCTGTCCGGCCGCAAGGGTCTGGTCGTTGGTATCGCCAATGACCGCAGCCTGGCGTGGCCTGCCGCCCTGCATTTCCGGCAAGCTGGGGCCGAGCTCGCCATTACCTATGTCGACGAGCGCACCAAACCATATGTGGCGCCGTTGGCGGCGCGGCTTGACGCGCCGATCCTGATGCCTTGCGATGTCAAAGTGCCGCATCAACTCGATGCCGTTTTCGAAAAGATCGCCGGGCACTGGGGCAAGCTGGATTTCATACTTCACGCCATTGGCAGTGTGCCGCCCGCCGACCTGCACGGTCGTCTGACAGACTGCTCGGCCGAAGGGTTTTCAGAGGCGATGAACGTTTCGGTTCATTCGCTGATCCGGATGGCGCGTCTGGGCGAACCGCTGATGACCGGCGGCGGCAGCCTGACCACGCTGACCTACCTCGGCGGTGAACGTGTCGTGGAAAACTATAACGTGATGGGGCCGGTCAAGGCCGCGCTCGAAGCGACGGTGCGCTATCTCGCCCATGAATTGGGGCCGTCGAACATCCGTATCAACGCCATTTCGGCAGGTCCGGTGCTGACCCGCGCGGCCTCGGGACTGACCGGCTTTTCGGGTCTTCTGGAGGCGACCGCGCGCGCAGCACCCCTGCGGCGCAACATAGAGGCCGACGAGGTCGGTCGCGCGGCCCTGCTGTTTGCCAGTGACTATACCGGCGGCATCACCGGCGAGGTGCTGCATGTCGACGCGGGCGTTCATATCGAAAGCCCCGTTTCTGCATCCGGAATGAACGCCAGTCAGGAGGATTCATGATGACCCTTGTTCAAGACAACCCGGTTCCGTCGCCCGCGACAGAGCGACGCGATTTTCTTTACTATGCAACAGCATCCGCGGGCGCGGTTGCCGTCGGTGCCGCGGTCTGGCCGCTGATTGACTCGATGAACCCCTCGGCCGACGTGACTGCGGTTGGCACGGTCAGGCTCGATCTTTCAGGTGTCGCGCCGGGTCAACGCATCACGGTCAAGTGGCGGGGGCGTCCGGTCTTTGTATGGCGCAGGCTGCCAGCGGCTATCGAGGCCGCCCGCGCCGTCCCTCTCGACGACCTGGTCGATGCTGTTGATTATGCGCGCGAGAACCCGAACCGAAATGGCGACACACCAGCGCGCGACGAGAATCGAACGGCGGACGCGGCGGGTGAATGGCTGATCGTGATCGGTGTGTGTACCCATCTTGGCTGTATTCCGCTGGGTCAGGACGGGTCTGCGGTCGGAGAATTCGGCGGCTGGTTCTGCCCATGCCACGGATCGCACTACGACACGTCGGGGCGCATCCGGAAAGGTCCGGCGCCACGCAACCTCGATATCCCACCCTATGATTTGGGCGACGACCTGCAACTGGTGATCGGCACCTGATCGGCGCGTCCAGTCATAAATTGCGAAGGAGACAAAGAAATGCAAGCCAACGATATCATGACGACATCCGTGATCTCCGTCCGGCAGGACGGAAAAATCGAAGACGCGGTAAGCCTGATGCTCGACCACCATGTCAGCGCTCTGCCGGTGGTTGACGCAGATGGCGCGCTCGTGGGACTGGTCAGCGAGGGCGACCTGATGCGGCGCGTCCGTGATCCCGGCAGTCAACGGCGATCCTGGTGGCTCGAAATATTGGGCGGGTCGAGCAATTCTGCCCAGGAGTTCGTCAAGCTCAAAAGCCACCACGTCGCTGACGTGATGACCCGCGATGTCGTCACAATCGAGGAAGACACACCGGTTGGCACCATTGCGCGTCTCCTTGAAGAGCATCGGATCAAACGGGTGCCGGTGCTGCGCGCGGGGCGCGTGGTCGGAATTGTCAGTCGCGCAAACCTGCTTCACGCCTTGTCCGCACTTCCAGACAGGACGTTACAGGAACGGACCGAAGATGATCGTGTGCTGCGCCTGAAGATAGACGAGACCCTGAAGCAGGTTCCCGGTGCGACCGTCAATCTGATCAACTACACCGTTGAGATGGGCAACGTCTCGATCTGGGGCGTTGCAGACAGCGATTTCGAGGAAAACGCCATTCGCGTTGCCGTTGAAAACATACCCGGTGTCCGCAGCGTTGACATCCACATGGGCCGTCTGCCTGCCTGGGCCTACGGGATTTGAGGCACGGGTCAAACGGCTTCTCTATGGCCGTTATTGTGGGAGATTTCACAAATTCGGCGTCTGAGCGCGCCGCGTGGGCGGAACGACAGCTTTGTGAAAATCCGCACTGATGCGTTCGACAGCGACGGCATCAGTCGTGCGGGCTACGCCCGCTTTTCACAGCTTGCCAGCATATCTTTGCCTCCTGAACTGCCGTTTGCGGCGTCAGATCGGTTTTGGTCGCGCAAAGCGTGTAATGCTTCCCACCCGGCAGCGTCCTTTAAACGAAGTCAACAAAAGGAGGTCCGGATGGACAATCTTTCCAGTTCCAAGAAACAAGACAGTGCGGCCGAAAAATCGACCGGATGTTGCGGCGGAAAATCCGACGCGCAGCCACAGGACAAGACCGAGCCGCGCGTCGAGGAAACCGCAAAAGCGACACCGGCCAAATCCGGTTGCTGTTGCAGCCACTGACAAGAATCCGCCGCGCAGGACACCTGTTCTGCGCGGAGCACAACACGGCGCTGCCGGAGAGCAAGATTTTTGTGGACCGGGCCGACCGGCAGCAAAAAAGGAGCGACCCATGATACCCATCCTCTATTTCACCGCAGTCGCAGCGGTCCTGTTCCTGGCCCTGCGCATGGCCCGCGGAACCTGTGTCCATGGTGCGGATACCGGGACGGGGCACGCGCGCCTGCCCGTCATACCGCTGGGTTGGGCGCTGAGCCTGTTTCTGGCGCTGACTTATCTGGTCTGCGTCGCGTTCGATCTGATCTTCCCCGGCTATGCGATGTACGAAACGTGGTCCGGTCTCCTGCCGGGTTTCGTGTGGCTGACCCCGACCGGCTTCTTTGTCGGCCTTGTCGAGAGCTTTCTATATGGTTGGTACGCCGCGCTGATCTTTGGCGGACTTTTCAATGCCTTCGCGATCAGGGGGGCCAGGGTGTGATTTCGACCGCCCGTCCGAAACTGCGCTTTCTCGGTGCTGCGGGAACGGTGACGGGATCGCGCTATCTGGTCGAAGCCAGGGGCCGACGCATTCTGGTCGACTGCGGTCTGTTTCAGGGCTTCAAACAACTGCGCGAACGCAATCGCAGGCCATTTCCGGTGCGCGTGAATACAATCGACTCAGTTCTGTTGACGCACGCGCATCTGGATCATTCGGGGTATCTGCCCGCGCTGATCCGGGCGGGGTTTCGTGGCCGGGTTCATTGCACCGAGGCAACTGCGGATCTGTGCGGGCTGATCCTGCCTGACAGTGGCCATATTCAGGAGGAAGAGGCGCGTTATGCCGCCCGCAAGGGGTTTTCGAAACACAAGAATCCCAAACCGCTCTATACGCTCAGGGATGCAGAGGCGGCGCTGCAGCGCCTTCTGCCGCATGCCTTCGACCGACGGATCGACCTGGGCGACGATATCGCGGCACAGTTCATTCCCGCCGGGCATCTACTCGGGGCAGCCCAGATCCGGCTGGAAGTTGGCAGCAGAGCCATCCATTTCAGCGGAGATCTCGGTCATGATCCCGACCCGATGATGCGACCGCCAAAACCGTTCGGCGGGGCCGACGTTCTGGTTTGCGAATCCACTTACGGCGATCGCTCCCATCCTGACATCGAACCCGAGGCCGAACTTGCCCGGGTCCTGAAGCGTACCTTTGCGCGTGGTGGTACGGTGCTGATCCCGTCTTTTGCGGTCGGTCGGGCGCAGGGTTTGATGCTGCACATCGCGCGTCTGATGGAACGAGGCGAGATCCCCCGTGTTCCGGTTTTTCTCAATAGTCCGATGGCTGTGAAGGCGACAGAAATATATCACCGGCACCACGCAGAGCACAACGTCAGCCGCGCAGACTGTGTTGCGATGTTCGAGATTGCCGAGCGGGTGAACACGGTGCAGCAATCCAAGAACCTGAACACGCGTCACGGTCCGATGATCATCATTTCCGCCAGCGGAATGCTGACCGGTGGACGCATTTTGCACCATCTGGCAAGTTTCGGCGGCGACAGGCGGAACACAATCGTTCTTTCCGGCTTTCAGGCCGGTGGCACGCGCGGCGCTGCGCTGGCGGAGGGTGCCCGGAGCTTGCGCATGTTTGGACGGGATTTCCCGATCGAGGCTGAAGTGGTTCAGCTCCAGTCCTTTTCCGGGCACGCCGACGCGGACGAAATCCTGCGCTGGATGTCCGCCGGTCCCACACCCGCAATGACCTATCTAACCCACGGAGAGCCATCGGCGGCGGACACCCTGCGGTTTCGCGTCGAACATGAGCTTGGTCGCCCCGTGCGCGTGCCGGAGCACCTCGACTCCATTTATCTGGACCGGCCACGATGACCGATGGACTTGCCCTTGTCCCGGCCGGAATCGATACCTATCGCCAGCCGGTCGTCCATATGAACGAAGACTACCATATCTGCCGTTCCGAGGGGTTCGCCGCCCAGACCCCGGTGCGGATCGACCTGAAAGATCGCTGGATCATCGCGACCTTGAATGTTGTTTCCCGCAGAGCGTGGCTTGGCACGGATCAGGCGGCGCTGTCCGCGTCCGCCTGGGCGGCGCTCGGTGCGCAGGAAGGGGACAGTGGCGCGTTTTCGCACCCCGAACCACCGGCTTCGGCCTCTGTGATCAGGGCGAAGGCTTATGGCCAGAGATTGGACAGAAACGGGTTCGCGGCGATCGTTCGGGATACACTCGACAATCGGCTTTCGGATCTGGACCTGGCGGCCTTTGTCACCGCCTGTGCGGGCGACCGGCTGGACGAGGCCGAGACCATTGCGCTGACCCGCGCTATGCAGGAGGCCGGACAGACGCTCGACTGGGGTGCGGGCGCGGTTCTCGACAAGCATTGCGTCGGGGGTTTGCCGGGCAACAGGACGACGCCGATTGTCGTCGCCATCGTCGCGGCGGCGGGTCATCTGGTTCCCAAGACATCCAGCCGCGCGATTACGTCGCCGGCGGGCACGGCCGACACGATGGAGGTCATGGCCCCGGTTGCGCTGGATGCGGGGGCCCTGCACCGGGTGGCTGACCGCTATCGACAACCGCCGCGTCGCCCGCATCGCCAAGCTGGCCGGCGCGCCGCGTCAGAAATGCGCTGGCATTCGCTTGCTGGGGCGGTCGGGCGACCGGGTGGACAAGGGCCAGCCGCTCTATGAACTCCATGCCGAGACACCCGGCGAACTGGCCTATGCCCTGGCCCATGCGGAGTCCCAAACCGGAGTGCTCACGCTGTCCCGGGAAGTGCCATGATCCTCATACCGTTTCCGGAAATGAAGCCACTGGCCAAGGATCTCGCCCCTGCGATGGGGCGGAATTGCATGCCCTCGACTGGCACCATTTCCCCGATGGCGAAAGCCTGATGACCTTGCGAGGCGATCTGGACGGGGCCGACGTGGCGCTGCTGGCAACCTTGCGCGATCCTGACCGCCTTGCGCTGCCGCTGCGTTTCGCCGCGGCGACGGCGCGCGAGATGGGTGCGCGTCGCGTTGGATTGATCGCACCCTATCTCGGCTACATGCGGCAGGACCGGCGTTTCCGGGCCGGGCAGTCGGTCAGCGCACCGCTCTTCGCACAGTTTCTCGGGCAAAGTTTCGACGGGCTGGTGACTGTCGATCCGCATCTGCACCGCATCTCGCGGCTGGAGGAGGTTTAGCCGATGCCTGCGATGCGCGCGGTGTCGGCCCCGCTGCTGGCGGAGTGGGTCAAGACAATCGTGCCCGACGCCGTTCTGCTGGGTCCGGACAGTGAAAGCCAGCAATGGGTGGCCATGGTGGCCCGGCTTGCCGGTCGGCCTTGCGAAGTCTTGCGCAAGGTCAGGTCCGGCGACCGCAAGGTCGAAGTCAGCGTGCCGGACAGTGCCGCATTGCGCCCCGTACCGCCCGTGATCCTGGACGATATCGCCTCCTCGGGGCGAACACTGGTGCGCACCATCGAAAGGCTGGTGGCGGCTGGTACGTCCGCGCCGGTGTGCCTTGTCACCCACGCGGTTTTTGCCGGGTCCGCGCACGGCGACATACTGGCGGCCGGAGCCGCCCGGATCATCACGACCGATACAATCCCGCATCCGTCGAATGGTATCGGCACATCGTCTCTGCTCGCCGAAACGGTTCACAAGGTCATCAAGGGGCTTGACCTTCCAGTCACTGGAAGGGTTAAGTCGACAAACACCCAAGCAAAGGGGTTGAACGGATGAGCAGGGATATGGACGCCACCTATTACGAACCCAGCGGTGCAAGAGGCATCTTCATGGGAGGAGGTTTGTTCCTTGTGTCGGTGCCCGTTCACCTGAGCGTCGCACAGGATGTATCGGTTCTGCTATCTGCGATAACCCTGGCTCTGATCGGCGGTGCCTATATCGGCTTTGCGGCCCGGCACGCCGCTGAGAAGGTCTTTTGGAGCGAGCTTGCCGTCGCGGTCGGTTTTGGGCTGGTGGCTTTTGCCGGGGTGCTGTGGTGGCCTGCGCTCATCGGTCTGGGGCTGATCGCGCATGCCGGTTGGGACATCCTGCATCATCGACACGAATTCGGGGCAGAGGTGCCCGGATGGTATATCTCGCTTTGCGTGGTCTTCGATGTCGCCGCGGGCGTATTCCTGCTGTTCCTTTACGGATTTTGATGAGCCCAAACACAGAGACAAAACCCAACTGACGGAAAAACAGAACAAATTCGAGGCTGACAAATGAACCAGACTTCCCATTCCCACATCACACAAGAGAGCATCGTCTATACCTGTCCGATGCATCCCGAGGTGCGCGAAACCGAACCGGGGGACTGCCCGAAATGCGGAATGCACCTTGTGCCGGAGGGCGAGGTCGCGGACACGGAGCATCATCACGCCGGTCAGGGCCGTGGCCATGGCGGCCATGCACATTCCGCCACCAAGACAGGTGAAAATGATGGCCGATACGACACCGTGCCTGCCGGCCACGAGGGCGCCGTCTACACTTGTCCGATGCACGCCGAGGTCCGCCAGACGGCGCCGGGATCCTGCCCGATCTGCGGCATGGGGCTGGAACTCGAAAGCGCCGCCATGACAGAGGATGGACCGAACCCCGAGCTGGTGGATTTCACCCGCCGCTTCTGGGTCGGTACCGTGCTGACCATTCCACTGTTGATCCTGACGATGGCCCCGTATCTGGGTTTTCCCGGCGTGCGCGAGATTTTCGGAGAACGTGCGACCCTGTGGATCGAACTGGTTTTGGGCACACCGGTTGTGTGGTGGTGCGGTTGGCCGTTCATGACGCGCGGCTGGAATTCTTTCCGGACCATGAACCTCAATATGTTTTCCCTGATCTCCATGGGGGTTCTGGCGGCCTGGCTGTTCAGTGTCGTCGCGGTTCTGGCACCGGACATCTTTCCTGACGGTTTCCGCGACCCCGAAGGCAATGTCGGCGTCTATTTCGAGGCGGCGGCGGTGATCGTCACCCTTGTCCTCTTGGGACAAGTGATGGAGTTGCGCGCCCGCGAGGGCACCGGCAAGGCGATCCGTGCATTGCTGGACATGGCGGCCAAGACCGCGCGCGTCATCCGCGAAGATGGCGGCGAAGAGGAAATCCCGCTTGAGGAGGTACAAGTCGGCGACCGTCTGCGCGTGCGGCCCGGTGACAAGGTGCCGGTCGATGGCACTGTGGTCGACGGACGCTCTTCGGTGGATGAAAGCATGATTTCGGGTGAACCGGTTCCGGTCGAGAAGACCGAAGGTGACGCCCTGACGGGGGCCACGATCAACGGCACCGGCAGCCTGGTGATGGAGGCCACCCGCGTCGGAGCCGACACGATGTTGGCACAGATCGTCGAGATGGTCTCGAACGCACAGCGCAGCCGCGCGCCGATCCAGAAATATGCCGACAAGGTCGCGGGGTTCTTCGTGCCTGTGGTGATCGTGATCGCCTTCCTGGCGTTCATCGCCTGGGCGATCTGGGGGCCGGCGCCCGCACTGAGCTATGCGCTGATTTCGGCGGTAGCGGTGCTGATCATCGCCTGTCCCTGCGCACTGGGTCTGGCGACACCAATGTCGATCATGACGGCCACCGGGCGCGGCGCGCAGGCGGGAGTGTTGATCAAGAACGCCGAAGCGCTGGAGCGGTTCGAAAAGGTCGACACCCTGATCGTGGACAAGACCGGCACCTTGACCGAAGGCAAGCCCCGGCTGGTCGCGGTTCTGCCCGAACCGGGGCATGACGAGGCCGAGGTACTGCGGCTGGCGGCCTCGCTGGAACGCGGCTCGGAACACCCGCTGGCCGAAGCCATCGTGCGCGGGGCGGAAGAACGCGGCGTGGACATGGCCAACGCCAGCGACTTCGAGGCGGTGACCGGCAAGGGCGTCAAAGGTGTGGTCGACGGTCGCGCGGTGGCTCTGGGAAATCTCGCATTGATCACCGATATGGGGCTTGAGGGTGGCGCGCTGACCGACAAGGCCAACGCGCGGCGTGATGAGGGAGAAACCGTGATGTTCGTCGTGCTGGAAGGCACGATTGCCGGGCTGGTCAGCGTGGCCGACCCGGTCAAGGAGACAACGCCCGCCGCGCTGAAGGCGCTGCATGAGCTGGGCTTTCGGATCATCATGGCCACCGGTGACAACGAACGCACCGCCAAGGCCATAGGCGCGCGGCTGGGGATCGACGAGATCCGCGCCGACGTTCTGCCCGAAGACAAGGCCCGCATCATCCGCGAGTTGCAGGCAGCGGGCCGCAAGGTCGCCATGGCGGGTGACGGCGTCAACGATGCGCCTGCGCTGGCGCAGGCCGATGTCGGCATCGCCATGGGCACCGGTGCGGATGTTGCCATCGAAAGCGCGGGCTTCACGCTGATCAAGGGCAACCTTGACGGGATCGTGCGTGCCCGGCGTCTGTCACGCGCAACGATGCGCAACATCCGCCAGAACCTGTTCTTTGCGCTGATCTACAACGCCTCGGGTGTGCCGGTGGCTGCAGGGGTGCTGTTTCCGTTCTTCGGCATCCTGATCAGCCCGATGTTCGCCGCCTTCGCGATGAGCGCCTCGTCCATCTCGGTGGTTCTGAACGCGTTGCGGCTCAGGGGAGCACGGATATGAAGTCTTATCTTCTCAAGCTCGCCGTGGTCGGATCGATCTCTGCAACCCTGGCTGGCGCGGCCGCCGGGCATGAGTTCACCGCTGCGATCCTGGTAACAGGGCAGGAACGCGAGGCGCGTCTGGCCGAGGCGGTGAACGGATTTCTGTTGGCAGCGGACGAGCGCGACGGACACCCGAATGAAACATCCGACGGGCATCTTGGCGGGGTCGATGTCCAGATCCTGCCGCTTCCGAAAGAGGCGGCGGGTCGGGTATCGGGCCTTATCGGAACGCCCGCACAAGTCCCGGACGTAATCGTGCTGATCGGCGACGGTTCGGGCGCGCGCCCCGATGAGGCGATGATTGATCCGGTCAGCGCAGTGCTGATGCCGGGCACGCTTCCGGCAGACTGGTCAGACGACACGCGCGCCGAAAGCTTCGCCGCGCGGTATCGCAGCGTGTACGGCACACCCCCGACCGAGACGGCGGCAATCGGGTACAATGCGGCGCGTCGGCTCGATCTCGCGATCAGACCGCTTGACGGCACAACACCGCGCGCCGCCTTCGCCGCTGCGCTTGATGAAACCGAGCGCGGTATAAATTGGCAGGGAACTGACAAATGACGCAAAGAACCGACGAACAATCCAGTCACGATCTGCACGGCAAGCCGGATGATGCACCGTCTTTCTGGCGCTCACGCGCGGGCATCTATCTGATATTCGCCCTTGTCCTTGGCGGGCTTCTCCTGGGTTACGAGCATCGGGTGCACATTCTGGGCAGCGGATTGCTGATCTTGCTGCCTCTGCTGCTTTGCGTTGGTATGCACTTCTTCATGCATGGCGGGCACGGTGGCCACGGCGGCCACGGCGGTGATGGCAAAGGAGACGACCGTTAATGACCGACGCAGGTGCCTCGTACGGTCTGTGGTTGCCGGTATTCGTCAACTCGGCGGTCTTGATCCTGTTCGCATTCAGTTTCTTCAAGCCTCAAACCAAACGCGACCGGCGCAGTTTCGGCGCATTCAGTGCATTTCTGGTCGCCCTGTTCGCCGAGATGTATGGTTTTCCACTGACCATTTTCTTCTTGTCCGGCTGGTTGCAATCGACGTGGCCGAATGTGGATTGGTTCGCGCATGACAGTGGGCATTTGCCTGAGATGATGTTCGGTTGGCAGGCAAACCCGCATTTCGGACCGTTCCACCTGCTGCGCTTTGCCCTCATCGGCGGAGGCTTCTGGCTGATCTCGGTGTCCTGGCGTCATCTGTGGCATGCCCAGCGACAAGGCCGTCTGGCCGTCACCGGGCCCTACGCCTGGGTCAGGCATCCGCAATACGCGGGCTTTATCCTGGTTATGTTCGGATTTCTCGTTCAATGGCCAACGCTGCTGACGCTGGCAATGTTTCCGGTGCTGGTCTGGATGTATGTGCGATTGGCGCGCAGCGAAGAGACAGACACCCGCGCCCGTTTCGGACGGGTCTATGAGAGATACGCCCGATCGGTGCCCGCATTCATCCCGACTTTGGGAGAGGCGGGCGGTGATAAAGGCACCCGCGAACCTGATCAAAGGCCAATATGGAGGTTACAATCAAAGTTTCGAAATTTGTAATCACAACTGCGGTCACGTTTCTTGGCATCCTGCCTGCGAGCGCAGAAAATGACGGTCAAAACATGCCGATGACGATGTCAGATGGTCTTGTCTTGCCCCCTATGGACGCAACCGAGGGACGGAAACTCTTTGCCTCGAAGGGCTGTGTTGTCTGTCACGCGATCAATGGCGTCGGCGGCGAGGACGCTCCGCTTTTGGACGCGGAATTCATGGAACTGCCCATGAATCCATTCGAATTCGCAGCCCGTATGTGGGCCGGCGCGGAAGCGATGATAGAGTTGCAGCGTGACGAGTTGGGCGATGTCATCAACCTGAATGGAGAAGAACTGGCCGCAATCATTGCCTTTGTGCATGACGCAGACGAACAGAAGAAATTCTCGTCAGCGGATATTCCCGAAGATGTCGAAGCAATGATGGATCACATGCAAGAGGAGGGCGCGCATGGCGACGGGCAAGACGAGCATGATCAGTGTGCCTGGCAACAAGTTCCGACGGTTCTGCTCCTTGGGACAACACTGAAAAAATCTGAAACAGGCGGAACATATCAATATGCAGCATGACAAGATGAACAGTGACTATGCCGAGGGCTCGATCAGCCTGGGCGGTGCCGTGGCCATGGGCACGGGCGTGATGATAGGGGCTGGAATCTTTGCTCTGACCGGTCAGATCGCCCAACTGGCCGGGCCGCTTTTCCCGCTGGCTTTCATAGTGGGCGCGATTGTCACAAGCTTCAGTTCCTACAGCTACATCAAGATGTCGAACGCCTGGCCCTCGGCGGGCGGGATCGCGATGATCCTTCAGAAATGTTATGGTTCTGGTGCGATCGCAGCCGGGGCGGCGCTGCTGATGGCGCTCAGCATGGTGATTGCCGAAAGCCTCGTGGCGCGTACATTCGCCACTTATGTCTTGCGGCCCTTCGACATCACCGGCGGACCACTTGTCCCGATTCTGGCGGTGGCGGTGATTTTATTCGCATTTTTGGTCAACATTGCCGGTAACCGCTCTGTCGGGCTGTTTTCGCTGATCATGGCGGCGATCAAGATTGGCGGAATTGCGCTTTTTGGAATTGCCGCGCTGTGGTCGAGCGGCTTTCAGTTTGCGGCCGCTTCACAATCGAGCGAACCTTTCGGGATCACCGGCTTCGTCGCTTCTGTCGCGCTCGCGATCCTTGCTTTCAAGGGCTTTACCACGATCACCAACAGCGGCGGCGAAATCACCGATCCGCATCGCAACGTGGGCCGCACGATCATGATCTCCATCGCGATCTGCGTGATTGTCTACCTGCTTGTCGCCTTCGGCGTCGGCGCGAGCCTGACCATCGACGAGATCATCGCCGCACGTGACTATTCCTTGGCCGAAGCAGCCGAACCCGCGCTGGGTCAGGTGGGGTTCTACCTGACGGTCCTGCTGGCGGCCGTGGCCACCGCATCGGGCGTTCTGGCCAGCGTGTTCGCCGTGTCGCGGATGCTGACCATGCTGACCGATATGAAGATGATACCGCACAGCCACTTTGGTATGTCTGGCAAGATTCAGCGCCACATGCTGATCTACACGGTGGTGATCGCCTCGACGCTGGCGGTATTCTTCGATCTTGGCAGGATCGCTTCGCTCGGGGCGTTCCTTTATCTCATCATGGATATGGTCGTGCATTGGGGTGTCTTTCGCTTCCGGCGGAAAGAGATCGGGGCGGCGGCACCGGTCCTGCTGATGGCGCTCGCCTTTGATGCGGTGGTTTTGGCGGCCTTTACCTCGATGAAACTGCAAAGCGATCCCGCGATTGTTATCTATGCGCTGCTTGCCATTCTCGCGGTTTTTGGCTTTGAAAGACTGTATCTCAAGGCTTGGACCAACCAAGCAGCGTAGAGATGTACGCATTGATCAGAAAAGCAGGAGCGCGCGTCTTGAAATTGACAGTAGATCAAAGACCTTGGTGGCAACGACACTTGGTCGTCATCGTTTTGTCCGTTCTCGGCACCGCACTTTTCCTCTATAGCCGCGGCGAATGGTCCGCCATGCATCGGTGGAACCGCGCAGTTGGGGATATGTCGCTGGTTCTGGTGGCGCTGGCGATGGCCTTGGGGCCGATGTCGCGGCTCTGGCGTTCATCCGCGCGCGTTCTGCCTTATCGCCGGGAGTTGGGCATATATGCCATTCTTCTGGCCCTCATCCACGCGGCAATTATTCTGTTCGGATGGGTTTCGCTTGATCTGATGCGCCTTGCGGGCTTCGAGTTCCATCCTGGCTTGCAGCGATATGTGATGGTCAACCACGGGTTTGCATTGGCCAATCTGATCGGCATCGTGGCGCTGCTTTACGGGATCGTTCTGGCGCTGACATCGAACGATCGCAGCCTTCGGTGGCTCGGCAACAGCGTTTGGAAATTTGTTCAGCAGGGCACATACATTCTTTGGTGGCTGACAGTGCTGCACACGGCCTATTTTCTTTTCGTCCATTTTCTGGACTACCACCGTCAAACGCCGGAACCCAACTGGGCACAGTGGCCGTTTGTCACGCTTGTGTGCATTGTCGTCGGGTTGCAATTTGCAGCCTCGGTTACGACGTGGCGCAAGTCGCGCCAACCGAGAGGCACGAGCGCGCAGGCAAGTTAGCGCGCGTGTCGGGATCTTGACGCGCCAGAGGCAGTGCGCGCGACGGTCGCGCACGTCTCTGGCGGCTGCGGCACGATATGCCTGATGAGTTCCTTGACCGGAAACACCCGCATTTCGCTATGGCGGCAAGCCATCAGCCGTGGTCTGCCGGCAGAGAAAACCGGAAATCCAACCCACTACCGATGATGCAAGCATCCCCTGGCGGTCAACGGATCGGCAGAAACGAAATCTAGCTGAAATTACGAAAGGTCCCGTCCAGAGCTATTGGAGAGTTGCTCAGGCTACGGAACTCGGTCGACATTGCTTCGACAGTCTCAGGAACGCCCGAAGGGTCGAGACGTGCTACGACAATACTGCACAATGCGTCCTGGGGTTCATCGACATCACGCCAATTCGCCCCTGGCTGCGCTGTTTGGCGACATGACCTGGTGCGTTTGCTGACAGAAATGCGAAAAATGACGGTGGTAACGACCTGTCAAGCATCTAATAACAAATGATAAAAGCGACGATTGAGCACGGGCTTTGACCCGAGGCGAAGATAATTCGCTTAACGAATGGCTCCACTCGGTTATCCTTGCGCAAAGTGGGATTGTCGTTACCGGAGGAAACACCGTGAAGAAGATTGCTCTGCTTATCGGGGTTTGGGGTCTTGCCAGTTGTGGCACAACGGCTGGGGTGCAGGAATTCACAACCTATGCAAAGGCGTTTGATAGCGTTGTCGAAGCCTCGGATGCAGTCCTGAATGAATTGGCTTCCGAAGAACGTACGACGCGGCTGCGCTCCATCGACCGCGGCAGTGTCTCCAGCAAATTCGATCGAAAGGACATCACGGTTTTCGCACCCTCCGCCGACCCGCCATTTGTGGCGTCGATCCGGTTTGCCGTGCAGTCCGTCGCGGATTTGAACGGGATCCTGCTGGCCTATGCGCAGGGCCGCCCGTTGGATGTCCTCAAGGGAGACGTTGCGGCGTTGCAGGCTTCGGCACTCGGATTTGAAAAAGTGGATGCGACAGACGCGGCATCCAAGGCGCTGAAAGGCGAAATTGCAATTCTGAAAGAAGCGCTGGATGTTCTTGCCGGGATCGGATCACGTGAGGCCTTCCGCACCGAACTGATCAGAACGGCCGATGGCATCAACGCGGTTCTCGACGTGGTTCTGAACAATACCCAGGTGGCCTTCACAACATTGACGGCTAGCGAGTTCCGGGCCTTGAGGGGTGTCGGCGCGAACACCGCGGCGATCAACGAGGAGATAGCGGGCGAACGCGAAATGCTCGCCGAATGGCTGCACCTGATTGAATTATCGCAGGTGGCTCTTGCCAAGGCCGTGAAAGCGGCGGGCGCGCCGGGCGGCAGAAACGAGCGGTTGATCGAAGCCGCGGTCCTGTCAGGCGACCTGCAGGCGCGGGTCGAAAGGATCAAACGGCTTTCCGCCGCAAATTGATTTAACAAGACATTGGATAAGCTAAATGGAACAGGAACTTGAAAGACTGAGGGCCCTGAGGGAAGAACTGATTGCGGCGGCAGCGCAGGTGGGGGCGTCCGAATTACCGGTCTCCGACAAAACCCGGCGCATCGAAGAAATCAATTTCGAAATCGACGATATCGACGTCGTGATAATGGACCACGCAGCCAGCGAGATCAACGCCGCGGCGCGCGCGCTGGTGGCTGAAACCGAAGCGGCCGCGCGCGATGTTCTCGGCAAGGTTCTGGATGGTCTCGCGGCCGAAGTCGCGGCCATTCGCGAGGATGTGCTGCGTATCATTCGCGACATTACGCCCGATCCGGTCGCCGTTGTGCCCAACGTGGCTCCGACCCCGGCGCTGGTCAATCCTGTGTCTGACGATCCGGTGCTGCTGCGCCGGACCGAAGGCACGCGTGCCGTCTTCGGGCACCTTGTCCGGGCGATGCAAAATGCACTGAACAACGAAGGTTTCGACACCAAGGGCATCGACATGATCCTGGGCGACGACACGTCCAAGGCACTGTTGGCGTGGCGCGCTAGCACGGGGAAGTCGACGCTGGATGCGATCATCACCAAAAACGAATTCGCACAACTCACCGGGCAGGGCGAGTTGGATCTTTTCGATCTTTGCGCGCAGGCGACCGCGTCTTTCGAAGGCCATGGGTTCGGCAAGATTGTTGGCGATTTCGACGGCGCTGTCATGACGTGGGGCTATCACGGATACACGCTGAAGTATGGCCATTTGCAGGCTGTATTGCAGCGCATCGAAAATCAGGGACCGCAGACCCTGGACGCCATCTTTGGCGCGGCACGTGCCGCCCAATTGCGCCAGATGCTGACGCTGCCGCGCGAAGGACAACTGGAGTGGGCCCGCCAGAATGTTTTGGACGGGCAAAACCAAATCAAAAGCGACTGGCATTCGCAATTTGCAGATCTCGGAGAGCAGGAAACGGCCCGCACGGCGATGTTGGCCCATAGCCGTGAGGCGTTCTGGGATGCAATGGCCGTCCCTCAGGCCAATTTGATGGGGCTGGAAGAACCGCTGAGTCTCGGCATGCTTTTTGACGCGGCAATCCAGCAGGGGGGAGCTTCCAACGCTACCGTTGCAATGGTTCGGGCTGCCAAGGCCGAAAATCCAAATGTGACCGAAATGTCCCTGCGGTCTGTGCTGGCCAAAGCGTTGCGGGATCAATTGTCCAATTCGAAATGGGCCGATGATGTTTTTGCGCGCCGCAGGGCCTTCATTTCCGGGCGCGGCAAGGTGCACGGTGTGAACTACGACCTCGGCTATTGGGGGTTCTTTGCCTCTGTGGATGAAAACGAAAGCCGAATAATCCTGCCACGCCTGCCGACGATCACCGCCATGCCATCCGTATTGCCCGGCCAACAAGGCTTCATAGACTTCTTCAACGCCAATATCCGCCCGGCGACGCCAAATTTCGAAGCAAAGGAGTTGTTGTATCGCGGTGGAAGCAATGGATCGGGCGCCTGCCAGAATCTCAACTCGGACCCGCCCGAGGTGCTTTGGCAAAATGCGGTAGCTCTGACAAAGTTGCTTCAGGCAATCCGAATTGAATTCGGTGCCCCGGTGCGGATCAGCAGTTGCTATCGTTCGCCTGCGTACAACACCTGTATCGGCGGCGCTGCGAGAAGCCAGCATATGCAATTTACCGCCGCCGATATCACGATCGCGGATGGAAAAACGCCCCTGTCATGGTACAAGAAAATCCTGGACATGCGGAATAGTGGCATCTTTACCGGCGGGGTTGGCCGCTACAACACGTTCGTCCACGTCGACGTCCGCGGGCAGAATGCAACTTGGTAGCGAGCCAGTCCAGGTGATGATTTTCTGACAGGCCTAGGGCGGCGCGCCGCCGGCTTAGGGTCAGGATCCATTGAACTCCCCCTGGCGTAAAAACGGGGAAAGTTCAGTGGTTTGAGACATGCCGCAACGAACGGGTTAATTGCAAATGGCTCACGCCGCTGAAACGAAGCGGTTCTGTCGTCCTTCGGATTTGGCGGATTTTCCCCGTGACCCGCTGCCCGGCAGGGTATCGCAAAGCGATGTCCCGGGAGGATCGTTACATCTGCTTGAAACTCAACGAGAGTTCCTGCACAGATGTGCGTCGTCACGAGCAAAATCTGCCAAACCAGCGGGGCAAAATTGATGTGTCCTGACTCCAGAATTCAGAATTCGGATGTCCGCACTCCTATTTCTGTGCAGCAGCAGTCGTCAGACCAACTTGCAGCTTCATGCCACTGCCTTCTTCGAATTGGTGGCATCCTGTCCGAACATGCGTTTCCAGCGCGGACAGTTCGTCCTGGTCGGTCATGCCGAACACGTCAGCGCCAATCGGCGTACTTTGCAGGTATTGCCATAAAAAGTCGACGGGGGACGGCAGGTCGAGGTTCTTCTCGACCCGGCGCACGTCCAGTTTCGCGAATCCGGCGCTGCGCAGAAGCTCCGTGTATTCGTCGGGGTCATGGACTGAAAAGACGGTGTCCAGGAAACCCGCCTGCTTGGGGCCTACATGCCTGGCAATGGCATCGCGGATCACGGCGAACAATGCGGGCATTGGCCCTGGCGTATTGACCAAAACGCGCCCACCCGGTCGCAGGACACGGCGCATTTCTTTCAGCGGCGGCAATTTGGCAGGGAAGAATTGAATCCCCATCTGGCAAAGCACGACATCAAAACTGTTGTCCGGCATCGGCAGGGCGGCTGCATCTGCTTCGTGCCAGTCGATATTCGGAAAATCTGCGCAAGCCCTTTTCGCCTCGGCGATCATCCCCGGGTTGATGTCGGCACCCGACACAGCACCGGTGGGCATAACCTGTCGGGCCGCAAGGCGCGCGACGATGCCCGTTCCGCAAGCGATGTCCAGCACCTGCTCGCCGGATTGCAGCTGTGCCGTGGCGACAAGATCCTCGGCGATGGGTCGGCCGATGGCAGGCACGAAATAGCGCTCGTAGGCGGGGCGGCCGAAAACGACAGTATCGTTCCGCGTCTGGTCCAAGATCATGGTTTAGCTCCCTGGCGATTGTGGTCAAAGAGAAGGGTAGGCAAGGGTCCGCCTGCGCGCATCGCCTGAATGAACCAGTGACGGCTACATTGACATGGTCAGATCTGACCATGTCGGGGGTCAGACCAGACCTGCTTTTTGGGCGTAGATACTGGCCTCTGTCCGATTGCAGGTGCCGGTCTTGTCGAAGATGTTGCTGAGATGTCGGGCAACCGTGTGTTCGCTGATCGCGAGAGCCGTCGCGATCTGACGATTTGTCCCGCCCGCCGCCACCCGAGCAAGAACCTCCACTTCGCGCGCTGTCAGCCCACCAGTGTCCCGTCCCTTCGCCAGCCGGGCCACGGCCAGAGCGGCGTCCGGTTCCGCCCCCAGCCGCATGAAAACCTCCCGCGCCGCCGCGAAGTCATCTCGCGCCGCTGCGGATTCGCCAAGGGTCAGCAGGGCCTCACCCAGCATGATGCGGGTCCGGGCCGCATGATACGGACAGGCCAGCCGCTGCCAGATCACCAAAGCTTCGCGCAGGATGCCGCGCGCGGCCCGCGGCTTGCGCTCGGCCAGGAGCAGGCGACCTGTGGCATCGAGTGCCGTGGCCTCCAGAAGCGGCGCGCCGATGTGGGCGGCACGTTCGGTCAGTTCCTCGGCATGGGCGCGTGCCGCGCCCAATCTGGCCGCGGCCACCAGCGTCTCGACCAAAGGGCCGAGCAGGATCAGGCGGCGTTCGGCGCCCCGTGACGCCTCCAGCGCGGCCTGCAATGCTTCAGCCGCCGCGCTTTTTCTGCCCTGGGCAAGCTGCATCAACGCGGCGCCGGGCTGCGGCAGGAAGCCGCGCAGGTCAGCCTCGCGGTACAATTCCGCCGCCGGTTCGAATGCGCCGCGAAGTCGGTGAATTTCGCCGCGCTGGTAGCAGGCCCGGCCAACAACCACTTCGGAAATGGTGCCAAGGTGGTCCAGCGCTTTGTCGGCCTCGCGCTCGGCAGCGGCCCAATCCCCTTCCATCACCAGCAACTCGGACCGGTGAACGAGGCACTGGCCCCGATAGGGCACAAGGTCGGGCTGTGCCGCGCACCAGGCATCGAGTTCTCGGGTCCATTGTATCGCGCGTCCAAGATCGAACACGCCCTGGCAGGTCAGGATCACCGCGCAATAGACCACCCCTGCCAGAACCGGGGCAACCTGACCTGCGGTGACTGTGACCATCGCCTCATCAAGCAGCTTTACCCCCTCGGCCACAGCGTCTCGACGGATCAAGGCCTGCCCGCGGGACAGCAGGCCGATGGCCAGCAAATCCTGGTCGTCAAACCTTTCCGCAAGATCGATAGCCGCGTTGAACCGCTGGATTGGCGGCGCGCCGTCCGCACCCATCAGACCCTCGATGACCTCGCCGTAACCTGCGGCCGCGCCTTCGGACCCTCCAGGAGGAAGCAGTCGGCGAGCACGAGCGCACCAGCCGCCAGCCTGGCTGGCCCGGCCGGAAAGCAAGTGAAACAACCCGATCCAGAACGCCCATCGTGCGGCATCATCAGCCAAGCCGCAATTCGCGCATTCGCGGTGCAGGTGCGACCAAAGCTCCAGCGCCTCGCGTTCCTCACCGATCAGGTAGGCGGCGGCAGCAAAGCGCTCCAGGTCGCCGACCGCCAAGGGCGCCTCGCGGTGGGCAGCAGAAAAAAGGTCATACGCCGCGCGCCACCGACGTGCGGCACATGCATTTCGAGCATCCCGAAAAGCGTCCGACGTGCGCATTCTGAAAGACTAGCACATCAATGCGATTCTCTTCTGACAGAGCATATTTCAATGGATGGATCGAGTGGATTCGGCTGCGGTCGCACAAAGCGTCGCTTTCCCCGCACACGAAAGTAGAGTTTTGCTGGAACGTGCGCACAGACGCCGCGTATCCCGCGCTGAGCTGGTAAAGCCGCATCTGACAACATAATGATTGAATTTGCACGGATTTTCAGAAGACTGTCCGCAATCAATAGCTTCCGAAAACACGGGCAGTTACCACCAATCCGAAACTCGCAAAGGGAACCACATGTTCAATGGCCGTCAGCACGAACAGGAACCTCAAGGCGAGGGCCATGGATCAGATAAGCACACACCCGATGACGGTCACAACCACGCGCGCGGTGGTTTTCTGAACCGGATTCTCGGTGGAC
>CAZITF010000010.1:0-9268 GCA_964542095.1 uncultured Rhodobacterales bacterium
CGTGATCCCGATCGTGGGCCCGGTGATCTACGGCGGCACGTTCGATCCCAAATGGGTGACGATCATGATTGCGGTGAACCTGCAAACGTCCTTCCTGACCCCGCCCTTCGGCTTTGCGCTGTTCTACCTGCGCGGGGTCGCGCCCAAGGAGGTCACGACCGGCCACATCTATCGCGGCATCATCCCCTTCGTTCTGATCCAGGTGGCGGGGCTGGCGCTGCTCTGGACCTTCCCGGGGATCGTGACGCTGATCCCGGACCTGATCCCGAATTGAGGTCGGTTTGATCGAAGGAAAGGGCGGCCCATCGGGCCGCCCTTGTTCTGTCATGAGGTGAACACACCGCCACTTTGATGACCGCTGTGCCAAGCGACCCGTCGTTCGGACAACATGCCACCGCTGACGCGGCCTCAAACCGACCAGCCCATTTCGCGTAAAATGCAATCGATCAATGACACCATTTGACAACCTCCATGGTGCTAAGTGAACGGACACGCCGAAGCTGCCTTCAGGATTGCCCCATGACCAAGAACAGTCTCGCCCAGATGATCGGCCGCAGGAAACTGCACACGATTGGCCCCGACGACTCTGTGCGCAACGCCTGCATCGCCATGACATCGGTCAATATCGGTGCCCTACCGGTGGTCGCCCCGGACGGCACGCTGCTGGGCATTCTCAGCGAACGTGACGTGATCAAACGCAGCATCATCGTCTATCGCCCTTCGGACACCACCACAGTGCGCAAGGTCATGACGCCCAATCCAAAATGGCTCCCGCCGGATGCCAAACCGGAAGAGGCGTTGCAGATGATGGTCAAGGGCGGGTTCAGGCATCTGCCCATCTGCAAAGAGGGCAAGATTGTCGGCATTGTCTCGATCCGTGATTTTACTCCGAAAGGCCCGTCGCTGCTTGACCGACTGCGGGGCAGGCCAGCCAAACCGGCCATCGTGGGCGCCTAGTCTCAGGTGTGCAAATCCTGTCCGCCAGCGCCGCCGCCGGGCGCGCATCGGCCGGTTGCGACAAAGGCCCGCCGTTGCAAACCAGGGCGCGAAATCCACTGACACTCCCGGTGTCTTTTGGTCAAGCGGTCCATGCGTTTGGACCACGCGAAACATTCCCGCGCAGGCGAAAATTCCTGTCAGAACCTGAGTGTGTCGCCGTAACTCATTGATTTGGCTTGACCGCATCTGCGTCCCCGGCTGGGACATACGCGATCCTCAGCGCGTGGGGCGGGTGTCGGGCAGCGAGATATTGGCGACCTGCTCGGCAATGGGATCGGTCGACAAGGGGTGCGTGTTGGGGCGGAAATTCTTGGGGTCTTTCATCTTTTGCCAGCTGCCGCCGAGATAGACCTCGAGCCCGGAAAAGTTGGACTTGTATCCCATCTTCTGACTGCCCTGCACCCAGTAGCCGAGGTAGACATAAGGCAGGTTCGCCTCGCGCGCGATGCGGATATGATCGAGGATCATGTAGGTGCCCAGCGACCGCTGCGGCGCGTCCGGCGCGTAAAAGCTGTAGACCATGCTGAGTCCGTCCGCGAGCACATCCGTCAGGCTCACCCCGACCAGCTTGCGGCTGTCCTGTTCGGTGTACTCGATCACCCGGCTGCGAATCGGAGTCTCCTCGATCATCGCGGCGAATTCGAACACGTCCATATCCGCCATCCCGCCATCGGCGTGGCGGCTGTCGAGATAGGTGCGGAACAGATCGTACTGATCCTCGGTCGCCCAGGGCGAGGTCGCGCGCCGTTCGAGATCGGCGTTGCGGTTCTGGGTGCGCCGCTGGCTTTTGCTGGGGGCAAAGGCCGACACGTCGATGCGCGCCGACAGGCACGCCGAACAATCCGCGCAGGAGGGCCGGTAAAGCACGTTTTGCGAGCGGCGGAAGCCCTGTTGGCTCAGGCTGTCATTCAGCTTGTCCGCGTTGTCCCCCTGCAGTGCGGTGAACAACTTGCGCTCCATTCGCCCGTCCAGATAAGGGCAGGGCTGTGGCGCAGTCACATAAAACTGCGGGGCAAGAGGAAGGGTGTGACGCATGGGTTTCCCGAGTGGTTCGCCAAATGATACCAATGCTGCGCCGCGAGGCAAGTGTAACGTGTGCGCGTCAGGCCCTTGCCTTGCGATTGAGGGCGGCTGTGCCCATCACCATATCCGTCAGCCCCTGACCGCGGTTGGAGGTCGCCATCAGAACGATCGAAATCAGTTGCAACGGCGCGACCGCCCAACTGACGGTGTAGCCGAGCGTGTGCAGAAAGGCCTTGCCAAGATCCAGCTGCGCCCCTTGCGCATCGCGCAGTTCAATCGCCATCAGCCGCATCCCCCAAGTCGCCGACCCCGTCGCCAGGGTGATAACCCGGTAGACAAAGCTGACCACCGCCATCAGCGCAAAGAAGAAGAACAGCGCAACAAAGGCGGTGAACGGCACGATCAGCAGGCTGATCAGGGCAATGACGATGGTGTCGATGATCCACGCCGTCAAACGTTTTGCCGCCACATCGCGGTAGAACTGGGGCTGGGTAATTGGGTCGGCGAGGTGCATCTGCGGTCAGGCTCCGGATCAGTCAGGGTGACGGCCCCCATCATACAGGGGGCCGGGTGGTCAAGTCATGTGTTCAGTCTTCGGCTTTGGCGGCCTTGGCGCGTTCGTCCATGAACTGGTCGAACTCGGATTTGTCCTTGGCCTCGCGCAGCCGCTCGAGGAAGGCCTCGAAATTGTGCTGCTCGTCTTCGAGACGGCGCAGGGTGTCGGACTTGTAGGCGTCAAAGGCGGCGTTGCCGGTCGGGCGCATGGTCGTCATCGTGGTGCCCATGCGGCGGGAGGTGCAGGATTTCGAAAACATGCGTTTGCTCCAGATCATGTAGGCCAGAAGGGCGAGGCCAACGGGCCAGAAGAAGACGAAGCCGAGAACCATGGCCGCGATCCAGGCGCCTTTGCCCTTTTCGTCAAGCCAGCGTTCGGTTCTGGAAAACCAACTACCGGCGCTTTGGCTGGCCGGAGCGGTGGTGGACATGGTTGCCATTTTCAAACCTTTCGCGGGATGCGGGGCGGGATGCCCCTGTGACTGTGTTCGTATGTGAATGTCTTTCACATTACCTAGATTGGTCCTTCGAGCGGTCTGTGCAAGACCTGATGTGAAGGTATTTTACATATTTCTGGATTACCCTGTGAAATCAGCAATATGTGCGGCAGAAATTTTCGCCAGGTCCGCCGGAGAGGCCCGGAAAACATGGTGCGGTGTGCCCGCAGCGGCCCAGATTGCATTGAAATCCTGCAAACGCGGGTCAAAGAATGCCCGGATCGGGGTGAGGTGGCCAACAGGTGACACTCCACCTATGGCAAAGCCTGTCTGTGCCCGGATCAGCGCCGCATCCGCCTTGCCCAGCGGCTCTCCGGCCAGCGCGGTGGCCTTGGCGGCGTCCACCTGGTTGCCCCCTGCGGTGACGAACAGGATGGCGGTGCCGCTGGTTTCCCCGCGAAAGATGATGGATTTGGCGATCTGGTCGATGTCGCAGCCGATGGCAGTCGCGGCATCCGCCGCCGTGCGGGCCAGCGGGGTTTCCCGCACCTCGGTTTCGATCCCGGCGGCCTCGAGGGCGGCGCGCACGCGTTTCAGGCTTTTGCTCATGGCCATATAGGTGCCGTCCGCGCCATTGCGACGCAAGAGGCATTGACGCCGCCCCGCACCCCTGATGATGGTGGCCCCATGCGCCTGCAAGACCACCTGACCCGCGTGCCACGCCCGTTCGAGCCCGAACGGGGGCAGGAGGCCGTGGCGGCGGTGCCGGACCTGTCTGCGCCGTTGCGCGATCTGATCCACGGGTCGGCAGGGTGCAGCCCCTACCTTGCCGGGCTGGTCGCGCAGCAGGCCGCATGGCTGCCCGCTGCCCTTGAGGACAGCGATGCCGCCATGCGCGACGTGCTGCGCTCGCCCGAAGGCGACATGGACACACTGCGGCCGCTGTTGCGGCAGGCCAAGCGGCGGGTGGCCCTGCTGGCGGGATTGGCGGATCTGGGCGGGGCGTGGTCGCTGGAACAGGTCACCGGCGCCTTGACGGACCTTGCCGATATGGCCTGCGGGGTGGCCTTGCGCGCCGCCATCGCCCATCAGGTGCGGCGCGGCAAGCTGCCCGACGCCGATCCGGGCCTGTTCGTGCTGGCCATGGGCAAGATGGGGGCGGGCGAGCTGAACTATTCTTCGGACATCGACCTGATCTGCCTGTTCGACGAGACCCGCCACCCTCCGGGCGATCACGCGCTGATCCGCAAGGCGCTGGTGCGGGCGGTGCAGGATATGTCGGGCATGCTCACCGATCTGACGGGCGACGGCTATGTCTTTCGCACCGATCTGCGCCTGCGCCCCGATCCGGCCGTGACGCCCCTGGTTTTGTCCACCGGTGCCGCGATGCGCTATTATGAAAGCCTCGGGCGCACCTGGGAGCGGGCCGCCTATATCAAGGCGCGGCCCTGCGCGGGCGATGTGGACGCCGGGAACCGGTTCCTGGACGATCTGCGCCCTTTCGTGTGGCGCCGCCACCTCGATTTCGCCGCCGTGCAGGATGCGCACAACATGCGCCTCGCCATCCGCCAGCACAAAGGGACGGGCGGGCCGATCACGCTGTTCGGGCACAACATGAAACTGGGGCGTGGCGGCATCCGCGAGATCGAGTTTTTCACCCAGACCCGGCAGTTGATTTCCGGAGGGCGCGACCCGGATCTGCGGGTGCGCGGCACTGTCGACGGGCTGCATCGACTGGCGGACAAGGGTTGGGTCGACGCGTCCCTGGCCACGGCCCTCACCGATCACTACCGCTTTGCCCGCACGGTCGAACACCGCGTGCAGATGGTGCGCGACGCCCAGACCCACAGCCTGCCAGCCACGCCCGAGGGTTTCGAGCGGCTGGCGGCGATGATGGGTACCGACCGTGGGCAGCTGGAAACGGAACTGGTGGAGCGTCTGTCGGCGGTCCATTCCGAAACCGAAGGCTTCTTTGCGCCCAGCAGCGCCGAACCAGCCCCGAGCGAGATCAAGGTCGATGCCGGAATGCGCGCGCGCTGGCGCAGCTATCCGGCCTTGCGCTCTGAACGCGGTGCGGCGCTGTTTGAACGGATCGAACCGGTGCTGCTGGCGCAATTGGGCGCGGCGGGCAAGCCGCAAGAGGCATTGGCGGCCTTTGACTCCTTTCTTGCCGGGTTGCCTGCGGGTGTGCAGCTGTTTTCGCTGTTCGAGGCCAATCCCCATCTTGTCGACCTTCTGGTCGACATTGTCAGCACGTCGCCCGCGCTGGCGCGATACCTGTCGCGCAATGCCTCGGTGCTGGATGCGGTGATCGGGGGCAGTTTCTTTGACGCCTGGCCGGGGCTGGCGGCGCTTGAGGTCGAGGCGCGCGCGCGGATGGGGGCGGAACCCGATTACGAAGCCAAGCTGGATGCGATCCGCGCCTGGGCCAAGGACTGGCATTTCCGCATCGGAGTGCATCACCTGCGCGACCTGACAACCGCAAGTGAGGCAGGCACGCAATACGCCGAACTGGCCCGCGCGGCGCTGGCGGCCCTCTGGCCTGTGGTGCAGGATCAATTCGCGCGGCGCCACGGACCGGCGCCGGGGCGGGGGGCCATCATATTGGGGATGGGCAGCCTCGGGGCCGGCGTGTTGACGGCGCAATCTGATCTGGACGTGATCGTGATCTACGATCCGGGCGAGGCTGAATATTCGGACGGAAAGAAACCGCTGCCGGTGCGCACGTACTATGCGCGCCTGACGCAGGCGATGATCACCGCGATCACCGCACAGACCGCGCAGGGGCGGCTGTACGAGGCGGACATGCGGCTGCGCCCCTCGGGCAACCAGGGGCCTGTGGCGACCAGTTGGGCCTCGTTTCAGGAATATCAGAGGAACGAGGCATGGCTGTGGGAACATCTGGCGCTGGTGCGCGCGTCCCTTGTGGCGGGTCCGGTGGACCTGGGGGCAGACATCGCCGCCCTCAGGCAAGAGGTGCTGACGCGCCCGCGCGACCTTGGCCAGGTGATGGAGGACCTGTCCGTCATGCGCGCCCGCATCACCAGTTCCAAGGCCCCGGCAGGACTGTGGGATGCCAAGATCGGGCCGGGCCGGATGCAGGATATCGAGCTGTTCTCGCAAACCGGCGCATTGCTGTTTCAGGGCGGAGCGCCACCGGACGTGGCGGGCGGGCTTGGGGCGTGCGTCGCTGCGGGGCTGGTAAGTGACGCAGAGGCGCAGGTTCTCAACGACACCTATGCGATGCTGTGGCGGGTGCAGATGGCGTCACGCCTGCTGAGCACCGGGCCGGTGAACCCGGACGATGTGGGATCAAGGGGATTAGCTGTTTTGATACGGACAACCGGGGCCAGTGACAGGGACGAGGCCGAGGCGTCGCTTGAGGCCGCGCTCAGCGCCGCACGCGCAGTGATCGATGCCGCCATCATGGGCAAAAGGGGCTTGGCATGATTGCGAAAGGCGACCGGCACGACCCCAAGGGCCTGATCTATGAGGCCTTCCGCATCGAGGGGATCACCAAATCCGAGTGCCGCACGATCTTTCTGGACTGGGCGTTGAGCCTGCCCGATGCGCTGAGCCCGGTTGCGACAATTGACGTGCTGCTGAACCAGTATGCAGGGGCCAACCCCGACCACCCCATGACGGACGTGCTGCGCGAGGGCAGGGCGCAGGTGGCCCGCCCGAAACGGCGCGGCGGCTGGCGCAGCCGGACCCGGCCGCAATGATTCCGGTCACGAAACAATCCTTCAATTGAACTAAATTTGTCGCAATTCCGCCCAAGTCCACCCGCAGATTGTCGGGGACTAAAAATAGGTGCGCGGAGCAAACCGCGCAGGACGGAGAGACAGATGAAACACGTCAAGATGCTTCTTTTACTGGCGGCAGCGGCCCTTGTGTCGGCCTGCGCGCAAACAGGCACAACAACACGCAACGCGCCCTTCCAGCAGGCCGGATTGCCCTTTGCCGAAGGTGCGCCGCTCGGGGCGTACAACACCGATGTGCGGGTCGAAAACATCACCGTGCGCGTACCCCGGTCGCTGCGCGTGTCCGAGGGCAACGGTTATCTTCCCTCGACAGACATCGTGTGGCGCGGGGATCCGATCGGGGATCGGTACGCTCAGATCGGCGCAATCTTTTATGATGCGATGAACAAGGGCACCAGGAACCTGGACGGGGCGACACCGGTGTTCCTGGATATCGAAGTCACCCGATTTCATGCCCTGACCGAGCGGGCGCGCTATACCACGGGAGGGGTGCACAACATCAACTTCATCCTGACCCTGCGCCATGCCAAGACAGGGGCGCCCCTGGGCGAGCCACGGCGCATCCGGGCCGACCTGCACGCCTTTGGCGGCCGTCAGGCGCTCGAGGCCGAAGCGCGGGGCGAGACGCAAAAGGTGCGCATCACCAACATGCTGGCCGAGGTCATCCGCCAGGAACTGACCACGCCGCAAGGGTTCAAGAACCCCAAACTGGGCCTCATTCAGGTGTTGAACCAACTCTGACCTTTCCCAAGGTCACGGAACGGACTAGAGGAGGGCGCTATGACAGCGCCCTCACTCACATCCGAGCCCCAGACCCGCCCCGTAATCCGCCTGCGTCCCAAGATGGACCCGCGGCGCATCCGTCACGGCTTTCCCTGGGCCTATGCCAACGAGGTGGTGACCGACCGACGCACCAAGGCGCTGGCCCCCGGCACCCTCGCGGTCCTTGAGGATGAGCATCGCAGTCCGCTGGCACTGGTGACGGTCAATCCGAATTCCAAAATCATCGCCCGCGTCATCGATATGGATATTCAGGCGCAGGTCGATACCGACTGGTTCGCGCAGCGTCTGCACCGCGCGCTGGCCTTGCGCGAGCGACTGTATAAGCAACCCTTTTACCGCCTGGTCCATGCCGAGGCCGACGGGTTGCCCGGCGTGATCATCGACCGCTTTGGCGATCTGCTGGTGATCCAGCCCAACGCCGCATGGGCCGATACGCGCATCGACATGCTGGCCGAGGCGGCGATGCAGGTGACCGGCGCCACCACGCTGATCAAGAACGCGGGCGGACGCGCGCGCAGCCTTGAGGGGCTGGATGATGTGACCCAAGTGCTGGCAGGGCAAATGCCAGACGCGCCCATCCCGGTGCCGATGAATGGTGCGACCTATCTGGCCGACATTGCCGGGGGGCAAAAGACCGGGCTGTTCTATGACCAACGGCCCAACCATGCCTTGGCCAAGAGGGTGGCCCGCGACGCCCGTGTGCTGGATGTGTTTTCCCATGTCGGCGGGTTCGGGCTGGCGGCGCTGGCAGGCGGGGCAACCTCTGCCCTCTGCGTCGATGGTTCGGCCCCGGCGCTGGAACTGGCCGCGCAAGGGGCTGCTGCCATGGGCGTCAGCGACCGGTTCGAGGCACGCCAGGGCGACGCGTTCGACGTGCTGGCCGCCCTCGGAGAAGAGGGCGCGACGTTTGATCTGGTGGTCTGCGACCCGCCTGCCTTTGCCCCGGCCAAGGCGGCTGTGGATGCGGGTGTGCGGGCCTACGAGCGGATCACGCGGCTGGCGGTTCCCTTGGTGGCCGAGGGCGGCATTCTGGTGCTGTGCAGTTGCTCGCATGCGGTCGATCTCGACAAGTTCCGCAGCGCCTGCGTGCGCGGCATCGGACGGTCCGGGCGCAGTGCGGCGCTGATCCATTCCGGCACCGCCGGACCTGATCACCCGCTGCACCCGTTGCTGGCCGAAAGCGGATACCTGAAGGCGCTGTTCTTCCGTCTTTGAGGCCTGCGATGCTGCATCCGGTTCGGACCATGCTGACATGAAAATCCTGATCGACGCCTGCGTTCTCTACCCCACGGTCATGCGCGAAGTTGTGCTGGGCGTCGCGCGCACCGGCATCTTCACCCCGCAATGGTCGCCGCGCATCCTCGAGGAATGGGCGCGTGCTGCGACCAGACTGGGACCCGAGGGCGAGGCTCAGGCGCGCGGTGAAATCGCGATGTTGCGGGCTGCATGGCCGGGGGCCGAGGTGCGATACCCGCCCGAATCGGAAAACCGGCTGTGGTTGCCGGATCCGGGGGACGTGCATGTGCTGGCTGCTGCAATCGCCGGGTCTTCGGACGCAATCATGACCGTCAACGCCAAGGATTTCCCCCGCAATGTGTTGATCGAAGAGGGCCTGCACCGCGTCGATCCCGACAGCTATCTGCAAGGGTGCGTCGAGGCGAACCCCGATCTTGTCCTGCCCGTCGCACAGGCGGTCGTTGCCGAGGC
>CAZITF010000010.1:9368-29955 GCA_964542095.1 uncultured Rhodobacterales bacterium
GCCAGTTCGGTCGATTGCTCGTCCAGACTGCGCGCCGTGCGCCAGACCGAAAAGCGGTACATGACGAGGCCATAGACGATGGCCAGAAGGATCGGCGCGAACTTGATCATAGTTGATCATATGGGGTGACGGGCGCGTGCGGACAAGCGAAATGGCGCAGTTTGTCACCACCTCTCAGCGGGTCAGAGCGCGCATTCCGCGGCTCAGGCCCTCAAGTGTCATGGGCACCATGGTATCGGAGCCGAAGATCTCCTGAATCATGCCGATGGAATGGGTGTAGCCCCAGTATTTCTCGGGCACCGGATTGATCCACAGGTGTGATGCCCACTGATCGCGCGCCCGTTCCAGCCAGACCTGTCCGGATTCGGCGTTCCAGTGTTCGTTCGCGCCACCGGGATAGGCGATTTCGTAGGGCGACATGCTGGCGTCCCCGACAAAAATGCATTTGTAATCAGGGCCATAGGTGCGCAGGATGTCGTGCGTGGGGGTCTGTGCATCCCAGCGGCGGCGATTGTCGCGCCACACGCCCTCGTAAAGGCAATTGTGGAAATAGAAGTGTTCGAAGTGTTTGAATTCCGACTTGGCGGCGGAGAACAGCTCTTCGACGATCTTCACGTGGGGGTCCATGGAGCCGCCATTATCCAGAAATAACAGTACCTTGACGGCGTTTCTTCGTTCAGGCCTCGTCTTGACGTCGAGATAGCCGTGCTCAGCTGTCGCGCGGATTGTACCGTTCAGGTCCAGTTCCTCGGCGGCACCGTCGCGCGCCCAGCGGCGCAGACGTTTCAGCGCCACCTTGATGTTGCGTGTTCCCAACTCGACCGTGTCGTCCAGATTCCTGAACTCACGCTTGTCCCAGACCTTGACCGCGCGTCGGTGACGCGACGTGTCCTGGCCGATCCGCACGCCTTCGGGATTGTACCCATAGGCGCCAAATGGCGATGTGCCCGCCGTACCAACCCACTTGTTGCCGCCCTGATGGCGTCCCTTTTGTTCCTCAAGCCGTTTCTTGAGCGTTTCCATAAGCTTGTCGAAGCCTCCCAAAGCTTCGATCTCGGCGCGTTCTTCCTCGCTCAGGTGCTTCTCAGCGAGGTTTTCCAGCCAGTCTCGCGGGATATTCACAGCCTCCAGAACCTGTTCGACGCTGATCTGTTCGAGGCCCTGAAAGGTTGCAGCAAAGGCGCGATCGAACTTGTCGATGTTGCGCTCGTCCTTCACCATCGCGGTGCGGGCGAGATAGTAGAACGCCTCGACGTCATATGTGGCCAATCCCGCTTTCATCGCTTCCAGAAAAGCGAGAAATTCGCGTAAAGAGACCGGCACGCCGCTTTTCCTCAAATGTTCGAAGAAGGGCAGGAACATCTCAGACGCTGAGGCTCCGGTCGATCACCACTGTCGCGATAAGGCCCACAATGACGAAGGCCAGTGCGTATCCGGCTGCGTATTGGGCGATATCAAGCTTGTTGCCACCGCGCTTGCGCGCCGTCATTCCGCCGATAACCGCGCCCAGAAGGGCCGCTGCGATTACAATCATTTACCTTGCCTCTCAATTACTTGGGGCGGCAAGTTCAACCATTCAGCGGATTGAGGGAAGAGATTTCCCGCAGCTTGGCCCGAACCGCCCAGTCAGGGCCAAACCCGTAGCGTGCCCACCCCAGACTGTCCAGCCTGACCGTGCGTGCCTCGGCCGAACGGCCCTGCAAATCCAGCGCCTCGGCGCGCAACAGCAAAAGGGTGGACAGCAGGGCTGCGTTTTCATTGCGGGCGGCCTGATCGATATGCGGGGCCAGCAGGACAGATGCGCCTTCGCCGTCGCCGCGCGTGATGGCATAGGCGGCCAGTTGCGTGGCGACGTAGGCGCGGTGCAGTTCCGCGCCTTTGGTTGCCGCATAAAACTGGTCGGCTGCGCGGAATTGCGTCTGTGCCGCCTGCGGATCGGAGGCCAGCAACAAACGGCCATTGGCATAATGTGCAAAGGCGCGGCGGTTGTCTTTCCAGCCCATGGCTTTCGCGATTTCCAGTGCCCTGGCGGCGGCAGCGCGTCGCTGGGCGGGGGTGGCGCCGGGGCCGAGGGCGGTTTGCACGGCCTCGCTCCAGGCGCGTGGCGTACGGGTGGCGAACTGGGCAGGCAGCCCTTCGCCGCCTGGATTGATCCGGGCCAGAATGCCGGGCAGCCTGGCCGCAACCTGTCCCCGCGTCATGCCCGAGCGCAGTTCGGGCGCGTAATAGGCCTTGAGGATCATCATGTCGAACCCGGTCAGCACGGTATGGACGTTGTCATCGTTAAAGACGCTGTCGGGCAGGCGATACAGATCGTTGAGCGGGCCGATGGCCTGCGCCAGTTCCTCGTGCAGGCAGTCACGCACTTCCTGTGGGCTGGCGTCATTGGGCAGGAAGATGGCAAGCTGTTCGCGGGTGCGCAGGTTGGACCAGCTGGTGCGCACGCTGCGCCGGTTGGGTTTGTACTGCGAGATGTCGGTGATGTTGGGCACCACGAAACAGGCCGCATGGGGCAGGGCACGCCGGATCTGGGCACGGCTGACCGCCTGAATGGTGATGTTGGCGGCATTGCCGGGCGCGGCTTCGTAGATGTCGATGCCCGCTTCGCTGCGCAAGCGGTGCATCAGGCGGCGCAGATCGGTGCCCAGCGAGGTGGGCGGCGCACCGGTGACCCGCACGGAAATGGGCCCCTCGAACCGGGTAAAGACGGGCAGGTCGCGCCCCGACTCCAGTTGAAAGCTCAATTCGATGAAGTCCAGCGCCAGATCGTTGTTGGAACGGATGGGCATGTCGGGCTTGGGCGCGCCAAAGGTCTTCATCGGTGGCAGGTCGCTGGCCTGGGGCAGGGCGCGTGTGGGGGTGTCACCGGGCGTGACGGGCACACAGGCATTGAGCACGAGAACGAGAGGCAAGACAAAACGGCGCATCATGCTCATGCCCGATCATACTTGATGAAGGGGCTGAGTTTTCCGACACGGTCATACAGCTTGCGCGCCTCGGTGTTGAATTCCTGCGTCAACCAATAAACGGACGGGCAGCCAGCGGCATCGGCGGCGGCATAGACGCCCTCGATCAGACTGCGCCCGACCCCCTGGCCGCGCACGGACGGATCGGCATAGAGGTCCTGCAGATAGCACACGTTCTCGACCCGCCAGCCGTGGCGGTGGAACAGGTAATGGGTGAGCCCGACCAGAGTGCCCGAACGTTCCGCAACCAGGCCGGAAAAGTCTTGCGGGTCATTGCCCAGCAGCCGGTCGAAATACGTATCAAACAGAGATTTGGGACGAGACGTTTCATAAAACGCAAGGTAGGCGGTCCACAGATCGCCCCACGCGGCGCGATCCGACAAAGAAAGTGGGCGCACTGTCAGTGCGTCTGAGCCATTCATGTATACTGCCTGCCTGCCTTATAGCATATTGGATGCGGGTGTTTTCACCTCTCATCAAGGACAGGATATGGAGCATTTCAGGCAAAAGAAAGACATTTTATCCACAGGCTGACCCTGGCGGGACGGGCAACAGGCGGTTGTGACCGAAAAGACCCGCCCGGGCAACGGATTTGCCGGGTGGCACGACGGATCGGGTTGCGCGGCGCAAAGGCATCGGTTTCTTCGATGGTGCGGCTTGCATATCGGGCGGATACATCGCCAAGAAACGGGCTGCATCCCTTGTGCGCAACACCGGGCGAACCGTTTGCGGATCGAGTGTTTGCGGCACATGTGCGTGCAGGGCGGCGGCGAATGCCGGATCATCCGCGCAGATGGCCGCCGTGCTGTCACCGACAAAAAGGCTTTCACAAAGCGCGCCATCGGCCCGGATCAGATGATGGGCCTGTAACAAGACGTGGATGTAGCTGACGGTCGGGCGCGGTGTGTACCGGACATCGCTCAAACCGACAAACGCCTTCGCCGCCGCGAGCGCCTCGCTATGTCCGAAATGCAGGTCAAGCTGTGCCGAACGGATCAATATGCGATGTTGCCGCGAGACCGTCAAAGGCGCGTCATTGCCGAGCGTCCCGGCCCCGAAGGTCACTGGCGCGTCCGTGCCAAAGCCAAGGCAATCGCGGCGCCCGACCCAGATAACCGGCTGCGGCCCTTCATCCAGTGTCATCACCAGATCGCCCGGGCGCAGTGTTTCGACAGGTTGTCGGCCCACCGCGGTGTCGATCAGGGTGCCGGCGGCAAAACATACATAGGAGTGGTCATAAGAGGCGTCCCTGTCTTCGGTATAGAACTGCGGTTCGCTCGACGCGCTGTAGTTACTGTTGTACCACCCTTCGAGGTCGAAATTCGGCGTCCAGACAACTTGTGCGGGGTCGCCATTTTCATCGACGCCCTCCAGAACGATAACGCCGCCGCCATTGCCGTCCGGTGCCGGATCGGACCGGATGACAACCGCATTCAGCATCGTGCCACCGCCACCCTGACCGCCCCAGCTGACGTCATAGGTGTCGCCCACTTCGAACAAGAGCGGGTCGTCGTCGCCCGCAAGGGACGTGATCACCAGGTCTGTCGATCCGCTCGGCGGGTTGTCGAAGGTAGATGTGTTTGCCGTCGTGCCGACATTGCTGCCAGTCGCCAGGGCAAATTCGTTGTCGATTCCGGAAAATGTTATTGTCATAGCCCACGCTCCACGCGGAGACTATGACGCATACACCCTTAACGAACGGAGAATCCGGGAGCTTGTCTAATTAGAATTTGAATGACCGGCCCGCCTCAGCGCTGCCCGCGCGCCATAAAGGCGAGGCGTTCGAACAGATGTACGTCCTGTTCGTTCTTGAGCAGCGCCCCATGCAGTTTGGGCAATGAATTCGCGCCCCCCTGTTTCAGATCCTCGGGGCTCATGTCTTCGGCCAGCAGCAGCTTGAGCCAGTCGAGCACTTCGGAAGTCGACGGCTTTTTCTTCAGCCCCTGCTGGTCGCGGATTTCAAAGAACTGGGTCAGGGCGGTGGTCAGCAGCGCCTGCTTGATGTCGGGGTGATGCACGGCGACGATCGCCTTCATCGTCTCCATGTCGGGGAACTGGATGTAATGAAAGAAACAGCGCCGCAGAAAGGCGTCGGGCAGTTCCTTTTCGTTGTTCGAGGTGATGATGACCACGGGGCGGTGGCGGGCCTGAATGGTTTCTCCGGTCTCGTAGACAAAGAATTCCATCTGGTCGAGTTCCTGCAACAGGTCGTTGGGGAATTCGATGTCGGCCTTGTCGATCTCGTCGATCAGCAGGACGGGCAGTTCGGGCGACGTGAAGGCCTCCCACAATTTGCCGCGCTTGATGTAATTGCCTATGTCGTGGACGCGCTCGTCGCCCAGCTGGCCATCGCGCAGGCGGGCAACCGCGTCATATTCGTAGAGGCCCTGCTGCGCCTTGGTGGTCGACTTGACGTTCCACTCGATCAGCGGCGCGCCCATCGATTTGGCGACCTCGGCGGCAAGCACCGTCTTGCCCGTGCCCGGCTCCCCCTTGACCAGCAGTGGTCGGCGCAGGGTGACGGCGGCGTTGACCGCGACCTTCAGGTCCTCGGTCGCGACATAGGAGGAGGTGCTTTCGAATTGCTGCGCCATCTGTGCTATTCCCGAAACCGACTGGAAACAGGACTACGCTGCAATGCAGCATGACGCAACCGGCCATGCAGAAGAGGTGTCAGGCGTCGATCATCTCGCGGTCAAACTATGGGAGAGTTCTAATTCTCTCCGAAAACGCTGCGTGGAGCTTGTTGAGTTTCTCTGCCAACCAAATATGTTGCTTTGCCCAGTCATTGCGATCGCCGGGGTTCACGCCCCGGTTCCAAACGGCGATCCTGCAGTCTTGTCCCTCGAGTGGATCCCACTCCAAGGGGAAGTCAAGCTGCGCTTGGATGGCGTCCTTCTGTTGTTCGAGCAGCCGGAACCGCTCTTTGGCATCTTTGCCCGTGATATACAGCTCAGCGCGCACAAACCCTTCCCAAATTTGCATGATTGCACTGAGCGTGAACCCGGTTCGCCCTATCGGATAAGTCATCCAGTTCTGTGGCTGGGGTGTCCGCTTCCCTGAAATCACGCCACCGAAGTTTTCCAAAGCTTGATGGAAGCTGTCCCAGTAGTCTCGTTGAAGTAGGCGTGTTTCCGATAGCTCACCGTCATCTATCGCTCGCGCCGCCTTTGCGACTGCCTTTGACCAATCATTTGGCTCTGAAACGATATTAAACTTTGGCGCGACTGGCGATTCACCGATACGCCAAAGCTCTACTTCGATGCCGAAAAAACGAAACGTGGTGTCGGTAATTCGATTCAACCAATCAAGGGTCGACCGATGTTCCTCGGTAAATCTGTCAGCAATCCAAACAATTGTCACAGCATCGAGGCCCGATGCATATGTCAGGAGTTGCCCAAGGTGTAGGTGGTCGGTCTTCTCTAACTGGTTTTCGATCAGAACCCAGTTGTCAGTGTTTACATCTTTGCAGAGAATATCGGCCCGGAATGGTCCGACGGGTCGCTCCATCGATTCTAACTCAAGGTTCAGCGAAAGTGTTTCCGCGAGAACCGTGAGATTTTCCTCTTGTGCAAGCCACGGCGTAAAATCCATCGCCTCCGATTTCCAAATTTCTCTGAGGGAAACGGATGTCAGTCGTCCGAGCGGCTGCACCATATCATTCTCCTCAGGCGTCGATCATCTCGCGGTCGAGATCGCCGGCATGGTTCTGGATGAAGTTGAAGCGGTGCTCCGGGTTGCGGCCCATCAGCTGGTCGACCAGTTCCTTCACCGCAAAGCGCTGCTCATGCTCGGCGGGCAGGGTGATTCGGATCAGCGAGCGGGTGTCCGGGCTCATCGTGGTTTCACGAAGCTGCGCCGGGTTCATCTCGCCCAGGCCCTTGAAGCGGCCGACCTCGACCTTCTTGCCCTTGAACACTGTCTCTTCCAGCTCCTTGCGGTGCGCGTCGTCGCGGGCGTAGCGGCTCTCCTTGCCGGCGGTCAGGCGGTAGAGCGGCGGCTGGGCGAGGTAGAGGTGCCCGTTGCGGACGAGTTCGGGCATTTCCTGGAAGAAGAACGTCATCAGCAGCGTGGCGATATGCGCGCCGTCGACATCGGCGTCGGTCATGATGACCACGCGGTCGTAACGCAGCGCCTCGGGGTCGCAATCCTTGCGCGTCCCGCAGCCTAGCGCCAGCGCGAGGTCGGCGATTTCGCTGTTCGCGCGGATCTTGTCGGCGCTGGCACTGGCGACGTTGAGGATCTTGCCGCGGATCGGCAGGATCGCCTGAGTCTTGCGGTTGCGGGCCTGCTTGGCGCTGCCGCCTGCCGAATCGCCCTCGACGATGAACAGCTCGGTTTCGCCCTCGGTCTCACCCGAACAATCGGTCAGCTTGCCCGGCAGGCGCAGTTTCTTCGCATTGGTGGCGGTCTTGCGCTTGATATCGCGCTCGGCCTTGCGCTTGAGGCGCTCCTCCATCCGCTCCATGACCGACCCGAGCAGCGCGCGCCCGCGCTCCATATTGTCGGCCAGGAAATGGTCGAAATGGTCGCGCACGGCGTTCTCGACCAGACGGGCAGCGTCGGGCGAAGTGAGGCGGTCCTTGGTCTGGCTCTGGAATTGCGGGTCGCGGATGAAGACGCTCAGCATCACCTCGGCACCCGTCATCACGTCGTCGGCGGAAATGTCCTTGGCCTTCTTCGTGCCGGTGAGGTCGCCAAAGGCGCGCAGCCCCTTGGTCAGCGCCGCGCGGATGCCCTGTTCGTGCGTGCCGCCATCGGGTGTGGGCACGGTGTTGCAATACCAGCTGGTCGAGCCGTCCGACCAAAGCGGCCAGGCCACCGCCCATTCGACGCGGCCTTGCGAAGTGCCCGTATCGTCGAGCGGGAAGTCCTGATTGCCGGAAAAGAACTCGGCGGTGACGCATTCGCGGTTGCCGATCTCTTCGCGCAGATGGTCGGCGAGGCCGCCGGGGAACTGAAACACGGCCTCTTGCGGCACATCGTCGCTGGCCAGACTGGGCGCGCATCTCCAGCGGATTTCCACGCCAGCGAACAGATAGGCCTTGGAGCGGGCGAGCTTGAACAGCCGCGCGGGCTTGAACTGGCGGTCGCCGAAAATCTCGGTGTCGGGGATGAAGGTGACGCTGGTGCCGCGCCGGTTGGGCGTGTCGCCGATCTTGGCGATCTTGCCCTGCGGCAGGCCCTTGGAGAAGTCCTGCGCGTAGACCTCGCGGTTGCGGGCGACCTCGACATGGGTGAGGCTGGAGAGCGCGTTGACGACCGAGACGCCGACGCCGTGCAGGCCGCCGCTGGTGGCATAGGCCTTGCCGGAGAACTTGCCGCCCGAATGCAGCGTGGTGAGGATGACTTCGAGCGTCGACTTGCCGGGGAACTTCGGATGCTCGTCCACCGGGATACCGCGGCCATTGTCGGTGATGGTCAGGCGCCCAGGAGTTCCAGGTTCCCCCTCCAGCACCATCTCGATGCGGTTTGCGTGGCCCGCGACCGCCTCGTCCATGGCATTGTCGAGCACCTCGGCGGCAAGGTGGTGCAGCGCGCGGTCGTCCGTGCCGCCGATATACATGCCGGGGCGGCGGCGGACGGGCTCGAGCCCCTCCAGCACCTCGATCGAAGAGGAATCGTAATCGGAGCCGCCAGAGGCGGGCAATTCGTCGAACAGGCCGTCGGTCATGGCTGATCTATAAGCCGCGCGAATCCGCCCGCACAAGCGGTGCGGGGCGACTTATCCGCCCTGAACTGCCCTTAGAATTGCCTCGGCGCCTGATCGACGACCGTGAAGGTCCCGTTGCCGACTTGCCGGACCTCCATCGAACGCTCGCCAATCCCGTCCGCGCGGAAGCGGAACGGGCCGTCGAGGCCGAGGAACCCGTCGCTGGCGGTCAGGCGATTGGTCGGGAAGGCGCGGCCCGGCTTCCACTCGCGAGCGATCCGCAGCGTCAGCAGCACCGCGTCATAGCCGAGCGTGGCGACGCGGTAGGGCTTGCCGCCAAAGCGCGATTCGTAGCTGGTCACGAACTGGCCGTAACGCGCGTCGGATACGCTGGAGAACCAGGCGCCACGCATCCGCGCATCGCGGCTGAGCGCATCCTCGCCGCTCCACAATTCGGGACCGATGATCGAGGGCAGCGCTTCTCCTGCCTCTTTCAACTCGCCGGCGGCCATGATCGCGAGGCGCGCGCCATCGGCGATCAGCACGGTGTCGAAGCTGGTCTGCGCCTCCAGCCGGGCCGCGGCGCTGACGATCGAGGTGTTGCCGCGCGTATAGCTCTCGATGGCGACAACCTGCCCGCCGCCATCGGCCACGGCCTCTTTCAGCGCGTCGAGCGCGCGGCGGCCATATTCGCCCGCCGGGACGAGCGCGGCAAAGCGGCGCGCGCCCTTCGACACGGCAAACTTCACGGTGCGGTGGATCGATTGTTCGGGGATGTGGCCCATCACGAAGACATCGCGCTGGGCGATGCCGGTATCGTTGGAAAAGCTGATCAGCGGAATGCCTGCGGGACGCGCTTCGGCCAGCACGGCGTTGACGTCGTCACGCACCAGCGGCCCGAGGATCAGCGCATTGCCATCGGCGACCGCGCGGCGCGCGGCACTGGCCGGCCCGGAGGCGGTGTCATAGGTGGTGATCCGCAGGTTCTCCGCCCCGGTATCGAGCAGCGCCATGGTGGTCGCATTGGCGATCGACTGGCCGACATCGCCATTGGCGCCCGACAGCGGCACCAGCAGGGCAACGCGGTGGCGCGCCTCATCCTGCGGCAGCTGGGTATCGACGGGCCCTTGCGAGACCGGGCCGGTTTGCCCCGGACCACCGCCGGGAATGACCTGACAGGCCGCCAGCGCAATGCTGGCCACGGCCACGGCCATGCCGCGCTTGAAAATACTGAACATGCCAATTTGCTTAAACAAGGTTGCCGCTCCCGACCTCACTGGTTCACAAGGGCCCTCGTGAACGCCCCCAATACTTCTCTTGCGCCCGGCCTCTACATCGTCGCCACGCCGATTGGCAATCTCGGCGACATCACATTGCGCGGCAAGGATATTCTCGCGCGCTGCGACCTTGTCGCCTGCGAGGATACACGGGTTACCGCAAAGCTGCTGACGCTGCTGGGCATAAAGCAGCCATTATTGCGCCACGATGACCACGCGGCGGATTCCCAGCGCGGCCAGCTGCTGGCACGCATGGCGACAGAAGCGGTGGCGCTGGTCAGCGATGCGGGTATGCCGCTGGTCTCCGATCCGGGCTACCGACTGGTGAGCGAGGCGCGCGCGGCGGGCGTGCCGGTCACCGTCATCCCTGGCGCGAGCGCCCCGGTGACCGCGCTCGCTTTGTCGGGCCTGCCGAGCGACCGCTTTCTGTTCGCCGGGTTCCTGCCCGCCAAGGAGAAGGCGCGCGCCGACATGCTGGCCGAACTTGCGCCCATCCGCGCCACGCTGATCTTTTTCGAGACTGCGCCGCGCCTGACCAGGAGCCTTGCCGCTATTGCTGGCCTCTTGCCGGGGCGCGAGATCGCGGTGGCGCGTGAACTGACCAAGCTGCACGAGGAATGCCGCAAGGGCGGCGCCGAGGAATTGCGCGCCTATTACGATGCCCATCCGCCCAAGGGCGAGATCGTGTTGCTGGTCGGCCCTCCGGGCGAGGCCGCGCCCGATGCCGACGAGGCCGAGGCGATGCTGCGCGAGTTGCTCGAAAGCGAAAAGCCCTCGCAGGCGGCGGCGAAAGTGGCCAAGGCGACCGGGCTCGACCGCAAGGCGCTCTATGCCCGCGCGCTGGAACTGCGTGGGCAAGTCTCGTGAAACGCCAGCTGGCCGAGAAGCGCGGGCGCATCGCCGAGGACGAGGCGGCCGACTGGCTGGCCGCGCAGGGGTGGGAGGTGCTCGCCCGCCGGGTAAAGACGAAGCTGGGCGAAATCGACCTGATCGCGCGGCGGGCAGGGCTGGTGACCTTCTTCGAGGTCAAATGGCGAAAGCGCGCCGAGGATCTCGACCTTGCGATTGACCTCTATCGGCTACGCCGGGTGGCGGCAGCGGCGGAAAGCGTCGCGCATCTCTATGCGGAAAACGGCGAAGACCTGTCGATTGACGTGATCCTGCTTGCGCCCGGCCATCCTCCTCGCCACATCGCCAATGCCTGGATGCCTTGAAGAGCAGTGTCGTCATTGCGAGGAGCGCAGCGACGACGCAATCCAGAGCCAAGCAAGTGTCCGCCCTGGATTGCTTCGCTACGCTCGCAATGACGGGGTTTTGAGATGCCTTTGAATGTCGCCGTACAGATGGACCCGATGGAGAGTATCAAGATCGCCGGGGATTCGTCCTTCGCGCTGATGCTGTCGGCGCAGGCACGCGGGCACAAAGTGTGGCATTACGACGTCTCCTCGCTCGCATGGCAGGACGGGCGGCTGACCGCATGGGCGCGGCCCGTCACCGTGCAGCGGGTGGAAGGCGATCATTTCACCGCTGGCGAGGAGCGCAAGATCGACCTCGGCGCCGAGATCGACGTCATCCTGATGCGACAGGACCCGCCGTTCCACCTCGGCTATGTCAGTGCCGCTTTGCTGCTCGACCGGCTGAAGGGCACGACGCTGGTCAGCAACGATCCGCGCGAAGTCATAAACGCGCCCGAAAAGATGTTCGTGCTCGACTATGCACGCTTCATGCCGCCCACTCTGGTGGCGCGCCGGATGGACGATATCCGCGCCTTTCAGCAGGAACACGGCTCGATCGTGGTCAAACCGCTGCATGGCAATGGCGGCAAGGCGATCTTCCGGCTCGACGAGGAGGGCACCAACCTCTCCGCACTGATCGAGATGTTCGACCAGGTGTGGCCCGAACCGCATATGGTCCAGCCGTTCCTCCCCAGCGTGTCCGAAGGCGACAAGCGTATCGTGCTGGTCGATGGCGAGTTCGCGGGCGCGATCAACCGGCTGCCGGGCGAGGGGGAGTTCCGCTCCAACCTGGCGCAGGGTGGTCGGGCCGAAGCTGCGGATCTGACCCCGCGCGAGGAAGAGATCTGCGCGGCGATGGCGCCGGAGCTGAAAAAGCGCGGCCTCGTCTTTGTCGGGATAGACGTTATCGGCGGCGAGTGGCTGACCGAGATCAACGTCACCTCGCCCACCGGCATCGTCGCCATCGACACATTCAACGGCACCGATACAGGCGCCAAGATCTGGGATGCGCTCGAAGCGCGCCATGCGGCGATGCTGCGCGGCAATTGATCGTAATTGCCGGACATTCTGCGAACCATCAGCCCATCTAGCCGTTATGGGGGACATGACCTCTCTCATCATCGAAGCGATCGCCAAGGGCGGCTATTTCGGCATCTTCGTACTGATGGTGCTGGAGAACGTCTTTCCGCCGATCCCGTCCGAAGTGATCATGGGCGTCGGCGGCGTACTGGTCGCGCGCGGGCAAATGGAGTTCTGGCCGCTGATGATCGCCGGGACGCTGGGCTGCACGCTCGGCAATTATGCCTGGTACTGGGTTGGCGACACATGGGGCTATCAGCGTCTCGCACCGATCATCGACCGGCACGGACGGTGGATCACGCTTGATTTCGAGCAGGTCGAGAAGGCCGCACGGTTCTTCCAGCGGCATGGCCACTGGGTGATCTTCGTGCTGCGCTTCAGCCCGTTCCTGCGGACCATAATCTCACTCCCGGCGGGGCTCGCGCATATGCCGAAGGGCCGGTTCCTGCTCTACACCACGGCTGGCGCAGGCGTTTGGAATGTACTGCTGGTCGAGGGCGGGCGGCGACTGGCGCCACTGATCGCGAAATACGAGGATTGGGCCAGCTGGGCGGTCATCGGCTTCGTCGTGCTTCTGCTGGGCTGGTATGCCTACCGCGTGGCGACTTGGACCCCGCGGGAAAAGCGCGACTAGTTCTGTTTCAGCCGAGCTGAAACAGGTGCGGCGCCAGCCCGCTCCCACGTTAGCGGAAAACTCTAATCCGGCTCGCGCGGATGGGCCTTGCGATAGGCGTCGAGCAGGCCGGCGGCATCCACCTTGGTATAGATCTGCGTCGAGCCAAGGCTGGCATGGCCGAGCAATTCCTGCAGGCTTCTGAGGTCCGCGCCAGCGCCCAGCAGATGCGTGGCAAAAGAATGGCGCAGGGCATGCGGGGTCGCGGTATCGGGTAGGCCGAGCGCCTTCCGTGCGCTGGCGGTCGCGCGGCGGACCATGTTGGGTGAGAGAGCACCGCCCTTGACCCCGCGAAACAGCGGGTCTTTCGGGCCGAGCGGCCAGGGGCAGGCCTTGGCGTATTCGGCCACGGCCTCGCGCACCATCGGCAGCAGCGGCACGACACGCTCCTTGCCACCCTTGCCGGTGACGGTCAGGACTTCGCCCAGCGGCAGTGCGTTGCCGGTCAGCGAAAGCGCCTCCGCGATCCGCAGTCCCGCGCCATAAAGCAGCAGCAGCACCGCCCGGTCGCGCGCGCCAATCCATGGCTCGCTCGCCGCTTCCTCGACGAAATCAGCCATGTTGGCGGCATCGTCGGGGGTGACGGGGCGGGGCAGGCCCTTCTTGATGCGCGGGCCCCTGAGGCGCGGTCCGGCGCTGTCGCTCTGCCCGGCTTGCTCGCGCGCAAATTCGAGGAACTTGCGGATCGCGGAAAGCTCGCGCGCGGCGGAGACATTGCCGATCCCCTCGGCGCGCCGGGCGGCGAGATGGGCGCGCAGGTCGCGCGCATCGAGCGCGGCGAGGGCGGCCCAGTCTTTTGCGCCTGTCCCGGCGATCAGGCGGCTCGCGCAGCCAAGATAGGCGCGCACCGTATGCGGCGAGCGGCGCCGTGCGAGGGCCAGGTGCTCGCTCCATTGTTCGAGGAGGTCCGCCCCGCTCATGCGAGCAACAGGTCGTCGGAAACGACACCAGCCAGCACCGCATCGAGCAGAGCCATGCCCTTCTTCGTCACGCCAACCCGCGCACCCGCACGCCAAATGACGCCAAGATCAGCAAATTGCGAAAGCATGCGGGGGACCAGCAATTTCTCCTGAGCTATTCCGAACCGGCGCGAAAGGTCGACCAGATTGATGCCTTCGGTCAGGCGCAGCCCCATCAGCAGCGCCTCACACGCTTGATCCGATGGGTTGAGCCCTCTCTCTTCCTTCGTGCCATGCCCGTTGCGCTCCACCGCCGACAGCCAGTTCTCCGGCTTCTTGTGCCGCAATGTCGCCATGCCGCCACGCCGCCCATGCGCGCCCGGCCCGATCCCGGCATAGTCCTGATAGCGCCAGTAGGTGAGGTTGTGGCGGCTCTCCTCGCCAAGCCGGGCATAATTGCTGATCTCATAGGCAGGGAGGCCTGCTGCCTCGGTCATCTCGATTGTCACGGTGTACAGATAGGCGGCAAGATCGTCGTCGAGCGGGGCGAAGCCGCCCTGCCGCACATCGGTGGCGAAGCGCGTGCCCGGCTCGATCGTCAGCTGGTAGAGCGACAGGTGTCCTGTGCCGAAACTCAGTGCCCGTGAGAGTTGCTCGCGCCACTGCTTGCCGGTCTGCTCGGGCAGGGCATAGATGAGGTCAAAACTGACCCGCTCGAACGCCTTCTGGGCCGTCTCAAGCGCTTTCAGTCCCTCTCGGGCATCGTGAAGGCGCCCCAGAAACTGCAAGGTTTCGTCGTCCATCGCCTGCAGGCCGAGCGAGACCCGGTTGACCCCGGCAGCGGCCAGCGCAGCGAAATTGCCTGCCTCGACGCTCGACGGATTGGCCTCCAGCGTGATCTCGATATCCGGCGCAAAGCCCCACAGCGTCTGCGCCTCTTCCAGCAGCTTTGCCACGAGCGCGGGCGGCATCAGCGACGGGGTTCCGCCGCCGAAGAAGATCGAGGTCAGCGCCCCATCGGCTTTCTGGCCACCCGCCAGCTCTGCCTCGGCGCGCATGTCTGCCAGCAGCGCCGCCTGCCACTGCGCCACATCCACGCTGTCGCGCACATGCGAGTTGAAGTCGCAATAGGGGCACTTGGCGAGGCAGAAGGGCCAGTGGATGTAGAGCGCGCGGGCCATGATTGGGTTATAGCGGGGAAGTTTCGGCCTTTCAGCCTTTGTTAAGTGGCCCAAGTCAAGTTCGTTGCCCATGGGACGGGTCACGAATATCGCCATCGCGGCAGGTCTTGCCGTGCTCGGCGTCGCTGTTGCCAGCCTGCCGGAGCGGGCCGAGGCGCAGCGCGCCAATCCGTTCGCCGAGCGCCTGCTCGACGCGCATAATGCCGAGCGTCGGCAGATGAACGTGCCGCCGCTCAAATGGAGCCCGAAGCTGGCGCGAGAGGCGCAGCAATGGGCGAAATATCTCGCGGGGCAGGGCCGGATGATCCACGCCGACCGCAACCAGCGCGGCCATGCGGGCGAGAACCTGTGGAGGGGCAGCGCGGGTGATTACAGCGCCGAGTTCATGGTCGGGGCCTTCGCCGCCGAGAAACGCCATTTCACGAACGGCACCTTCCCCGATGTTTCGCGCACCGGCCAATGGCGCGATGTCGGCCATTACACGCAGGTGATCTGGCGCGGCACGGAAGAGGTCGGCTGCGCGATTGCGCGCGGGCAACGCGATGATTTCCTCGTCTGCCGCTACTGGCCGGCGGGTAATTTCTACGGCCAGAAAGTGTATTGAGGTCGCGTTGACCTAACCCCCGAACTGGTCGGCCTTGAGCTTGGCAAAGGCATCGGCGCGGTGGCTGATGGCGTGCTTCTCTTCAGGGTCCAGCTCGGCAAAGGTCCGCTCATCGCCAGTGGGCACGAACACGGGATCGTAACCGAAGCCCATCGTGCCGCGCGGGGGCCAGGTGAGGGCGCCGTCAACGCGGCCCTCGTAGACTTCATACTCTCCATCCGGCCAGGCGAGCGCCAGCACGCAGCTGAACGACGCATCGCGCGGCGTATCGGGCCCCTTGGCCTGTAGCAGCCCCTCGACCTTGCCCATGGCCATGTACCAGTCGCGCCCCGGTTCCCCCTCGAACCATTGCCGCTCGGCCCAGTCGGCGGTGTAGACGCCGGGGCGTCCGTCGAGCGCGGCGACTGACAGTCCGCTATCGTCGGCCAGCGCCGGAAGCCCTGAGGCCTCCGTCGCCGCGCGCGCCTTAATCAGCGCATTCTCGACAAAGGTCGTGCCGGTCTCGGCGGGTTCGGGCAGGCCGAGCGATCCGGCCGAGATGCACTCCACGCCATAGGGCGCGAGCAAGGCGGAAATCTCTTTCAGCTTGCCCGCATTATGCGTGGCGATCACCAGCTTCCCCGAACCGAGCTGGCGGGTCACTTTACCGCTTCGCCCTGTGCCGCGAAGATGTTGTCGCAGCCGATGCGGGCAAGGCGCAGCAGCCGCAGCAGCCCTTCCTCGTCATAGGTCGCGCCCTCTGCCGTGGCCTGCACCTCGGCGATCTGGCCGCCCTCGATCAGCACGAAATTGGCATCGGCATCGGCGGAGCTGTCCTCGTCATAGTCGAGGTCGAGCACCGGATTGCCCTGATAGATGCCGCAGGAAATCGCGGCGATCTTGGCGGTCAGCGGATCGTCCTTGATCGCGCCCGAGGCCATCAGGCCGTTCACGGCGAGGCGCAGCGCCACCCATGCGCCCGAGATAGACGCGGTGCGGGTGCCGCCATCGGCCTGGATCACGTCGCAATCGAGCGTGATCTGCCGTTCGCCCAGCTTCTTCAGGTCGGTAACGGCGCGCAGGGAGCGGCCAATCAGCCGCTGGATTTCCTGCGTGCGTCCGCTTTGCTTGCCGCGCGCTGCCTCGCGGCTGCCACGGGTATGCGTGGCGCGGGGCAGCATCGAATATTCGCCCGTCACCCAGCCTTCGCCCTTGCCGCGCAGCCAGGGCGGCAGGCGCTCTTCCACGCTGGCGGTGCACAGCACCCGCGTATCGCCAAAGCTGACGAGGCACGAGCCCTCGGCATGCTTGGTAAAGCCGGTTTCGATGGTGATGGCGCGCATTTCGTCTGCAGCACGGCCAGATGGACGCATAACGATCTCCTTTGCGAAGCGGCCCCTAGCGCCTAGATTGGTCGCTGTCATGGCATCCCCACCGATTTCCGACCTGACCGAACGTGCGCGCGAGATTTTCCGCATGGTGGTCGAGGGCTATCTCAATAGCGGCCAGCCGGTTGGCTCCAAGGCCTTGAGCCGCGAGGGCGGGCTGAACCTCTCGCCCGCCTCGATCCGCTCGGTGCTGAGCGAGCTGGAGGGGCTGGGTCTGCTCGCCGCGCCGCATACCAGCGCCGGGCGCATGCCGACCGAACAGGGCCTGAGGATGTTCGTCGACGGGATCATGCAGGTTGCCGAGCCGAGCGAGGAAGAACAGCGCGCCATCGAACGCCAATTGGGGACGCCGGGCCCGATCGAGCAGGCGCTTGAGACGACCAGCGCGATCCTCTCCGACCTGTCGGGCGCGGCGGGGATGGTGATGGTGCCGCATCGCGATCCGCAGCTGGCGCAGGTCAGTATCGTGCCGCTCGATGGGACGCGGGCGCTGGTGGTGCTGGTCGGGCAGGACGGGCAGGTCGAAAACCGCGTCATCGCCCTGCCGCCGGGCACCTCGACTTCCGCGCTGGAACTGGCGAGCAATTATATCACCCACCATCTTGCCGGACGCACCTTGGCCGAGGCGGCGCGGCGGATCTCCGCCGAAATCGCCTCGGGCCGCACGGCTCTGGACGAGGCCGGGCGCACGCTGGTCGAGCGCGGCATCGCCGTGTGGAGCGAGGATGCTGCGCGCCGCCCGGTGCTGATCGTGCGCGGTCAGGCCAAGCTGCTCGACGAGGCGGCTTTGGGCGATATCGAGCGGGTCCGCTCGCTGATCGACGACCTTGAAAGCAAGCGCGAGATTGCCGACCTGCTCGATTCGGCGCGGGCGGCGGAGGCGACGCGCATCTTCATCGGTTCGGAGAACCCCTTGTTCGCGCGCACCGGCTCGTCCGTGATCGCAGCGCCCTATCGCGATCGCGAGGGCAGGGTGGTCGGCGTTCTGGGTGTGATCGGCCCCACGCGGTTGAATTATGCGAGGGTGGTGCCCATGGTGGATTTCACAGCTCGGTCTTTGGGCCGATCATTGGGCAACAGAATTGGTTGAGCAGGAATTGCAATGAACGAGAATGACAGGCCGCAGGACGACGCGGCTGCCAAGGAGTTAGACGGCGTGCCCGAGGAGTTTCTGGACGACGGTGAAGGCGAACAGGACGGCGAGGTGGGCAACCCGCTGGAGGCCGAACTGGCCGCCGTGCGCGAGGAGCTGGAAGAAGCCAAGCAACAGGTCCTCTACGCCAAGGCGGACACGCAGAATGTTCGTCGCCGCCTTGAGAAGGATATTGCCGATGCGCGCAACTATGCTGCGACCGGCTTTGCGCGCGATGTCCTCTCGGTGGCCGATAATCTGGCCCGCGCCATCGATGCCGTCCCGGCGGAACTGCGCGAAGACGCCAAGCTGAGCGGGCTGGTCGCCGGGATCGAGGCGACAAGGCGCGAGCTGGACAAGGTCTTCTCGCAGCAGGGGATCAAGCGGATCGAGGCCATCGGCGAGTCGCTCGACCCCAATCTGCATCAGGCGATGATCGAGATTCCCCATGCCGAGGCGGAACCCGGCACGATCGTGCAGGAGATGCAGGCTGGCTACACGATCGGCGACCGGCTGCTGCGACCGGCATTGGTGGGTGTCGCGAAGAAGCCGGATTGAGGTCTCTTCTCTTCTGAACGCGGAACCCAGAGGGCATGCCATTCGTAGGTCTGTCATCAGGGGGCATTCAGGAGAAAGACCATGAAATCGAAGACCTTGCTGGCCCCCGCTCTGGCCATGTCCACGCTTGGACTGGGTGCCTGTGCCGATAATTACGCTGTCGAAGGTGCCGCCGCTGGTGCCGTCGCGGGTGCTGCCGGTGCGGCGCTGCTGGGCGGCGATATCGAGACGTTCGCGCTGGCTGGCGCCGCTGCGGGCGGCCTTGCCGGGTATTTCGTCGACAAGGACGATGGCTGTGACGGCTATGACCGCAACGGCTATCTCGACGATGATTGCTTCGGAACGCGCGGCTATCCCGACGATCCGCGCTACTAGCGGCTATCGGGGAACGCCCGGAAAGTTCACCAGCACATCATAGGCGGCGGGGTCGGCAATCCCCGCCAGCCTGACGCCGTTCCGCAGCAGGAAGGCGTGCTGCACGATCATCGCTTGCTGCTCGATCCCGTAGCGGGTCAGTGGCCAGCCGGGCCGGAGGCTGTAGTCGTAGCGTGACCACGGCATGCGGTGCGTCACCAGATACCACTCGCCGCGCGCCTGGGTCTGCCAGACATGCGTCATCTCGTGGATGAAGAGGCCCTGTCGGCTGAGCGGGGCAGTGGCGAAATCCTCGCAATAGGCCGTGCCATCGGGGTGAAAGTGCAGGTGCCCGCGCGGCGCCATCGTTACCTTGCGCGGTTGAAACGGGAACCACTTCCTGCGCCGGATCGTGACCTTGGTATAGTCAATCGCCGAGCCGAAGACGCTGCGCGCCAGCGCGACCTCGCCGGGGGTCAGCGGGCGCTCGCCGCCGATGGGGCAGGTGGTCGCCGCCTCGCTCAATGCCTCAGGAGCCCTGATCGCCCGCGCCGCGGATCAGCACGGGGAAGCTCGCCTTGTCGCCATTGGCGAAGATCACCGTCGCCTCGGTCTCGCCGCCGACTTCCAGCGCCGGGTCGAGGTCCATCGCCATCACATGCATCTCGCCGGGGCGGAGCGAGACAGTCTTGCCTGCCGGGACGATCAGCTCTTCCATATCGGCCATGCTGGCCATGCCCTCGGTCATGACGGTGCGGTGGATCATGGCGTGTCCGGCCCCGGTCACATCGACTGCCACCACCGTCGCGTCGCTGTCGCTGCCATTGATCACGCTGAAATAGACCGCGCCCGGATTGCCGGGAACAGCGGGAAGGCTGAGCCATGCTCCCTCGGCGACCCGGATTCCTGCGGGCATGTCGGGATGGCCGGCCAGCTCCTGCTCCACACTGGGCTCGGTTGGCACCTCGGCCTCGTTCCCGCAGGCGGCCAGCCCCAGCGCCAGTGCGCCTGCTATCCCGAATTGCCATCCATTAACGCGCATTACAGGGCTCCATGACCTCAAAACCTGCTTCAAATAGGCACGCGGACACGCTGTTGCAAAGTCAGCTGTCGGCAAAAACCTCGCCTCCCTTGTCGGACCGGGAACGGCTCCTATATCGCCGGTGCAAGAAGTGAAATGCGAGCTGCCGAGTGGCCCCGCCTCGAACGAGGGGTGTCGAATGTGCAGCGTTGAACACAGGATGGGAATCTGATGAGCAAAGTAATCGGTATCGACCTCGGCACCACCAATAGCTGTGTCGCCGTGATGGACGGCGGCAAGCCTAAGGTCATCGAAAATTCGGAAGGTGCGCGCACCACGCCCTCGATCGTCGCCTTCACCAAGGATGGTGAGCGCCTGATCGGCCAGCCCGCCAAGCGCCAGGCGGTGACCAATGGCGACAACACGATTTTCGCGGTGAAGCGCCTGATCGGCCGCCGCTTCGACGATCCGGTGACCAAGAAGGACACCGAGCTCGTCCCCTACCACATCGTCAAGGGCAAGAATGGCGACGCCTGGGTCCAGGCCGGTGGCGAGGATTACTCGCCCAGCCAGATCAGCGCCTTCAT
>CAZITF010000011.1:0-27428 GCA_964542095.1 uncultured Rhodobacterales bacterium
TGGCCGGAACCTGGTGGTTTCCTGCCGCGCGAAGCCTTGGCCTTGGCCTCCAAAGTCGCGGCAGAGGGGATCTGCGGGATGGAGCTTGTCGAAGTTGCGCCGCCCTATGACCAGTCCGAAATCACCGCCCTGATGGGCACACGGGTGATCGTGGATGTGCTGGGCAGTCTTGTCGCCTCCGGCAAGATGGGTGCGCACAAGCGGCACATGGACAAGCCGGTCCAGATCCCGCACGGCGAATTCGAAGGCAGGAGGTGGTCCAATGCCACATGATCACGCGCATGGCGCGCACAGCCACCGCCATCACCACGACCACGCGCACAGTCACGGACCGGGACACAACCACGACCATCCCGATCACATGTATTCCCACATGCATGCCGTTGATGATGCAGCAGAATTACAGGTTTTGACCGAACAGTTCATCGACGGGTTCGTGGCTGCCAAAGACAAGATGTCGTATCTGCGCATCGCCGGTGTGCCGCTGGAGATCGACGCCCCCGGCGGCGGGCCCGGCATGAAACTGGTCGATGTCACGCTCACCACCGAATGGCAGGTCGGCACGGCCTCGCCCTCTTTCGGCTCGCGCGAACTCAGTTACATGCCATATCCCGGCGAAATGGTCACCGAGCGCACGAATATGGGCCTCGTCTACGTCTCTCTCGAAGCCAAGCAGGTGACCGACCTGCGCAGCTTTCTTCAAAACCACCCAGCCTCCGGAAAGGACTATGTATGAAACTGACAGCAACCTTGGCCGCGCTATTTGCCGCAACGCCCGTTTTGGCACATCCCATGCTGACACAACACGAACACGAGGTGGCATCGGCGTTTTCGCCCCTGGCCGCAGGTATCGCCCTGGGCGTGATCGCTGTGGCCGTGCTCGCTCCACCCTATGTGCGCGCCTGGTTCAGCCGTGTGACAGCGCGCTGATTACGCCGCGCAACTCAGCCAGACCGCGCAAGCGTCCGATCAGCGGATAGCCCGGTATCAGATCGCGGCCCAGATCGGACAGCATGTGATGGCCGTGATCGGGCCGGAACGGGATGGCATGATCGCTGCGCCCGGCGCTGCGGCGGCGGGTTTCCTCGTCCAGCAGGACGCGGGCGAGGGCGACCATGTCGGTGTCCCCCTCAAGGTGTGCGGCCTCTTCAAAGGATCCGTCCGGGTCCCTGGTCACGTTGCGCAGATGGGCGAAATGGATGCGGTGCGCCACGCGCGCGGCGATGGCGGGCACATCATTGACCGAAATGGCACCGAGCGATCCGGAACAGAGCGTGATCCCGTTGGCCGGACTGTCATGGGCGGCCAGGATCCAGTCGAGGTCATCCCCTTTCGACACGATCCGGGGCAGGCCCAGAATGTCGCGTGGCGGGTCGTCGGGATGAACACACAGGCGCATCCCCAACTCCTCGGCCGTCGGCACGACCTCATCAAGAAAACGTTTGTAATGTGCGCGCAGCACCGCGCGGTCGATTCCGTCATAGGCTTCAAGTGCGGCGCGCAACCCCTTGATATCGTAACGATCAAAGGCCCCCGGCATCCCCGCCATGATGGAGGACAGCAGGGCGTCACGATCCGCTTGCGTGGCTTGTTGGTACCACGCAGCGGCTCTGGTCAGCACTTCGGGGGGATAATCCTCTTCGGCGGCCCGCCGACCGAGCATGTGGATTTCGAAGGCGGCCATGCGCACGGCTTCGAAGCGCAGACATGTCGCCCCGCCCGGTACCGGGGCGTCCAGATCGGTACGGGTCCAGTCGAGCAGCGGCATGAAGTTGTAGCAGATGGTGTGAATGCCATTCGCAGCCAGATTGGCCATCGACTGGCGGTAATTGGCGAAGAGATCCGACAGATCGCCGGTGCCGCGTTTGATGCGTTCGTGGACGGGCAGGCTTTCCACCACGACCCAGTCGAAACCCGCCGCCTCGATCCGCTTCTTGCGAGCGGCGATGGTGGCGCTGGGCCAGACCTCGCCATAGGGGATTTCGTGCAAGGCCGTCACGATGCCACGCGCGCCGGTCTGGGCGACTTCGGACAGGGTGATGGGATCAAGATCGCCGTACCAGCGCCAGCTTTCGATCATTGGCTGATCTCCTCAACGGCGCGACGCGCGCCTTTTGACCACAGGTTTTGCGCAGTCTTGCTCAGCTCCGGACGGATGGCTTCGGCGAGGTCACCGGGAAAGACGTCCCGAACACCCAGCAGGGCCGCGACAGTGGCGTCGGGGCCGTCGCAAGACGCTGACAATTCGCGCAGATGGTCGGCCAGTGGGTCGCGCACATCGATGGGCGCGCCTGTCTCGTCCACCGCGCCGACATAGCGCATCCATGCCGCCACAGCGAGGAGGAGCGCATCGGCAGATCGTCCCGCCTCCAGATTGGCGGCGATGGTGCCGAGCAGGCGTTGTGGCAGTTTCTGGCTGCCATCCATCGCAATTTGCCATGTGCGGTGCTGGATTGCGGGATTGGCGTAGCGCTCAAACAGCGCGTCGGCATAGGCGTTCAGATCAACCCCGTCAGGCGGGGTGACAGCAGGCGTGATCTCGGCCCACAAACGGCGCAGATAGGTGGCAAAGACCGGATCGGCCACAGTGGCCGCGACGGTCTGATGCCCTGCGAGATAGCCGGCATAGGCGAGTGCCGAATGGGTGCCGTTGAGCATCCGCAGCTTCATCTGTTCGTGGGCGGAAACATCGCGCACCATCTCTGCCCCGGCGGCGGCAAAATCCGGGCGGGCGCCGTCGACAAAATCATCCTCGATGGCCCATTGTGAGAACGGTTCGTGCAGCACCGGTGCGCCGCCTTCGCGCCCTGTGATTGCGGCGATCCGCAAAATATCCTCGGGCGTGGTGGCGGGGGTGATCCGGTCGACCATGCAGGACGGGAACGCGCCATTTTCGGCAATCCAGTCCGCCAACGCCGGGTCGATCCTGCGCGCCAGGTCCAGCACCACGCCGCGCACCAGCTTGCCATTGTCGGGCAGGTTGTCACAGCTGAGGGTGGTGAACGGCGCGTGTCCTGCCGCCCGCCGCATCTGCAGCGCGCGCACCAGATAGCCGGGGGCCGAGACCGGCAAAGGGTTGGCAAGATCGCTCTGAATGTCCGGGTGATCCGGGTTCAACCGTCCCGTGGCCGGGTTGTGGCAATAGCCTTTCTCGGTAACGGTCAGGGTGACGATCCTGACGGCAGGGTCGGCCATGGTGGCCAGCACTTTTCCCGGATCTTCCGGCGCAACAAGAACGTCATTCAATACGCTGATTTCGCGTAATTTTTCTCCTTCCGGGGCGAGTGTGACCGAAGCGTAGCGCCAACCGTGCGGGCGCAGTGCGTCGCGTGTGGCGGGGCTGCGCAGCGACACACCGGCAATCCCCCAGTCGCCGCCCGATGCGGCCATGGCATCGGCCACGTACACGCACCCGAAGGCGCGGAAAAAGGCGCCGAGGCCGAGATGGACGATGCCGGTTGCCGGTCGGTTTGGGTCAGTTGGCATGTGGGGCACCTGTCGTGTCTTTGGATCGTGTTTCGATCATGGGAAGTGACATGAGAAAAGTTTTGCAAGTCATTGCAGGAACTATTGAGTCATAACCTGTACGCGGTCTTGGCCAGCCGATAGGTCAGATCATGGGCCACATCGACCGCCTCGTCCTGTTCAAGCCGCCCGGTTTGCACGAGCCCGGCCAGAAAAGAACAGTCGACCCGTCGCGCCACGTCATGTCGGGCCGGAATCGAACAAAAGGCGCGGGTGTCGTCGTTGAAGCCGACGGTATTGTAGAATCCGGCGGTTTCCGTCGCCATTTCGCGAAAGCGCAGCATCCCCTCGTAACTGTCGTGAAACCACCAGGGCGGGCCGAGTTTCAGCGCCGGATAGACCCCGGCAAGAGGGGCGAGTTCGCGGGCGTAGGCGCTTTCGTCCAGCGTGAACACGATCACCGTCAGATCGCTGCGCCCGCCGACGGCATTCAGCAGGGGACGCAGAGCGGTGACATAATCGGTGCGGGTCGGGATATCATAGCCCTTGTCGCGTCCGAAGCAGGCAAAGATGTCGTCCGAATGGTTGCGCACCGATCCGGGGTGGATTTGCAGGACCAGCCCATCCTCAAGGCTCATCCGCGCCATTTCGGTCAGCATGTGGCCGCGAAATCTGTCGGCTTCTTCCGCGCTGCATGTGCCTTGCAGGGCCTTGTCAAAAAGCGCGGCCGCCTCGGCCTGCGGCAAGTCTTCGGTGCGGGCGGTGGCATGTCCGTGATCGCTTGCCGTGGCACCGTGATCCCTGAAGAACGCGCGCCGCGTACGATGGGCCACGAGGTAGCCCGTCCAGGTGGTGGCATCCTCGCCCGTCAACTCTCCCAGCCGCGCGATATTTTCGGCAAAACCGTCGAATTCCGGGTCGACCACAGCGTCCGGGCGATAGGTGGTGATCACGCGGCCCGTCCAGTCGCTGTCCTGGATCATCCTGTGCCAGCGCAGATCGTCAAGCGCGCTTTCGGTGGTGGACAGCGCCTCGACATAGAACCGCTCGAACAGGGCGCGCGGGCGGAAATCGTCCTCGCTCAGCCGCGCATTGATCTGGTCATAGACCGCATCGGCATTGTGCTCGGCCAGTCGCTCGGTCACGCCGAACACCTCCTGAAAGGCGTGGTCGACCCAAAGGCGCGAGGGGGTGGCGCGAAACAGGTGATAATGCTTGGCAAACAGCCGCCAGATCTTGCGCGGATCGGTTTCGACGGCACCGCCATCTGCGCGGGGCACGCCCAGATCCTCAAGGGCAATGCCCTGGGAATGCAGCATGCGGAAAACGTAGTGGTCCGGTGTGACAAACAAATGCGCAGGATCGGGAAAGGGTTCGTTTTCGGCGAACCAGCGCGGGTCGGTGTGGCCGTGCGGGCTGATGATCGGCAGGTGCCTGATCTGGGCGTAAAGGTCGCGGGCAATCGCACGTGTTGCGGGGTCGGGCGGCAACAGCCGGTCTTCGTTCAACAGTGCCATATGTCCCCCCATTGGTCGGTCTGCCGCGGTCCGGCGGATGGCGCGAAAGTGACAGGCAGAGAGGCGGCGCACAAGATGAACAAATGCGGCCCGCGGGGGCGATCATCTGTCCGTGGTCACCTTGACCTGACCGGTCGCGCCTGCCCCTGCTGTGCAGTCCCCGCGAGTTTGCCGCCCTGATCGCCACGCGCGCGCGCGGGCAGGCGCAGGGTTGGGAAACGGGCGACGCCTGTGCCGCCACCATTGATCAGTGTTACGCCATCACCGTGCATCGCAACGGGGAACGCGTTTTGAATGCCTCGTTGGATCACGGAACTTTGCGCCGGGTGATATGCTCGCCCTTTTCGGAACCGAAGTGCTTTCTGTCGCCCGGAAGGCGCGCAACAGATCAATGCTTGATCCTTGATCGGCCGATCGCAAGAAATGGCACAAGGACGCATGCCGGGCGTGAAATCCTTGCACGCCGCGCGGATCGGCCACAGAGTGGTGCCATGATCTTGCGGTTTGTGTTCTGCCTCGCACTTGTCCTTGCCACGCCTCTTGCCGCGCAGACCCAGCGCGAAGCGGGGCTGGAACTGGTCCTGTTGGCGGATGCGTCGGGGTCGATTGATCTCGAGGAACTGGCCTTTCAACGTCAGGGATACGCGCAGGCGATGACCGATCCGCAGGTGATCGCGGCCATTCAGAATTCGATCTATGGCAATGTGGCCGTGACCTACGTGGAATGGGCGACAAATACCGGAGTCGTGGTGCCATGGATGATCGTTGACGGTCCGGGCACGGCCGAGGCCTTTGCCGCCGCCCTGTCCGGCCCGCCCCGGCAGGCCTTTGGCAGCAACGCCATCGGCGCGGCCCTGCTGGACGCCAAGCGGTTGATCGAAAGCAACGACATCACCGCCCCGCGCGCCGTGATCGACTTTTCCGGCGACAGCATCCGCAACTCTTCGGGCCCCGCAATCGCCGAGGCGCGGGCACAGGTGCTGGCCGCAGGCATCACCATCAACGCACTGCCCATCCTGCGCCCCGAAGACGGGCGGCGGGCAGGGGCAAATCTGGAGGCGGAGTACGAACAACGCATCATCGGTGGACCCGGCGCGTTCATGGTGACTGCCGAAGGGCGTGACAGCTTTGCCGAGACGGTGCGCCGCAAGCTGGTGCTGGAAATTTCCGGGATCACGCCCGAGGTATATGACACGGCCTCGAATTCTCGCTGAGATCATTGCGCGCGCAACAACAGTCTTGCCGTCGTTGTTGAGCTTGACGCAATAAGGTCCCATGCAGGACATCAAATCCATCCGGGTCTTTCTCAAGGTGGCAGAACTGAGCAGTTTTGCCGAAGCGGCCCGCACCCTTGCGCTGACCCCGGCCTCGGTCACCCGCATCGTCGCGCGACTGGAACAGGACCTGGGCCAGCAACTGTTCGTGCGCACCACGCGGCAGGTGGCGCTGACCAGCGCAGGGGCGCTGGTGGCGGCGCGGTTTGCGCCGGTGGTGGAGGATTTCGACCGGGTGACGCAGGAGGTAGGGCAGGCGGTGCGCCCCGATCACGGGCGGCTTCGGATCAATGCGCCCTTGTCGCTGGGTGTACGCCTGCTGCCCGATCTGATCAGCGGCTTTCGCCTCGCCTACCCGAATATCGCCGTCGATATCGCGTTGACGGACGCCTTTGTCGACATCGTGGATGCGCCTTGCGACGTCGCCATCCGCATCTCCGGCCCGCCGGGTGACAAGTCCACCATCTGGCGCAAGATCTGCAAGGTGCCGCGTCGGCTGGTTGCGGCACCGGGCCTGTTTGCGCGCGCGTCGCGCCCGTCGACTCCGGACGATCTGGACCCTGCCTTGTGTCTGTCCTACGCCGCAGATGGCATGCCCGAGACATGGGTGCTGCAACACGAGGACGGAACCAAACGCACGGTTCGCGCAGGCGCGCAGGTTGTTTCGAACAACGGCGATTTCCTGTATGCGCTGGTCAAGTCGGGCAACGGCATCGCCCTCTTGCCCGATTTCATCGTCAAGAACGGTCTCGCGCGCAGCGAAGTCGAACAGGTCCTGCCTGGGTGGGCCCCGCCGCAAATCTGGCTGACACTTTACTATCCGCCCTACGAGGCGCTGCCGCCGATTGTCGCGACATTCTCGGACTATTTCGAGGCCTGTGTGCGTGAGGTCTCGGGCCTCGATTTTGACGGTGTTGCCCAACGGTCCGTGGCAAGCTCCGGATGGTCATAGGCCCGTGGGTAGGGCATCGGGTGGATCGGCCCGGCAGGCACGACGTTGTTCCACGAACGCCCGAAATAGCCTTGGCGACAGTGCAGCAGCGACCCGGACGATGCGACGCCAGGCAGGCCATGCACCCGGCACAGCCAGCGCCACAGATGCGGGTAGTCGAGAATGCGCGCTCCGTTCAGTTTCATCCTGATGTAATAGATCGGGTCGTGCCTGTAGAGCGTTGGAAAAAGACGTAAATCGGCTTCGGTGAAGGCCGCGCCGGTAAGAAAGGGCCGCCCGTCGCCCAGGCGTGTTTCCAACTGGCCGAGCATGTCGAAATAGGCGGCAAAGGCGCTGTCATAGACTGCCTGATCGCTGGAAAACCCGGCCTTGTAGGATCCGTTATTGATCGCGACGTAGATCGCGTCGTTGAGGTCGTCGATCTCGATGCGCAGGGCGGCATGATCGGGGCTCTCCGGGTAAAGCGCGGGCAAGTCGGCGTCGCTCAGAAAACTGCCCAAGGCGCGCGCCTCGCGCCCCATCATCCGCACGATCTCTGCACTTTCGTTGGACACGATGGTCTGGCTTTTCTTGTCGAACAGAACAGGGACCGAGCGTTCGCCTGACCCTTCAGCGGCATAAATATCGCGAACGAGGCGCACACCTTTTGTCGTGGCCGTCTCGGGCGTGCATTCGGACAGGGGTGTGCCGGTTGCGCTGGCGATGCGGTTCGGGGCGAATTCCCACAGGTTGGGCCCTTCCGGGTCATCCGCGCCCGTGCGATTGGGAAAGGCGATGTCCATCGTGATGCTGTCCTGCAACCCCAGTACCGCACGCGCCAGCGTGACGCGGTGGCACCACGGGCAATTCAGCGCCACGTGCAGGTGATAGCGGCCCGGTTCGGCCGGATAGGCCGCGCTTTGCCCGATAACATCGCGAAACCCGCTGACGCCCCGCACGAACTCGCCCGCTTTGCGCCTTTTGGCGATGTCGCGCTGATCTTCTTCCTTTGAGGTATCAATGGGCATCTGGCCTCGCCTCGGCTGTGGCGTCGAGGCGCAAGGATGGCGCAGATCACAACTCCTTCCCAGCCCGCATTTCCGCAAGGCGGATGTGCAGATTGGCACCGATCCTGGCAATCGGCGCGGGCGGCAGACGTGTCGGGGCGTCGGCGGCAAGTGCGCGGTCCAATGCGGGCGACGGCACCCCCATCGACATATCCGCCGCGAGGCCCCCCGCCAATGTGCCCTTGGCCGTGCCCAGCCCGTTCTGGCAGCAGGCGGAATAAAGGCCCTCGTCCAGTTGTCCGATCACCTGAACGTTGTTGCGGCTGAGGCACAGCCTCCCGCCCCAGCGAAACGCCATCTCGACGCCCGCAAGTTGGGGAAAGCGGCGCGCAAGGGCGATGTCGTGATCGCGTCCGACGCGGGCGATGCGGGCCGCGCCCACTTCCATGCCGGGATCAAAGGTAAAGCGGTTGCGGATCACGATCCGGTCACCGCCGACCCCGGAGATGCGACGCACCGTTGTGCCCATCGGGTCGGCGGGGGTCAGGCCCCACAGGGCCTCACCGCCCAGACGGGCGACCTCGTCCGGGCCGAGCGCGCGCGTCATCGAGGCATAGGTAAACACATGCATCAGCCGCCCCGGCGCATGGCCAAAGCTGTTGAGATGCCCGTTCACGGCGAGGATCACGCGGGGCGCGGTCACCTGGCCCCTGGGGGTGCGTGCGATCCAGTCCCCGTGGCGGTCCAGCGCAATCACGGGGCTGTTTTCATGCAATGTGACCCGGTTCGACCGCAACCCCTGCGCCACTCCGCGCACGAACATGGCGGGCTGGATCATTGCCGTGCCGGGGGTGAACAGGCCGCTCTCATAGTACGCAGTCCCCGTCAGGGCGCGCATCTGGGCGGCGTCCAGCATCTCGTGCGGTTCATTCATCGCATCGAGGTGGCGGGCGAAAGCGCGGTTGTGCGCCATCCCTCTGACGCTTGCGGCTGCGTTGATCTTGCCCGACATCGAAAACGCCTCGGCGCTCAGCCCGTATTCCTCGGCCATGGCGGCGGCGTGGGCGATGCCGGTCCGGTTGTCCCGCGTCTGGACGACGTCGCTGTCCAGTGCCCCGCCATAGTCCTTCGATGTGAGGTCATGGGGCAGGTCGATCATGAAGCCCGAGTTGCGCCCGGCGGGCCCGTCCCCCACGCGCACCGCATCCAGCACCACGACACGCGCGCCGGTGACCTGTTTGGCCAGGCGGTGGGCCGCCGCCAACCCGGCAAAGCCCGCCCCGATCACCAGCCAGTCGGCGGTGATCTTGTCCTCAAGCCGCGCGGGCGGGTCGGGGTCAGGCAGCAACCGGTTCCACCCGGCCGGGCCGGGATCGCGGGGCAGGCGGCTCACCCTCATGTCACCGTTTCCAGGTGCCGTACCATATGAAAATGCAAACCGATGCCGTGTTGCTTTTCCAGATAGGGCACGCGGGTTTCGATCTCGACGTCAAAGCCCTTGTGGCGATAAAAGTCCACCGCCGCATTGTCGGCAGCGACATCAAGGCTCAGCTGCGTACACCCCCGATCCCGGGCGCGGCGTTCGGCGGCGTCAAGCAAATCCGATGCCAATCCCGTGCCTCGCGCACTGGGGGCTGTCGACAGCTCAAGAACGTAATATGCGCCCTGGCCCGGTTGCGGAAACAGGCGATCCATCCAGTCGAGAGCCCTGTCCATATGGTCCTTGTCGTCGGGTTTGAGCCGGCCCATCTGAAGGGTCTTCGCCGCCTCGAAGTTCGGCCCGTATTCCCGCGCGGTATGGCCGATCAGCAGGCCAGACACCGAAGATCCGTCCATGACGACCAGCGCCTGCGCATGACAGAGCAGTCCACGCGTTTCGGGCCACTCACAGCGCAGCACATCCAGCAGGACATCCCGGCTGCGGAACATGAAGCCGTTCAGCTTGGGGTCAGTGTTCCACAGATGCTCTTCCAGCAATTCCGGTCGCAGGTCTGCAGGTGCCGGGATGACGTCTGCCATGATCAGTGTTCCTGATTGAGCGCATCGGCGGGTGGAATCTCGCGTTCGCGCCGTGCGATGTAGTCGAGCAGTTCTTCGTTCACGCCCGCGTCCAGTTTCGGTTCCTCGTATTCGTCCAGCATGGTGCGCGCGCGGATCAGGGCGCGTTCGGTGATATCGATGGACCCTTCGGCCTGCCATTGCTCGATTGAATTATTGTCAAACATTTCAGGCATGAAGAAGGCGTTCTGAAAGTTTTCCAGCGTGTGGGGATGGCCCAGATAGTGCCCGCCGGGGCCAACGTCCGGCACGGTCGCGATGGCTGCGTCAAAGTCGTCCCAGTTGATCCCTTGCGCCATGCGGTAGCCCATGGCGCACATCTCCGCATCGACGATGAACTTGGCGGTCGAGCAATGCATCCCCGCTTCGTTCCAGCCCGCCGAATGCCAGATATAGTTGGCCCCGGCCATCAGCACTGCGTTCAGTGTCATGGCCGATTCATAGCCCGCCTGAGCGTCGAACGTCTTGGCCCCGCCCAACGTGTTCGAGGTGCGCCAAGGCACGCCGTAATACCGCGCCATTTGTCCGATCATGAAGTTCATGAGGCTGATTTCGGGCGTGCCTGCCATGGGCGCGCCCGACTTCATCGATACGGTTGACAGATAGTGGCCGTAGATCGCCGGGCACCCTTTGCGGATCACCTGGGTATAGGCCAGCGCGCTCAGCGCCTCGGCGTTCAGTTGCGCGACCGTGGCGGCGGTGGAGGCAGGCGTGTTCGCCCCGCCCAGCACGAACGGAGAGCACAGCACCGGCTGGTTGCGCCGACAAAACGCGCGCATGGCCCCCAGCATGGTTTCATCCCAGACCAGCGGTGAATTGCCATTGCAATTGCCCGTCACCACGGGGTGCGCGTCGATGAATTCGGCCCCGAACAGGATCGCGGCCATGTCCAGCACATCTTCGGCGTTCCTGGGGCTGGTGGTCATTCCCATGAACGTCTTGTCGGAATGTTTCATCGACGAGTAGGTGATGCGCAGATGCCGCTGGCTGATCGGGTGATCGTAGGGTTCCACGATGTGATGCGCCGATGAATGCATCGCGGGCAGCATGTGGCTGAGCTTGTGGAAATTGGCCAGATCGTCGAGCGTCGGATTGCGCCGCACATCGTCCAGATCGCGCAAGTAGGGTGCGCCTGTCATGGGCACGAAAATGGCGTGATCGGCGCCAAAGGGCAGGTTATTGGCCGGGTTGCGGGCGTGATATGTAAAGGTTTCGGGGATTGTGCCGATCAACGTGCGCACAAGGGCGCGGTCCGGATAGACCCGTTCGCCCACCACCCTGGCACCTGCCCGTGTCCAGTCGGCAATTGCGATGGGGTCGCGAAAAACGACGCCCACATTTTCAAGAATATCCATCGAGGCGGCGTCGATCTTTTCCACCTGCTCGGGGTTCATCGGTTCGGTCAGGGGCAGTTTGCGTTTGAGCGCGGGCAGCATGGTGATGTCGCGCGTCTGGCGGATCGCCTTGCGCGCGCCGCGTCCACGCCGGACGGTTCCGACCGCATCGACGCTCATTTCCGTCCTCCCAATCGGTCACCGATTGCATCCAGCGCTGTGCAGAGTGCGGCATGCGCCCCGCCGTCATGCAACCGAGTTGTCATCATGAGGCTAATGGTGCCGTCCGTCGCCAAAGCGTCGCGTTCGGCGGGCAGCATCTCTGCGCCGCCCTGCGGCAGGCTCGCCAGAAAGCCCGCCACAAGCTGCCGTGTGTAGATGGCCGCGCCGTCCGGATCACCGGTTTGGCGTGACAGCCAATCCGAGGCGGTTACCATGAGGTCCAGCAGCCCCGGCACCATGGCGCAAACCGCAAAATGCTGGTTGAACGCAGCCTCGTTTGGAACGGGCATCACCGGGTTGTCCGGCGCAAAAAGCGGTGCAAGAACCTCGTCAGAAGGGCAGGCGGCCAGAGGGCAGCCGCCCTGTTCGAGAAACCCGAGGGGTATGGTCAGAGTGATGTCGGACGACGGCGCGCACCACTCGCCCAGGCGCGCCAGCGAAATACCAGCCATGACAGAGACGATCTTTTGATCCGCGCGAAATCGCAGGGGGGCGACAACCGCTTCGGCTACTGCGGGTCTCAGGCACAGGAACACGATGTCCGAGGCTTCCAGCACGTCTTGGTTATCGGCCACCCGGATTCCATGCGAGGCGCGAAGGTCCTCTGCTGCTCTGGCGTTGCGTTTGGAGATGGTGACGTCATGGCCCCGCGTGGCAAGAAAGCGCACCATGGGTGCCGCAATGTGGCCGGTGCCGATGAAGCCGATGCGGTTCATGTCACGTTGTCCCCGTCTTTGGGGTCGGTCAGGTCGATCCAGATGGTCTTGATCTCGGTGTATTGGTCATGGGCGTGCAGCCCGTTGTCGCGCCCGCCAAAGCCGGATTGTTTGTAGCCGCCGAACGGGGTGGCGATGTTGCCCTCGCCATAGCAGTTGACCGTCACGGTGCCTGCGCGGATGTCGCGGGCGGCGCGGATAACGTCGCGGCCGTTGGCCGAAAAGACGGACGCCGCAAGGCCGTACGCGGTGTCGTTGGCGACCTCGACGGCCTCGGCGTTGCTGGCCACTTCGATCACGCACAGGACGGGCCCGAATATCTCTTCGCGCGCCTTGGGGTCGTCCCTTGTCACGTTCAGAATTGCCGGTTCGACAAAAGGCCCGTCGCCTTTGTCATCGAGATAACCGCGCACTTTCGCGCAGTGGCGTTCGTCGATCAGCGCGCCGATATGGGTGGCCGGGTCCAGCGGATCGCCCACTTTCCAGTCGCGCAGGCGGGCCTCGATCCGCTCCATCAGCGCGGGTTTGACTGCGCGGTGCACGATCAGGCGCGACGCCGCCGAACAATTCTGCCCGGCATTCCAGAAGGCGGCATTCACCACATGTTCGGCCACATGGTCGAGGTTTTCGGCATCGTCAAACACAACGGCCGGGTTCTTTCCGCCGCATTCCAGCACCACTTTTTTCAGGTTGCTGTCCGCCGCGTAGCGTAAAAACCGCCGCCCCGTCTCGGTCGAGCCGGTAAAACTGACCATATCCACATCCATATGCCGCCCCAGCGGTTCGCCGACGGACGGCCCATCGCCGGGCAGCACTTGCAGCACACCGCGTGGCACGCCTGCCTCATGGGCCAGTTCGGCGACTCGCAACGCGGTCAGGCTGGTCTGCTCGGCGGGTTTGACGATGACCGAACAGCCCGCGGCCAGTGCCGGGCCGATCTTCCATCCCAGCATCATCAGCGGAAAATTCCAGGGCAGAACAGCGGCCACAACGCCGATGGGTTCGCGCAGGATCATCGCCAGCGCGTCGTCGCCTGTGGGCGCTGTCTGGTCATAGATCTTGTCGATCGCCTCGGCGTGCCATTTGAGGCAATGGATCGTCTCGGGCAAGTCAATCATCTCGCAATCACGGATCGGTTTGCCGGACTCCACACTCTCCATCACCGCCAGTTCGCGCGCGTTGCGCGTCATCAGCTTGCACAAGCGGATCAGCACGTCCTTGCGGGCCTCCGGGTCCAGTTTGGACCAGTGGCCCTGATCAAACGCCTCGCGGGCGCGTGCCACGGCCAGTTCGACATCCGTGCTGCTGGCTGTGGAAATCTGCGCGATTTCCGCCCCGGTCGCGGGATTGGTGGTCGCCATCATCGGGCCGCTCCCGTGCTGGTATTTGCCGTCGATGAATGGGCTGCGCGGCGGGTCGAGAGCGTCGGCCAGCGCGACGTATTCGCCGTGAGTCAAAAGGTCGGTCATGGGCTCTCCCCCGTGATGCTGCGGATCGTCGTGTTCATGGTGCGGATGACCTCGGCCAAAGCGCGCTTGTCATCTTTGTCGAGCGGTTGCAGAGGTTTGCGCGGCGGTCCTGCATCGATGCCGCGCAGGGTCAGCCCGTATTTGATGCATTGCACGAACTTGCCGCCCTGTTCGAGCACCCGCATCAGCGGCAGCATCGCCGACATGATGGCGCGGCCCTTGGTAAAGTCGCCTTCGACCACGCAGGCCCGATAAAGGGCGATGTGGGCCTCGGGGGCAAAGTTCGATCCCGCGCAAACCCAACTGCGCGCGCCCCAGGCAAAGAATTCCAACGCCTGATCGTCCATGCCACAGGACAGGGCGATATGCGGATAGTCCCGTGCCAGCATGTGCAGGCGGTTGATATCACCCGAACTTTCCTTGATCGCGCAGAAATTGGGCGAGCGGCCGAGGCGGTCCAGCGTCTCCTCGTCCATGTTCACCGACATGCGGCCCGGATAGTTGTAGAGCATCACGGGCAGGTTTGCGGCCCGGTCGATGGCGAGGGCATGCAGCGCAATCTCGCGCCCCGTCGGATAGGCATAGGGCGGTGTGGCAACCAGCAGGGCGTCGGCACCCGCCACTTTGGCGGCCTTGGCGAACATCACCGAATCCTCGGTGCGGATCGCGCCGGTGCCGACGATCATCGGCACACGCCCCGCAATCAGACCCGCCGCGCGGGTCATCATCTCCAGCCGTTCCTCGGTGGTCTGGGCATAGTATTCGCCCGTGGACCCGGCCACGACGACCCCGTTGACCCCAGCGCCAATCAACAACTCGACGGTTTCGGCCAAAGCGTCCTCGTTCAGACTGAAATCGTTGTGGTAGGGCGTCACCAGCGGTGTGTAGATGCCTTCAAACTGCATGTTCGCTGTCCTTGATCGGGATCACGTCGACCGGCAACGGGGTGGGGCGCACGAAACGCTCCATCCGGTCGCGGCTGAGGTCCCAGTGCTGGAGTGTGAGGTCGATGGCCAGCGCGCCTTCGCGCCCCTCAATGGCGGCGATCATCGCGTCGTGCTGTTCGACCGCCCTGACCACCAGCAGGGACTCCGCAGGCGAGGCGGGTCGGTAGAACGTCTGGCTGAGCCGGGTGTGATCGATCAGCAGCCGGTCGAGCGACGCGACGAGATAGGCGTTGTGCGCCATGTGCCCGATCGTGGCGTGGAATTGGTGATTGGCGAGTGCCGCGTCGTCCGCTTTGCCCGCGCCGGTGGCCTTGGTGAATGTGCGCTGCGCGTCCCTGAGCGTGTCAAGCTGCGCCGCCGTCCGGTTCTCGCAGGCCAGTCGCGCGATATTGGCATAGACCATGGGCGCTGTCTGAAAGAATGTGCGCAACACGGGGATGTCCATCGCCGCCACCTTGGCCCCGCGGTTCTGCGACATCATCACATAGCCTTCGCCTTGCAACCGTTGCAGCACTTCGCGCAGCGGCGTGCGCGACATGCCGTAAGCCTGCGCCAGGCCGACCTCGTCCAGATCCTGGCCCGGTTGCAGGTCCGTGGACAGGATGCGGCGGCGCAGATCGGCAAGGCAGTCGTCCTTGGAGAATCGTTTCATGTGCCCTCACGAATTGCATACATAAAGTATACAAAATCGCGAGAGCTCAAGAAAATAGTGCGGCGGCGGCGCTCAGCGCATCACGAACGGGTTCGCCATCGCGCTGTCAGAGGTATTGATCCACGTGGTCTTGGTGCGGGTGTAGTCGTGGATGGCATCCAGTCCCGCCTCGCGCCCATAACCCGATCGTCCGTAGCCGCCGAAAGGTGCGATGGGCGAAATCGCGCGATAGGTGTTGACCCAGCAGATCCCCGCCCTGAGCCGTGCGGACACCCGATGCGCGCGCGCAAGGTTTTGGGTGAACACGCCTGACCCAAGGCCAAAGGGCGTGTCATTGGCAAGCGCAATGGCCTCTTCCTCGGTGTCGAACGGGATGAGGGACATCACGGGGCCGAACATCTCGACATGCAGGGTTTCGGTATCGGGCGTGGCGCATTCCACGAGGGTCGGGGCCATGTAGTTGCCGGGCCGCGCAAGGGGTGCCCCGCCCATGTGGATTTTTGCACCCTGTTCCAGTGCCTTGGCGAGGGTCGCCTCGATCCGCGTGATTTGTGCCGCGGTACAGAGCGGCCCGACATGGGTGCTGGCCTCCAATGGGTTCCCGACGATGATGCCTTGGGCCTTGTCCCGGATGCGTCCGATCAGGTCCCTGAGAATGGGGCGATGCACCAGCCCGCGCGAGCCAGCGACACAGCTTTGCCCCGACGCGCCGAAATTGCCTGCGATCAGCCCGTTGGCCGCCCCGTCCAAATCCGCATCGTCAAAGACGAGGATGGGGGATTTGCCGCCCAGTTCCAGCGAGGTGACGGCGAAATTCTCGGCCGAATTGCGCACCACATGGCGTGCGGTGTCCGGTCCGCCGGTAAAGGCGATACGGTCCACATCCGCGTGCCGGGTGAGGGGGATGGCGCAATTTTCCGCATCGCCCGTGATCACCGATACGACACCGGCGGGAAAGCCTGCGACCTCGATCAGACGTGCAAATTCCAGCATCGGGGCAGGGGCCACTTCCGAAGCCTTGAGGACCACAGCGCAGCCTGCCGCAAGTGCGGGCCCCAGCTTGGTCGCCGTCAGGAACATCTGCGCATTCCAGGGCACGATGGCCACCACCACGCCGATGGGCTCGCGGCGGGTAAACACGTGCATGTCCGGCTTGTCGATGGGCAGTACCGCGCCCTCGATCTTGTCGGCCAAGCCCGCGTAATAGCGATAATAGTCACCGACATAGGCGGTCTGCGCCGCCGTTTCGGCCAGCAGTTTGCCGCTGTCCGTGGTTTCCAACGCCCCCAGCTTTTGCGCGTTATCCTCGATCAGGTCGGCGAGACGGTACAGCAGCCTGCCACGTGCCGTCTGCGTCATGTCGCGCCATGCAGGATCGTTCAGCGCACGGCGCGCCGCCATAACTGCCCGGTCGACATCCACCGCATCAGCGCAGGCAAAGGTCGCCCAGTCCTGCCCGGTGGCGGGGTTCTGCGTGGCCATCACCTGCTGCCCGTGCCCTTCACACCACGCGCCATCGATGAACAGTTGGAAATGGGGTGTATCAGTCATGGAGAGTGTCCTCAGGCAAAGGCGGGCATCACGTCGTCGATAAAGCGGGCAAGGGAGGCGCGTTTGCGCTCAAAGTCCATCCCCGAGTCGATCCAGAACGAATATTCGTCATATCCAAGGTCCTCGTATCGTCTGATCTGGTCAATGACCTCTTGCGCGGTGCCGATGGTCAGATCGCGCTGCATGTTTTCGGGCGACATCATCTGGTTGGCAGTCAGTTCCTCGTCGCTCAGCGCGTCGATCAGCCCTTGGGACACCGGCCGCTTGTTCTGAAACCATGCGCCGAAATAGCAGTAAAAGCGTGACAGTTGCCGCGCGGCGCGCGTCACGTCCTCGCTGTCTGACCCCACATAGGTGTGGTGCAGCAGCATGATCTTGGGGCGCGGGCCTGCATAGGCTGCGCAGGCATCGTTGAACTTGCCCATCAGGCTTTCGATTTCCGCGATCCCCTGCCACAGGGGCGTCACCTGAATGTTGAACCCGTTTTCGACGCCAAAGGCATGGCTGTTGGGATCGCGCGCGGCAATCCAGATCGGGGGGCCGTCCTTTTGCGCGGGTTTGGGCGCTGTGGTCGTGGCCGGAAAGGCATAGAACTGGCCCTCATGGGCGCAATCCCCGGCCCAGAGCCGGCGCAGCAGCGGGGTTGTTTCGCGCATACGCTGCCCAGCCTCCCAGGCATCCATGCCCGGCATCAGGCGTTCGTATTCGTAACTGTATGCGCCGCGGGCGATCCCCAACTCGATCCGTCCATCGGTGATCAGGTCCGCCGCGGCCGCCTCGCCCGCCAGCTTGATCGGGTGCCAGAACGGGGCCACGATGGTGCCGGTGCCGAGACGCACGTGTTTGGTGTGATGGGCAAGGTCGATGAGACTGAGGAACGGGTTGGGTGTGATGGTGAATTCCATCCCGTGATGTTCGCCCGTCCAGACGGCGCGCATGCCGCCATCATCGGCCATCTTGGCAAGGCTGATCAATTCCTGGCGCAGGTCCCTGTGATCCTGACCCGGGGTCAGCCGTTCCATATGGGCGAAAAGGGAGAAATCCATCGGCTACTTCCTCTGTGTCGGGGCATGGACGGCACCGCGTTCGGTGTCGCCGAAATAAAGGCCGAAACTGCGCAAGCGCGCCTCGCGGGCAAAGCGCAGCATCATGCTGGTGATGGCAGGGCTGGCAAAGGTCTGTGCGGGCAGGTCCCGGATCGGGACGCGCACCACATCCGGGTTGGGCTGGGTCAACCCGCCCTTGGCCAGAAAATAGCTGTGATGGATGTGCGCCTTGGTGTCGTCAAACACGGAATAGGCCTGACCGAGGGTGGCCTGCACGCCCATCGCATTGAGCGTGTCCTTCAGGTGATCCAGCAGCGCGCCGCGATCCTTGTGCGCGCAGTGCAACGGGGCGAGGCCCTTGCCGGTTGTTTGCATCAAAACCGTGTCGCCGTCCTGCACGATGGCCCCCGCGATGATCGGCCCTTCGTCATGGTCAAGGGCAGCCCGTTCGGTCCCAAGGCTGAAAAACCGCCCCGACACATAGCCAAGCCCGGGCTGGCCGCTTTGCGCTAAAGCCGCGATGCGTCCGAACAGCACGCAATGGTCCCCCGCCTCGACGATCTTATGGGTGGTGCAGGAAAACTGCGCGATGGCCCCGTCGATCACAGGGATACCGTGCAGGTCGTCGCTGTGAGGAGTCTGGGCGAAACGATCCGCCTTTGAACTGGCAAAGACGGTTGCGATGTCTTCCTGCCCCTCGGCCAGGACGCTGACAGCGAAATGGTTGCATGTGGCAAAGGTCTGAAACGTTGACAGGAATTTGCCCGGACAGACCAACAGCAAGGGCGGGTCAAGCGAGACGGAGGAAAAGGAATTGGCCGTGAACCCCACCGGCGTACCGTCTTCCCGCCGGGCGGTGACCACCGTGACGCCGGTCATGAACGCTCCGAAGGCGCGGCGCAGGTCGCGGGGGGCGGGTGCCGTCATGGGATGCACTCATGGATGAAGGTGGCGAGTTGTGCGTTGATCTCGCCTGCATGGGTCATCGGCATCATGTGCGCCGCGCCCGCGATCACCACCGCCCGCCCGTTGGGCGACAGGGCGGCCATGGCCTGCGACATGTGCGGGGTCGAATTGGGCTCTTCCGCTCCGGTCATGAAAAGGGCCGGGCAGGGAAGCGCGCTGAGCGCGTGATCGGCAGGCCCATCTTCGCGCGCAAAAACGTCGTATGCGGCCTTGTAACCTGCCTGATCCACGCCCAGAAGCCAGTCCTTGCACGCCGCGCGTTCAGGTGACGGGCCGGGCCCGAACCAGCGATCAAGGGGCGGTGTCGGATCAGCGACGGTAATCCCGTCAAGGCTGCGTGCCCGCGCCAGTACAGCGGCATATGCCTCGGGCGCGCGTCGGTAGATGGCGTTGAGGGCAGCGACGCCAACAACCTGTTTCGGATGGGTGACGGCCAGATCGAGGGCGATCATAGCACCGAACGAGTGACCGATGACGACGGTTGATCCGTCGAGGCAGGGGGCGAGGGCGCTGGTGAAATCCGCGAGGTCGGGCGTGTCCGGCAAGGCTGCGCTTGACCCATGGCCCGGCATATCGACAGCGACGACGCGACAGGATCGGGACAGCCCGTCGATCTGCGCCCCCCACGCTTCGGCCCGCAATCCGACACCGTGGATCAGCAGGATGCTTGGCCCCTCGCCTGCGATGATCGCGGCGAGCGTGCCCAGGTCAGACCGCGGCCGGGTTGTCCAGGTCATGGCCCAGATCCTTGAGGTCGTGGTAGCGATCCCCGATACGGTGATGGGGCCGCCCCCCGGTGGCCGCGCCAAGCACGACGACGATTTCATCGTCGCGCGGGGCGTCGGGGATCGAAAACTGGATGGTCAGGTAATGCGAGCGGCGACCCGCATCGTTCTTGTCCATCAGCGGCACCATGATCGGTGCATTCGCCCCGCCGCGCGTGTTGGTAAAGGCGAGGTAGGATTTCGCACCCACCGCTTGGCGGTAGTGATTGCCAAAGCGCAGCGTGTGGATCAGGCCCGAGGCGTGTTCGATCTCTCCGTTCAGGCCGACGACGGCGGCCTTGCCATAAGCCTCGATCGCGTCGCCTGACCCGGCCAGAGCGATCATTCGCGCGGTCATCATCTCGCCCAGGATCGGCCCATAGGCCTGAATTTCCGGTTTCAGATCATCGACATAGCGTCCCGCCCACGGATTGCGCACCACGGCGGCCAGCGCAAACATCCGCCACGGGCGGTCGGCGGGGCGAAACCCTTCGATCAGCACCTCTTCGTCATAGGTGACCAGTTTTCGGATTTCGGGCTGCATGGCGGTCCTCATGTGCGGCGTCGCCCGACTATCCGCCGTGAGGCGACCGTTTGACAAACGAAGGTTTCGCGGGTCAAGCTATAAGCTGAACTTATGGCTGCGTTGTGTATGGCAAAATCTCTTCCTCCCCTGACATGGTTTCGCGCCTTCGAGGCCGCGGCGCGGTGTTTGAGTTTCACGGCCGCCGCGCAGGAAATCGGGATGACGCAATCGGCGGTCAGCCAGCATGTCAAAGCGCTTGAGATGCGGCTGGGTGCGACCCTGTTCATACGGCGCGCGCGGGGGCTGTCGCTGACGGATGAGGGGCGCAAGCTGTTGCCACAGGTCGGCGCCGCGCTTGAAACGCTGGCCGATGCCACTCGGCGGTTCGAGACAGGACAGGGCGACAACCTGCTGACCATCGCCAGTTCGGTCAGCGTTGCGCAATGGGTCATCGCCCCGCATCTGGCCGCCTTCAGGGCCCGTGCGCCGGATGTGCGGTTGCGCTTTGTCGGGACCATCTGGCCGGATGAATTTCACGCCCTGCGCGCGGACGTGGAAATCCCCTTCGGCGCGCCAAAGCAGGTGGGGCAGGAGGGTGTGTTGCTGGAGCCCAGTGCCCTTGTCGCGCTCAAGGCGCCGGAACTGATCGGGCACCTCGACACTTTGCCACTGATCGAGGCGGTGGGAACATCCGACGGCTGGGCAAAGTGGCGCGCGGTCGTGGGGTCGGTGATGGAGCCTGACATCTTTGTGGATTCTTATGGCGCAGCCCTGCACATGGCGATGCACGGCAACGGTGTGGCCCTCGTTTCGGCGCTGCTGGCACAAGCGGCGATAAAATCGGGGCAACTGGTGCTGGCCCACGAGGCCAGCCTGCCCGCCACCGAAGGGTACTATCTGCGCACGAACGCGCAAGTCCCGGCGGCAGAGCAGTTCCGCGACTGGCTGCTGGAGCATCTGCGACAGGCGCACAGTATGTCCGCAGGGCGCCTGCAATAGCCGCTGATCTGACTGCCAGCCCTTGGGAGGTTGAAGATATCGTTGCGCTGGTCGATGCTGTGGAGCCTGCGCCTAAGAAGCGCGGCCCCTATAAGAAGCGTGAGAAAAAAGATAATCCAAACTGACCCACTACCCATATTTTATCAATGCGTGCTTGGCCACTGGAGGCAACATGCGTCTTTTTCGTTTATTGGCAACGGATTACGATCACGAATTCAAGCAATTTCAAATAGGCCATTCAACCCATCGCACAGAGGTCTGGACCCGGATCATCATGGTCGCGTCCTGCGGTTTGGTGCTGTGGTTTGCGACCGGGCAGATGATCATGCTGGTCTGGGGCTTTGGCTATGTCGACCTGAACACCGCCTATGTGGGATTCCTGCGCCAGCAGACCTTTCCAGTCAGACCCGTCCATCTGGCTGTCGCCATTGTGGCAAGCATGGTTATCGTTTTCAGGTTTGGGGGATTGGTGGTGTACCTTTCCACTTTGGGAGAGGGCGAATTCCGTTAGTGTCCGCGCAGGTGGTGTAATTTCTGCGCCTTCAACGGTGTGATGCCGGGTGGCCACCGAGCCGTGTGTGAAACCGTTTTTTCGGCACTCTGCATCTCGTGCCGGGGCGCGATACGGACCTGCCCGCGGAAAAAGCGGTGGCGCGCACCCGCTTTCCTCGGATCAGGTGTGCCGATCCTGGCGGATTGCGAACGTTGTTTTGGATCGTCAGGCAGAATCCATTTGGCGCTGTGCCGGGCGAACCGGGCGTTGCGAATTGGGCGCAAGTCGCGAACATCGACAGGCACAGGTCCGCATTGTGGAAAATGGCAGGGACGACCGGAGTTGACCCGGTGTCCGGATGCCTCTCGACCTCGGTCTGATAGGCCGCTGCGCGGTCCAGTTCGGGCACTTCATCCTTGGCAAGGGTATCGACGCGCGGGCGTCTGGCGGCGTGACGTACCACTTCGGGAAACTGGCCCGCTGCGGTCTGGAACATCCTGAACCTCTTGCTTGCATTTGGTCCGATGTGGGCGCCCGCGCAGTTCAAAACGCAATCTGCCGGAGACGTTGCATCAGCCTTTTTCGAAACACTCTGATCGCGAAGACCACATGCCTTGTCCTGCTGACTGTTGCGGCTGTTCTCAATGGTGGTCTGGATCTGCTGACCCCGCACGTTTTCGCGTTTGGCTGGCTGGGCGAGGTCAATTCAGACGTCGCCCGCTGTTTTGTTCAGTCACGCATCTGGGTGGCAAGGCGCTGCGGTTTTTCGCGCAGTTCAATCGTGCCGGGCTGTGTTGCCCCGACAACGGGCATTGCTTTTGGGCCTTGTGTTTGAGGTCCTGACCTTCGAAAACAGTGATAGCGTGAAAAGCCCCGGTGACCTGTGAGCGCCGGACTTGCGCGCTGGCAGTCTGTCTGCGGTGATCGTGCCGCAAGCCCGACGGACGGCCCGAACGACGGGGAGGGGCACCATGACGAAAATTGCCGGCGTGGAGGTGCGCCTGTTTGACGTGCCACTGGCCGAAGTGCTGAGCGACGCAAAGCACGGGGATCACACTCATTTCGAACTGGTGACCGCCACTGTGACGCTGGCAGATGGCAGCCGAGGCACCGGCTATACCTATACCGGTGGCAAGGGTGGACGCGCCATTGCGGCGATGATCGAACACGATCTGGCCCCTTTTCTGGTTGGGCAGGACGCAAGCGATGTCGAGGCGCTTTATGAGGCGATGCAATGGCATGTGCATTACGTGGCGCGCGGGGGCATCGCGTCTTTTGCCATCTCGGCGGTCGATATTGCGCTGTGGGACCTGCGCGGGCGCGCAACGGGCCAGCCCCTGTGGAAGATGGCCGGGGGCGCGTCGGATCGGTGCCGGGCCTATGCGGGCGGGATCGATCTGAATTTTCCCCTGCCCAAGCTGCTGGACAGCATCCGCGGTTACCTCGAGAAGGGCTTTGACGGGGTCAAGATCAAGATCGGGCAGCCGACGCTGGAGGAGGACGTGGCCCGTATCAAGGCGGTGCGCGCCTTGATCGGCCCGGACGTGGTGTTCATGGTGGACGCCAACTATTCCATGAGCGTCGATCAGGCCATCCAAGCCGCCCGCGCCTTTGCGCCCTACGACATCACCTGGTTCGAGGAACCGACCATCCCGGACGATTACAAGGGCTATGGCCGCATTGCCGAAGCCACGGGCATGCCGCTGGCCATGGGGGAAAACCTGCACACGATTCATGAATTCGAATATGCGTTGGCTGACGCCAAACTGTCATTCATCCAGCCCGACGCCAGCAACTGCGGCGGCATCACCGGCTGGTTGCAGGTCGCGATTCTCGCGCGCCAGAACGGCATCCCGGTGTGCAGCCATGGGATGCAGGAACTGCATGTCAGCCTCGTCTCTGCCCAGCCGCACGCGGGCTGGATCGAGGTCCACTCCTTTCCCATCGATGAATACACCCGCCGCCCGCTGGTGGTGCGGGACCACATGGCCGTGGCGCCTGACACGCCCGGCACCGGGGTCGTGTTCGACTGGGACAAACTCACCGCAGCACATAAGGAAATGCACAGATGAGCACGATCACCGCCGCCTATTATCGCGGAAACAAGAGCTTTGCGGTCGAGCAGACCGACGCCCCGGCCCCCGCCGCCGGAGAAGCGCAACTGCGCATCGCCTATTGCGGCATTTGCGGCACGGACATGCACGTTTTTCACGGCAACATGGATGCGCGTGTGGGGTTGAACCGGATCGTGGGTCACGAGATGTCTGCCGTGGTCGAGGCGGTGGGCGAGGGTGTCACCAACGTCCGGCCCGGCCAGAAGGTCGTTGTGCGTCCGCTCGATCACTGCGGGACCTGCCCGGCCTGCACGGCGGGGCACAAGCACATCTGCCACAAGCTGAAATTCCTCGGGCTCGACACTGACGGTGCCATGCAGGAGCTGTGGAATGCGCCAGCACACACCCTGCACGTGCTGCCGGATGACATGCGACTGGATCATGCGGCCCTGATCGAACCTGTTGCCGTGGCCTGCCATGATGTGCGCCTGGCGGCGGTGCAGCCGGGCGAGGACGTCGTGGTGATCGGCGGCGGGCCCATCGGGGTTCTGGTTGCCATGGTCGCGCGGGATGCGGGTGGCAAGGTCGTGATCTCCGAAGTCAACGAAACCCGTCTGGGGATCGCGGCCAAACTGGGGTTCGACACGGTGAACCCACTCAAGGCCGACCTCAAGGAGGTCATTGACGGGCGCACCGGCGGCAAGGGCGCCGACGTCGTGTTCGAAGTGTCGGGCAGTCAGCCCGGGGTCGATGCGATGACGTCGGTGGCCGCCACGCGCGGGCGCATCTGCATGGTGGCCATCCATGCAAAGAAACCGCAGGTCGACATGTTCCAGTTCTTCTGGCGCGAGTTGAAGCTGATCGGCGCGCGGGTCTATGAGCCGCAGGACTATGAAAAGGCCATCGCGCTGGTGGCCAACGGGGCCATAGATGCCGACACGGTCATCACCGATGTGAGCCCGCTCGGCGACATTCAGGCGGCGTTCGAGTCACTGGATGCCAGCCCCACGGCCCTCAAAAGCCTGATCAAGGTCGGAGAGCTGGCATGAGTGTTCTGGCGTCCTTCGATCTGAGCGGAAAGACAGCCGTTGTCACCGGGGCCAAGCGCGGTATCGGGCGCGGCATGGCCGAAGCGCTGGCGCAGGCCGGGGCCGATATCGTGGGGGTCAGCGCCTCGCTCACGGCAGGGTCCGAAGTCGAGCAGGCGGTGACGGCGCTGGGCCGCAAGTTCACGCCCTGTCAGTGCGACTTTTCCGACCGTGCGGCGGTCACGGCACTGGCCGCGCAATTCGAGGTGGATGGGGTCAAGCCGGATATCCTGATCAACAACGCAGGCACCATCAGGCGCAAGCCCGCCGCCGAACACCCGGACGATTGGTGGGACGAGGTGATCGAGGTAAACCTGTCCGCGCAATTCGTGCTGAGCCGGGAAATCGGGCGCGGCATGATCGAAAGGGGCCGGGGCAAGATCATCTTCACGGCCTCGCTTCTGACTTTTCAGGGCGGGATCACGGTGCCGGGCTATGCCGCCTCCAAAGGTGGGATCGGGCAGTTGACCAAGGCGCTGGCCAATGAATGGGCGGGCAAGGGCGTGAACGTGAACGCCATCGCACCGGGATATATCGCGACGGACAACACGCAGGCCCTGCAGGACGATGCCGCGCGCTCCAGGTCGATCCTCGAGCGGATTCCGCAGGGGCGCTGGGGCACACCGCAGGATTTTGCGGGCCCGGCGGTGTTCCTGGCATCTGCCGCGTCGGACTATGTGAACGGAGAAGTGTTGGTGGTGGATGGTGGCTGGATGGGTCGCTAGGCCGTTTCCAGCTGCGCGATCCGGATCAGGATCTTGCGGATCTGCGCGCTGTCCTCGGGGCTGAAGCGCGACATGACCTCCTTGTCGTAATGGCGCGCCTCTTTCACCAGATCCTCGAACACCCGCTGCCCGTTCGTCGTGAGGGACAGGCGTTCGTGACGGCGGTCATCGGCCAGTTGCTCGCGTTTGAGATAACGTTTGGTCTCCAGTGCGCGGACGGCGCGGCTGACCTTGGTCTTGTGGATCCGCGCACGGTCGCAAATATCCTTGGCCGTCAGCGCGCCGTATCGCCCCAGGTGAAAGACCACCCGCCATTCGGTGCGCAGCATGCCGTAGCGGCCGCGATAAATCACTTCGAAATCGCGGCTCATCGCCTCTGCCGCCTGATTGAGAAGGTAGGGCATGAAATCCCTGAGGTCGAAGTCTTCGGTTTTTGTCATGCCGACCGAATTAGCCCTTGTTAGTTACAAAGGCAACTACTACCCCAAAAGGTGACTTGCGAAGGGAGCCATGGGATGAACAAAGTGACCGCCAGCAACGCATTGCGCAGCGCGCCCACACCTGTGGGAACGACGCCCGGATACATGCCCGGTTTCGGCAATGATTTCGAGACCGAGGCGCTGCCCGGTGCCTTGCCGCAGGGCATGAATTCGCCCCAGAAGGTCAACTACGGCCTTTACGGAGAGCAACTGTCCGGTACCGCATTTACCGCCCCCTCGCACCAGAACGAGCGCACGTGGTGCTATCGCATCCGCCCTTCGGTCAAGCACACGCATCGTTTTGAAAAGATCGATCTGCCCTACTGGAAATCCGCACCGCATATCGACCCTGACGTGATCAGCCTGGGTCAATACCGCTGGGATCCGGTGCCGCACGGCGAAGCATCCCTGACATGGCTGACGGGTATGCGTACCATGACCACGGCGGGGGATGTGAACACGCAGGTCGGCATGGCCTCACATATCTATCTGGTCACCGAGAGTATGGTGGATGCCTATTTCTACTCCGCCGATTCCGAATTGCTGGTTGTCCCGCAGGAAGGGCGCCTGCGCTTTGCCACCGAACTCGGTGTGATCGACGTCGAGCCTCAGGAAATCGCGGTGATCCCGCGTGGCCTTGTCTACAGGGTCGAAGTGCTCGACGGACCGTGCCGCGGTTTCGTGTGCGAGAATTACGGGCAGAAATTCGACGTGCCGGGCCGGGGCCCCATCGGTGCAAATTGCATGGCAAACCGGCGCGATTTCAAGACGCCCGTCGCGGCCTATGAAGACCGCGAAGCGCCGTCGACTGTCACCGTGAAATGGGCGGGCCAGTTTCACGAGACCAAGATCGGACACTCGCCGCTGGATGTGGTTGCGTGGCATGGGAACTATGCCCCCTGCAAATACGATCTGCGCACATATTGCCCGGTGGGCGCAATCCTGTTCGACCATCCCGATCCGTCGATCTTTACCGTGCTGACGGCCCCCTCGGGTGTCGAGGGCACCGCAAATATCGACTTTGTCCTGTTCCGCGACCGCTGGATGGTGGCAGAGGATACGTTCCGCCCGCCCTGGTACCACAAGAACGTCATGTCCGAGTTGATGGGCAACATTCACGGCATCTACGACGCCAAACCCGAGGG
>CAZITF010000012.1:0-26509 GCA_964542095.1 uncultured Rhodobacterales bacterium
GCATCGACATCGGCACCTATGAAACCAAGGGCGTTCTGGTGGATGCAGCCGGCACTATCCGCGCCCAGGCCGCGCGCGGGCACAAGATGCTGGTGCCGCAGCCCGGCTGGGCCGAGCACCGCCCCGAACAGGATTGGTGGGGCGATTTCGTACAAGTCACCCGCGCGCTGCTCAAGCAAAGCGGCATCGACTCGACCGAGATCAGGTGCGTGGCCTGCAGCGCCATAGGCCCTTGCATGTTGCCCGTGGACAGCGAGGGCACGCCGCTGATGAACGGTGTGCTTTACGGCGTGGACGGGCGGGCCGAGGCCGAAGTGCGCGAACTGACCCAGCGCATCGGCGAGGACACGATCATCGCCCGCTGCGGCAACGCGCTGACCTCGCAATCGGTGGGGCCAAAAATCCTTTGGCTGAAACGTTCGCGGCCTGAAATCCATGCCCAGACCGCCCATATCCTGACCTCCACCAGCTTTCTCGTACAGCGGTTGACGGGCGAAGTGGTGATCGACCACTACACAGCGGCCAACTTTTCTCCGCTCTATGACGTGACAACGCAGAACTGGGTGGACGATCTGGCGGACGACATCATCGCGCTGGGCAAGCTGCCCCGCCTGATGTGGTCCAACGAGATCGCGGGGCACATCACGAAAAAGGCCGCAACCGAAACCGGTCTGGCCCCCGGTACTCCCGTCACCGCAGGCACCATCGACGCCGCGGCCGAGGCGTTCTCGGTCGGCGTCGATGCCCCCGGCGACATGATGATGATGTACGGCTCGACCATCTTCATCATCCTGCGCGCCGCCGACCGCGTGACCGACCCGCGCATCTGGTACGCGCCCTGGCTGTTTGAGGGCGAACATGCCTCGATGGCGGGGCTTGCGACCTCGGGCACCCTTACCCACTGGTTCCGCGACCAGATTGCGCGCGATCTGGACCCGGCCGAGGCATTCCCGAAGCTGGCCAAAGAGGCGGCATTGTCACCCCCCGGTGCCAATGGGCTGCTGATGCTGCCCTATTTCTCGGGCGAGCGCACCCCGATCCACGATGTCCACGCCAAGGGCGCGCTGTTCGGGCTGAACCTGACACACACCCGCGGCGACCTCTACCGTGCCCTGATCGAAGGCATCGCGCACGGCACGCGGCACGTGACCGACACCTTTGCCGAACTGGGCCAGCGGCCCGCACGGTTGCTGGCCGTGGGCGGCGGGACCAAGAATGCGCTCTGGTTGCAAGCCACGTCCGACATCACCGGCATCGACCAGATCGTGTGTGAAAAGACGACCGGGGCGAGCTATGGCGACGCGTTTCTGGCGGCCCTGGCGGTGGGTCTGGTCGAGCGGGGAGATATAACGCAATGGAATCCGGTGGTCGAGACGATCCGCGCGCACCCGAGCGCGGTTTATGATGCGGCACACGGGCTGTTTCTGAAACTGTACGAGCAGACCAGGGACATTGCGCGGGAATTGGGGTGAGGGTGGCGGTTCGGGATGCGAGTTGCCGATCAACGGTCGGGAAATAAACACCTTTCTAGTTCTTTGGGATGTTGACCTTCCCAACAATGTGCGACTGTCTCATTGGCATTGCCTTGTACATGATCTCGACACCCGTCGTTGCAATCCCGTCGCCTGTCATTCCGTCAAACCTTCCGGTTCCGCCGGCAATGGACCAGGTATTCGCTTTGCCTTGTTCGCCCGCTTTCCAACGCATGGTGAATGTGTCTTCTCCTTCTCCGAACACGCAGACGCCCTGTATCGAATTTTCGCCGTTCTGCGCACCAAAGCCACCTCCAACACAACGCGCAGGCCCTCCTTCCAACGGGCCTTCGACAACCTCAAAGTGACCTCGATTATCCTGCATGAAATATACGCTGTCAGACAGCTGAAAGTATTCCTGATTGAGCGGGTAGATATTGTTGATCTCAATACGTTCCTGGGCCAAGGCCGCACTTGAGGTCAAAACACCCACGAGAGCCAGGTTGAGAACGGAAGGTTTCATGAGTTTTCTCCTGACAGTTGGTGAACAGTACATCAAGATTGATCGGTTCATACGGATATTTTCAGGATTTTCCGCATGAGGGGGGCAAATCCGGTTAATTCTGGCGATTTGGCTGGGGCTGGTGCGACAGGCCCGCGGCGCGATATGCTCGTTCCATAAACCGTCAGCGATTTCGCGTGACTTCGCCAGTCCGCGGATGAGCAATAGAGTGGCGGGGCAACATTGCAGTCACCCCTCCACATGCCGCCGCACCGACCCGTAAAACGTCAGGCCCAGCCCAGTTGGCGCACCGATATCCCGTCATGCCAGATCTTGGTCATGTGGCTGATCCGGTCCCCGTCGAACTGCATGGCATAGACATAGTCCGCCGCCACCGTCTTGCCGGTCGGCGGGACCGGACCACCGGGGCCGGTCTGCGTGCCATGAAAGACGGCAAAGCCGATGGCAGTGTTGCGCGCTTCGTCCATGGCAAAGGCCTTGAGTTCGTAATGCCCGTCCGGGATAGGGGTCAGCAGGCCCTTCATCCACTCCACATAGGCCTCAAGCGTGGTGATGTCGGCCAGTGCGTCCGATTGCGCGGAAAAGCTGGCCGTGTCGGTGCACCAGGCCTTGCATACCTCCCAGCCCATGCCGGTTTCGCAGGCGTCGAAAAAGTCCATGGCGATCTGCTGTCGTGACATTGAAATGCTCCATAAAAAAAGGGCTGCGCACCGCAGTCGGGCGCGGCATTCCAAAGGCTGCGCATCTTGCCCGGATTCGGTCAAGGACTTAAGCAACGGCAAATCCGCCGCTGTAGCCCCTTGAAATCACGTGCGTGCGGGACTGTCCCGGCGCGGGACGCTCAATTCCCCGCGCTCTCCATCTTGCGGTGCGCGATCACGTCTTCCAGCCAGCCCAGCTTCATTTCAGGCACCGAACTCAGCAGCAGGTCCGTGTAGTCGTCAAAGGGCGGGGTCAGCACCTCGGATTTGGTGCCATAGCGCTGCACGCGCCCCTGATACATGACGGCGATGCTGTCCGCGATGGCCCGTACCGTGGCGAGGTCATGGGTGATGAACAGATAGGCCACGTCCTCGATCTTCTGCAATTCGAGCAGCAGTTTGAGGATGCCGTCCGCCACCAGCGGATCGAGGGCCGAGGTGACCTCGTCGCAAATGATCAGCTTGGGCTTGGCCGCCAGTGCGCGCGCGATGCAGACCCGCTGTTTCTGCCCGCCTGACAGTTCCGCCGGATAGCGATCCTGAAAACCATCGCCCAGTTCGATCTCGTCCAGCAGTTCCTGGATGCGGCGTTGTTTTTCCGCGCCCTTGAGGCCAAAGTAGAACTCCAGGGGCCGCCCGATGATTGTCCCGACGGTCTGTCGCGGATTCATCGCCGTGTCGGCCATCTGGTAGATCATTTGCAACTCGCGCAAGTCCTCGCGCGAACGTGACGGCAGGTCAGGCGACAGGGTGCGCCCGGCAAATGTGATCGTGCCATCGCGCGGGGGCAAAAGGCCGGTGATGACACGGGCGAGGGTGGATTTGCCCGAGCCGGATTCGCCCACCACGGCCAGTGTCTGGCCCGCACTGATATCGACGGTGACGTCGTGCAGCACATCGAAACTCGTGCCTGCATAGCGCGCGGTGATGCCCTGTACGCTCAGGATCGACTCCACCGGTTCCTTTTCGATGTGCTTGATTGAGCGGACCGAGACGAGGGCCTGGGTGTATTCCTCCTTGGGCGCGTTGATGATCTGGTCGACCGTGCCGTATTCGACCATCTCGCCCTGCCGCAGCACCATGATATGGTCGGAGACCTGGGCCACGACGGCGAGGTCGTGGGTGATGTAAAGGGCGGCAACGCCGGTATCGCGGATCGCGTCCTTGATCGCCTTCAGCACGTCGATCTGCGTGGTCACATCCAGCGCGGTGGTGGGTTCATCGAACACCACGAGGTCCGGTTCGGGGCAGAGCGCAAGCGCGGTCATGCAGCGTTGCAACTGCCCGCCCGACACCTGATGCGGATAGCGGTTTCCGATGGTTTCGGGATCCGGCAGGCCGAGCTTGGTGAACAGTTCCACGGCCCGCCGTTCGGCGTCGGATTTGGAGAACTTGCCCTGGAGCACCGCCGCTTCGATCACCTGTTCCATGATCCGCTTGGCCGGGTTGAACGACGCGGCGGCGGATTGGGAAACATAGGTGACCTCGGCCCCGCGCAGACGGCGTATGTCGCGCACGGACGCCTTGAGCACGTCGCGCCCGTTGACCATGACCGACCCGCCGGTCAGTTCGACCCCGCCCCGCCCATAGGCCATGGCCGCAAGGCCAATGGTGGATTTGCCGGCCCCGGATTCACCGATCAGCCCCAGAACCTTGCCTGCCTCGACGTCGAAATCGACGCCATGCACGATTTCGATCTCGTGCGGCTTTTCGCCGGGTGGGTAGACGGTGGCTCCGATCTTGAGGCCGCGCACTTGCAGGAGAGGTGTGGTCATGATGGCAAATACCCGGGGGCGCTGCCCCCGGACCCCCGGGATTTTTTGAAAACAGAGAAGGGACGTGTGGCGAGGTTGCTCATCCGCGACCGCCCTTGAGCGAGGTGGTTCGGTTGAGGATCCAGTCGGCGATCAGGTTCACGCTGATGGCCAGCGTTGCGATGGCGACCGCCGGGTAGAGGGCCGCGCCGATGCCGAAGTTGATCCCTTCCTTGTTCTCTTTCACGATACCGCCCCAGTCGGCCAGCGGGGGCTGGACGCCGATGCCAAGGAAGCTGAGCGTCGAGATGAAAAGCACCATGAAGATGAAGCGCAGACCCATTTCGGCCACCAGAGGCGACAGCGCATTGGGCAGGATTTCGCGGAAGATGATCCAGGTCAGCTTCTCCCCGCGCAGGCGCGCGGCCTCGACATAGTCCATGACCGAGATGTCCACCGCCACGGCCCGCGCAAGGCGGTAGACGCGGGTGGAATCGAGCAGGCCCATGATCACCACCAGCGTGACCACCGTGGCCTCGACAGAGGACAGGATCACGAGGGCGAGGATCAGCGAGGGGATCGACATGAACAGGTCAACCAGACGGCTCATCACCTGATCAACCCAGCCGCCCGAGACGGCGGCGATGAATCCGAGTACGGAGCCTGTGGTGAAGCTGAGGATGGTTGCGAGCGTCGCGATCAGGATCGTCGTCTGCCCGCCGTAGATCATGCGTGTCAGCAGATCGCGTCCGATCTGATCGGTGCCCAGCCAATGTTCGGCCGAGGAGGGCTCCCAAACGTCGCCCACCGCTTCGGCCATGCCGTAGGGGGCGATCAGGTCCGCAAATATGGCCGCGAGGAAATAGGTTGCGGTGATCGTGAGCCCGATGGCGGCGGAGAGGGGTATGTTTTTGAACATCTGTGCTCTGCTGCTATTTGGGGTGGCGCAAGCGTGGGTTGGCCAGAATGGACACCACGTCTGCGACAATGTTGAGGATGATATAGACGGCGGCAAAGATCACGCCGCATGCGAGAACCACGGGCACGTCCCGCTTGACCACTGCGTCCACGAGGTACTGCCCCATGCCGGGATAGGCGAACACCACCTCGACCACCACGACGCCCACAACCAGGTAGGCAAGGTTGATCATGACCACGTTCACGATGGGGGCGATGGCGTTGGGAAAGGCGTGTTTGCGGATGACGGCGAAGGTGGTCAGCCCCTTGAGCTCAGCCGTTTCGATATAGGCCGATTGCATCACGTTCAGGATCGCGGCCCGCGTCATCCGCATCATGTGTGCCAGCACCACCAGCGTGAGGACAGCGACCGGCAGGGCAATGGCATAGAGTTGCGCCGACAGCGGCATGCCCGGCGAAACGGAGGCGAAGGATGGAAAGGCGACAGGGTTCATGCCCAACCAGCCCCAGATCGGCCATGTCATGCTTTGCACCGCAAAGAAAAAGATCAGCACATAGGCGATCATGAATTCGGGCAGCGAGATCGAGGCCAGCGTGATCCCCGAAATCAGCTTGTCCGGCCAGCGGTTCTGGTAGCGCACGGCGATCAGCCCCAGCAGGATGGCCAGCGGCACCGAGATGATGGCGGCCCAGAAGGCGAGGAACAGCGTCGCCGACATCCGCCGCGCGATCTGTTCGCCGATGGGCAGCTTGTTGGTCAGGGCCACGCCCATGTCGCCCGTAAATATCCCGCCGAGCCATTCGAAATAGCGGGTGAAGGCGGGGCGATCCAGCCCCATCTCGGCGCGCAGGTTGGCAAGATTTTCTTCGGTGGCGGCTTGGCCGAGGATGGCCTGCGCTGCGTCGCCGGGCAGGACTTCGGTCAGCCCGAAGATCAGCGCGGAGGCGGCCAGCAGCAACAGCAGGCCGATGCCGAGGCGCTGCGCTACGAGTTTCAGGATGGGGTGCATGAGGATGAACCTGTTCTGCTAGGAATGCCTGGACGCTCTGGTCGTCACCTGTGCGGCGTCGTCGCGAACAGCGTAAGGCCGGGGCGCATCGAATGTGGACCTGTTGCAAGGTCGTTCGTTCGGTTCGCTGTCGATTGAGGCACTCATTCTGTCCGTGAACGCAATCGGGCGGCCCGTTGTGGGGCCGCCCGGTGTTACGCTCTTAGGCCTTCCAGGTGTATTTGGAAGTTTTCCAATACATCTGCGGCCCGTTGGGATTGGCCTCCCAGCCTTTGACGCTGGTCGAAAGCGCATCCACGAAGTCGTTGAACATCGGCACGATGACGCCGCCCTCTTCGTTCAGCATGCGCCCCATCTTGGAATAGATTTCCTTGCGCTTGCCTTCGTCGATCTCGGCGCGGGCCTCGAGCAGCATGGCGTCGAATTCGGGACGTTTCCAGCGCGTGTCGTTCCAGTCGGCGGTGGACAGATACGCGGTGGTGTACATCTGGTCCTGTACCGGACGGCCACCCCAATAGGATGCGGCGAAGGGCTGTACGTTCCACACTTCGGACCAGTAGCCATCGTTGGGTTCGCGCTTGATTTCCAGCGGGATGCCGGCGGCCTGGGCGGATTGCTGGAACAGGGCGGCCGCATCGACCGCACCTGGAAATGCGCCATCGGCGGTGCGCAGGATGATGGGCGATCCATCATGGCCGGACATCTTGTAATGCTCGGCCGCCTTTTCGAGGTTGAATTCGCGTTGCGGGATGGTTGCGTCGAACAGCGGATAGGCCGCGTTGATCGGCATGTCGTTTCCGACCGAGCCATAGCCCTGAAGGATCTTGTCGACCATTTCCTGACGGTTCAGCGCGTATTTCAGGGCAAGGCGCAGGTGGTTGTTGTCAAAGGGCGCGGTGTCGACATGTGCGATGAACACATAGTGGCCGCGACCCGCGGTGGACAGCACGTCGATGGTAGGCGCACGGCCAAGAAGCGCTGCGATCTTGGGTTCGACCCGGTTGATCGCGTCGACCTGACCCGATTGCAAGGCGGCTGTCCGGGCCGTGGCGTCGTTCAGAACGATGATTTCCACGGTGTCGTAGTGGGCAACGACGCTCTGGTCGCCGCCCCAGTAGTCGGACCGGCGCTGGAACACCATGCGCACACCCGGCTCGTCACTTTCCAGCGTGTAGGGGCCGGTGCCGATCGCTGCGGTTGCGTCGTCAAAGCCGCCGTTGGGTTGAATGATGAGGTGATAGTCGGCCATCAGGTAGGGCAAGTCGGCATTGCCGACGGCCAGTGTGACCTCGAACACGTCGCCATCGGTCCGCATGGACTGGATGCCCTGCACGATTCCCAAAGCGCCGGACTTGGAATCCTCGTTCGAATGGCGCGCCATGGTCTGCATGACATCTTCGGACGTCACCGCCTGGCCGTTGGAGAAATTCACGCCCGGACGGATCTTGAAGCGCCAGACGGTCGCATCGGCAGAGCCTTCCCAGCTTTCTGCCACAAGGCCCTTGAGGCTGCCATCGGCGTTGAGTTCGACCAGGGGCTCGCCCCAGCAAAAGCCACCGGCCAGTGGCACATCGGAGGCCCAGGAGGCCGGGTCCTGGCTGTTGGTGGATTCACCACCTTGAACGCCCATCTTGAAGGTTCCGCCCGCGACAGGTGTCGCATGTGCGTCGGCCCGTGCGGCATCGGCCAGCACGGTGGAGGCCACGGCGGCGCTGATGCCCAGTGCCGCGGCACGGTTCATGAATTCGCGGCGCGTCATGGCACCCGCTGTCACGCGCGCGGACAGCTTTTGCAGTTCTTTTGACATATGGTGTCTCCCGGTTGGATCATATCCGCGTGTGGGGCGCGGTATTGTTGTTTGTGGCGCAGAGCGTAAGCATTTGCAGCCTGCTCGCAAGGGCTAATGCCGGATTCTGACACGACAATGTCGTGAAAGACCGTCGCAGCATTTAAAGCAGATCGCGCCTGATTTTGTCCGTCAGGGTGCGGTGGTGGATGCGGGTGTCGTTCTGGAAGGCCTCCAGTGTCGCAGCGAGGTGAAAATGGGTCGCATCCGACCACATATCAGAAGTCGTTTCGGTGCGCAGGCGGATGCCATCACGCTCCAGCTCGTCGCTCCAGTGGCAATGGCCGCGCGCCGACAGCGGGTCGTCGGGGTGGATGGACCAATGCTCGCGCGCGATGGATCCGCTGATCAGACCGTGATCGAGATCGCGGATCTTGCCGAAATCGTCCTCGATGATCAGGCTTGTGACGCCAGTCACCATGTCTGTTTCCTGACGCCGGACATGGTTTGCGGGGCGCAGCGTTTCGGTCTTCCAGGGCGCTGCGGAGTCCGGCGGCGCAAAGGTCCACTCACCCGCGTCGCGCAATGCCTGCACAGAAACAGAGCCGCCATGCAGGTTCAGCGTGACCGGGGTCGGCGTTGGCCAGATCAGCGGCCAATAGGCGGTCGAGATCGCCACGCGCAGGCGGTGCCCTTGGGGAATGGTATAGGCGATGTGATCGAGCGAAAGGGTGATCTCCTCGCGTTGGCCGGGTGTCAGCAGGCGACCGAGGTGCCGCGCGAGGTTCAGCACGCCATAGGTGATCCGCGTCGACGCGCCGTCGGGATGCACGTGGGTCAGACGTACCGCCATTTGCGCCAGCGGCGCGTTCGCGCTGAAGCCGAGACGCAAGACCGGGGCATCGATGATCGACAGGTCATGGGTCAGCGGCGCCGTGTCAAAACACGCGCTGCGCGCATCGTCGCGGCGCTGATCGCCCGGCAATTCCGGACCCAGCCAGATCGCGCAGTATTCGCCCGCATCCGCCCCGTTATCCTGCGGCGAGGCGACGGAGCGGCGCAAGCCGCCCGGCGCGTCATCCAGACCTTCATCACACAGATACCACGTGCGTGTATCGCCGTGCGCATCCGCCAGCCAGCGTCCGGTGCGGTTTGTGTACCAGGTCGCCGGGCGTACGCCGTCCATCAGATATGTGCGCATGTCCGGGTCGTCCTGCACGCCGGTGTCGATCCCCTTGAGCCACTTGTCCCACCAGCGCAGCGCCTCTTGCAGAAAGCCGATGCGCGGTTCGGGCACGGCAAAATGCGGATACTTGTGGACCCACGGCCCGATGATCCCCTTGGCACCGGGGATGTTTCCGACAATCTGCGGCACCGCGTTCTTGTAGGCATCGCCCCAGCCGCCAACGGCCAGCACGCGGGCCTTGATCGTGTCATAGCACTCGCAGACCGATCCGTGCCGCCAATAGGCGTCGCGCGCCTGATGGCGCAGCCAGACCGAAGGCAGGAAAGGCTCGGCTTCCAGTCGCTTCAGCCACATCTCGCGCCAGTCCGGGCGCAGGGCCGGGTCGGGCGCGCGGGATGAATAGCTCCACATCGTCGCGCCCCAGCCAAGGTTTTCATTGAGCAGGCAGCCGCCCTTGTAATGGATGTCGTCGTTGTACCTGTCGACGGTGGAACAGAGCGTGATGATGGCCTTGAGCGGGTCGGGGGCCATAGCCGCCACCTGAAGTGAATTGAACCCGCCCCAGCTGATCCCCATCATGCCGACGCTTCCGTTGCACCAGTCTTGTGCGGCGGCCCAGTTGATCACCTCGACCGCGTCATCGAGTTCCTGTTGGGTATACTCGTCCTCCATCAGCCCGTGGCTGTCACCATTGCCGCGCATGTCCACGCGCAGGCAAGCATAGCCGCGCGCGGCAAAGTACGGATGGGTCAGCGCATCGCGCGCGCAAGTGCCGTCGCGTTTGCGATAGGGCAGGTGTTCGAGGATCACTGGCACCGGATCGTCGCCCGCATCCACGGGCCGCCACATTCGGGCGGACAGGCGGGTGCCGTCGGCCATGATTATCCCGAGATCCGGGGTCTCCTCAATTTCGCGGAGGGTGTTTTTCATCGGGCTACGGTTTCCGCAGCCCGCCCGGGTGTCAAGCCTGCCGTTTCAATCCTTGATCGCGATCAGCAGGTCGGCGACGTTCGTGCCTGTCGGGCCCGTCTTGACCAGCGCGCCATGGGCCTCGAACCACGGATAGGCATCCGCCCGCGCCAGAGCGTCGGCGCCGCTGTCATCCCAGGTTGTGCCGTCGACCAGCGCGCCCGCTGCGTCTGTGGGCCCGTCCGTACCGTCGGTGCCCGCGACGAGGATGCGCAGACCCGGCGTGCCCGCGATCTCGCGCGCCAGCGTTAGGGCCAGGGCCATGTTGCGCCCGCCCCTGCCGGGATGGTCGGGCAGGATCACGACAGGCTCTCCGCCCAGCACCATCAACCCGGACGGGGCCGATAGAAGTTGATCACGCAGTTGCGGAACCAGCCCGGAAAGTTCGCCATAGAGCGTTTCGGCATTCCGCGTCACCGGCAGGGCGCTGGCGGCGGCCACGGCATCGCGCGCGATGGTGTTGCTGGCGACGATATGGGGGTGAAAGTCGAACGTGCGCTTCGCAGGCGCATCCCCGATGCCCGAGCCGATGGTGGCCAGCGCATCGCCTTCGACATCCGAGACGGCCAGGGTGGTTACGCGCGCCCCCTTGAAGGCGGCAAGCAACTTGCCGCCCTTGATCTGTGAACGCGCAGTGCGGTGCATGTTCATCGCCGCGATGGTCGCACCGGATGCGAGAAGGGCGTTGGTGCTGTTCATCAGTTCATCAAGGCCGAGCCCGTCCTGAGGCACTTCGGCGAGGGCCGATGACCCGCCCGAGACGAGCATCAGCAAGTGAGACCCTTCGCCGAGCGCCGCGATTCCGGCCTGAAGCGCTCGTCCCGCCCTGATCGAGGCAGCGTCGGGTACGGGATGGGCGGATTCAATCACAGTGGCGTGTGGTGGTGCGCCCTCGGAATGGTCGTATTTGGTGACAATCAGGCAGGGTACATCCGGCCACGTATCGCAAGCGGGTCTGGCCATCGCCACGGCGGCCTTGCCCACGGCGACAATGCGGTCCGGTCTGGACACCTTGCCATCTGCAATTGCACGGTCGACGGCAACGTCCCCGCGTACGGCCTGCACCCCGGCCTGCCACAAGGCCATGATGTCGTCAGTTTTCTGCATGGCTGAAACTCCTTCGCTTTCGCGGAAATCCGAGTCCGAATCACCACAACATTTACCCGAAGACGCCCTAAATTGTGACCCGAGGTCAAAAAGACTCTATCCCTTGATTCGCGATTCCGCTATGAAAGCAGCATGAAAACTGTGTGAGCACGGCGAAAAATGCTGGCGGCACATCAAGATATTGGATCGCGAAACGCGGCCAGAGGCGAGAGTGGTGTTGGTATGAAAGCGATTGATTTCGTTGTCCGCGATGGCGCGGGCGCTTTGCAGCGTGGAAGTGTTCCGGTTGATCAGAACACGAATGTCACCCTCGCAAGTGGGCAGGAAGTGTCCTTCAATCTCAGGCAGATAGACCTCGCCGCGCAGCAGCGCGTTGGCGACGACCTTGTGCTTACACTCGTCGACGGCCGCACGATCACTCTCGAGAACTATTTCAACGATGTGGGCCCGGCCAATCGTCTGTTCATCTCGGCGGATGGATACCTGAACGAAGTCGTGTTCGTCGAGACAGCCGATGGCGCGCTTTATGCGCAATACGGTCCGACCGAGCAGTGGGGCAAGTGGAGCCCGTCGGACGATCTGATCTATCTGGGTCGCACCGAAGTGGCGAGCGTCGCAGTCGGTGCGGAAGAGGAGGTGAGCAGCCTGGCGGCCGGATTGCTTGGGGGCCTTGGCGCATTTGGCGGTGGCGGCGCAGCGGCGGCCGCAGCGGCCGCGGCGGTCGGCGGAGCGGCCCTGTTGGGCGGCGGTGGCGGAGAAACCGGCAACGGTGAACAGCCTGCCGGACCGGCAACGCCAACCGTGGACAATGTCGGCACGACCACAGAACTGGGTGGCGACGATACGTCCAGCCATGTCTTTGCCGTTTCCGGAACGGGCGAACCCGGCGACAGCGTCGAGGTCAATGCGGGCGGGTCTGTCCAGACGACGACCATCGGCGAAGACGGTACATGGTCCGTCACTTACCAAGGGGCCACATTCCCCACCGACGGCACCGCACAGACCACAGTTGTCTTTACCCATGGCAGCGGCGGCGAAACGACCCTTGAGGGTCCGGTTTTCGTGATCGACACGACAGGACCGGACGTTGCCGTATCCACGGGGGTCGAAAGTGTCGGCCACGTGGTGAACGGGGCCGAACTGTCGGGCGGCGTCACGCTGACCGGCACAGGCGAGGCGGGTGCGACGCTTGCCATTACCATCGGCCAAGTGACACGCAATGTGACCGTTTCCGAAAACGGCACATGGGCCGCCACGTGGCAGGCCGGAACACTCGCCGAGGGCGAATACTCCTCGGATGTGACGATTGTCGCCACGGATTCCTTTGGCAACACCACCACCGTAACGGATGTTCTGGTGGTCGACACCATCGCAGAACTGTCCCTGGTGACCGCCACGGTCGAAGGCGACGGCGTGATCAACGCCGCCGAAGCCGCCGATGGCGTCACCCTCACCGGCAGCGCGCAGCCCGGATCGACGGTCGAGGTGACTTTCAACGGGGTCACGCAACCGGCGACGGTGGATGGGTCTGGTGGCTGGAGTGCGACCTTCCCACCGTCGGCCATTCCAACGGGCGAGACGCAAGTGACGGTGACCGCCGTTGCAACGGACCCGGCGGGCAACAGTTCGACCGCAAGCGGGACCGTGACGGTCGACACTCTGGTCAACACGCTGCAATTCACCTCGACCTCCGGTGGACCGGATGGCGTGATCAACGCCGCCGAAGCGGCCTCGGGCCTCGTCGTGACCGGCATCACCGAGCCGGGTTCGAGCGTTGTGGTGACAATGGAAGATGCGACCGCCACGGCTGTGGTCGCAGCAAACGGCGCGTGGACCGCGACATTGCCAAGCGAAGCGATCACGCCGGGCACCTATTCCACGCAAGTGACCGCCACCGCCATTGACGCCGCTGGCAACACCCGCAGTATCAATCAGGCCGTGGATGTGGACACCGAAGCCAGCGTTCTGACCATCGCAGGCCCGATCGAAGGTGATGACGTCATCAACGGAGTCGAGGCCAGCGACGGCGTCGTGCTCAGCGGCAATTCCGATCCCGGGGCACTGGTCAGCGTCACGATGAACGGCGTCACTCATCAGGCCGTCGCCAATGGTGCCGGTGTCTGGCAGGCCTTCTTTGCGGCCAACGAAATTCCCCAAGGCACCTATCAGGCGCAGATCACCGCGACCACGACGGATGCGGCAGGCAACACGGCCACGGCCAGCGATACCGTGCAGGTGGATACGCGGGTCGACAACCTGTCGCTGTCCTCGGACCCGATCGAGGGCGATAATATCATCAACGCCGCCGAGCAATCCGACGGTGTCGTGCTGACCGGCACGACCGAGCCCGGATCGACCGTTCTGGTCACCATGGGCACGCATACAGTGCAGGCCATCGTTGACGCGCAGGGCAACTGGCACGCGCCCTTCACTCCGGCGCAGGTGCCCTTGGGCGAATACATCACGAATGTCAGCGTCACGGCCACGGATCTTGCGGGCAACGTCGCTTCGGTCAGCGACACGGTGCGGGTCGACACGCTGGTCAACCAGCTGAGCATTCAGGACACTGTCACCGAAGACGATGTGATCAGTGGCGCCGAGGCGCGCGACGGCATCTCGCTGGGCGGTCAGGTCGAAGCGGGATCGACCGTCATGGTCGATTTCAACGGCACCGTTCTGGCGGCAGCCGTGGACGCGCAAGGCAACTGGTCGCTGACCATCCCGCCCTCGGCCATCCCGGGGGGCACTTATGATGCGGCCATCACCGTGATGGCGACAGATTCCGTCGGCAATACAGACACGATCACCGACACGCTGGCCATCGACACCGAAGCCCCCAACGGCCCGGTCATCGCCAGCTATACGCGCGCAGGGGACGGCGTTCGCGGCATCTCGACCGAGCAAAGCGATGGTGATCTGAGCGTGGCGCAGGTCAACGCCAATGGCACGATCCGCGATGTATCCGCCACCCAGGTCGACATCGACGTGCTGAACGAGACGAATTTCCAGTTCGCGACCAACGTGCCGGACGGCTCGCACCTGATCGTGAATTCGACCGATGCCGCGGGCAACACGAGCGGCACCTACGTGGTGCTGGATGATGAAAGCGCCAACAGCGCCATCGATCTGTCCAACCCGTCGCTGGGCGGTTACCAGATCGAAGCGGTCGAGCTGCAATTCGCCGAAGAGGCGAACCTGACCATCACCGAGGCGCAGCTATTGGGTCTGTCGGATGCGACCAACACCCTGACCATCCATGGCGGGGCGGATGACACGGTGACCATCGCCGGGGCCACCCGCACCGGCACGGTCAACGTCGATGCACAAACCTATGACGTCTATTCGCTGGGCACCGAAGGAACAGTCATTCTGGACGATGACATCATGGTGAACACGGCTATCGCTTAAAAAACAAACGACATTATCACTGGGCAAGACCAACAAAACCAAAAAAATCGAGCATTCCAGAAAGACAAGAGGCGCGGACCGGACCTTCCGCAACCGCGCCCATCCTCTACAACGACAAAAACCCGAAACGGGACCGGACTATGAGGCAAGGTGGTATCAGGTTGGCGGCGTTGTGTGTCGCGGCAAGCTTGCAGGCAGGGTGCGTGGGCAGCGCAGGCGACGTGGCTTTCGTGTCACGCATGAACACGGGCGCGGACACGACGGGGCAAACGCCCGGTGCCGCTCTGCTCCAGACTCCGACAAAAAACGACGAAAAACTGAACAGCGAAAGCCTGGTTCTGCAACGACTGTTGAACCGCGCGTCGGTTCTGCCCTCGGGCAGCGCCTATGACCGCGTCAGTACCGGTGTGCTGGCCGCCAACGCGCGCGCCGCCGAAACCGAATTGCGCGCCGCCCGCCTGCGCGCCTCGGCGGCCTCGAAAAACTGGCTGCCCACCATCGGGCCGCGCATCAGCCTCAATTCGCTGGGCAACATCATCAGCCAGATCGTCGTGGATCAGGTGCTGTTCGACAATGGCCGCAAGAAGGGCGAGCGCGCCTTTGCCAAGGCCGACGTCGAGGTCGCCGCCGTGGCGCTGGCCCAAGACACCAATGACCGCGTCGCAACCGGGCTTGGCCTCTACCTCAGCGCAGCCGAAGGGCGCGAAGCCGCCCACCTGCACCGCGCCACCCTGCGCGAGATGGAGCATTTCGAATATATCATGTCCGAACGGGTCCGGGGTGGGGTGTCGGACATGTCGGACCTCAACGTGATCCGTCAGAAACTCGCTGAAATCCGAGCCTCGATTGCCGCCAGTGACGAGGCTGCGGCGACCGCGCTCGCCGAACTCAACGCCATGTCCATCGCCCCGCTGAACGACGTGCGCGGGCTGCAAGGGCTGAGCATCAGCGCGACCGCCGCGCAGCCTTTGGCCGTCACACGCGCCGAGGCCGAGAAAGAGCGTGACATCGCCCAGGCCCAGATCGACCGGGCCAGCCAGTTGCCGGGGATCAGCGCCCGGGGCACCATCGGTGAGAACAATGGTGCCGGGATCACTGCGGGCGGCACCGCCCTCGGTGTCGGAACGCCTGCGCGGCTCAGGGCGATCGAGGCCACCCGCGAGGCCGCTGGCCGCCGTGTGGCCCAAGCCAACGAGGACGCCAACCGCACGCTGCGCAAGCTCGAAGGGCAGGTCGCCGCCAAGAACCGTCAGGCCGCAGAGGCACGAGGGCTGACCGCACAGGCCAAGGTCAACCTTGATCTGTTCCGCGCCCAATACGAGGCCGGACGCCGTCCGGTCATGGATGTCGTCGGTGTCTATGAAACCTTTGCTGCCCGCCAAAGCAGCGAGGTCACCCTCAGGTTCGAGGCCCTGCGCCTGCAAATCGAATTGGCGCGCATCCAGGGCGTGCTTGTCGACGGAGACCGGATTTGACCGCCAAGCGTCCCTTTACCCTGACCATCAAGAACGGCAGCGGAACGACCATCAGCGCAGGGACCGTCACGGCCCCGCAGACCAGGCGGGCTGACAATGCCAACCGGTTTGATGATCGTCTGCGCGCGCGGGCAGACGTGTCGGTGGCCTATGCGGGCCTTCTGGGGGTGACAACCGGGCACAATGACGTCTTTGACACTCTGCGCGCCCACACCCGCGCCGGGGCCAGCGACCGGGTCGAGGCGCAGGCCCTTGTCGTCGGATTGCAATCCGCCGGTCTGGTCGCACAGGTGCAGCAGGTCAGCCGCGTTGGAGCGGAACAGTGGCCCGCGCTGGCCTATATGACCAGCGGGCAGGTGGTGCTGGTGCTGGGCATGTCGCGCGACGATCTGATCATCTATGACAAGACCTGCACCGACAACCGCGCGCATGTGCCGGTCGATGAATTCCTCCCCTTTTTTGCTGGATTGCTGGTGCGCGCCGAAGCGCCGCTGGCGCGTGTCGCCGAAACCCATCGGGCCGAGGGCGCACGACCCCACTGGTTCTGGGGTGAATTCCACCGCTTCCGCAAGGCCCTGGGCGAAATCGCACTGGGCTCGTTCACGGCCAATGTGCTGGCCGTGTCGGTGGCGCTGTTCTCTCTGCAAGTCTATGACCGCGTGATTCCGCATCAGTCCGAGGCGACGCTGTGGGTGCTTGCCATCGGCGCCTGCCTTGCCCTGCTGCTCGAGGCGTTCATCAAGATCGCGCGTGCGCGCCTGATGGACGGCGCGGGCCGTCAGATCGAATTGAACGTGCTGACCCTGCTGATGCAGCGGGTGATGGGCATGCGATCCGACCTGCGCGGCCAATCGCCGTCGATGACCTTTTCGGCGATGCGCGAATTCGGGTCGGTGCGCGAGTTTTTCACCGCCTCCACCATCGGCACGATCGCCGACATCCCCTTCATCTTCGTGTTTCTTCTGCTGGTCGCCTCGATTGCCGGGCCGGTGGTGTGGGTGCTGATCCTGGGCGGGGCCCTGATGGTCATCCCTGGTTTTTTCCTGCAAAAGCGGATGCTGCAACTGACACAGGACACGCAAGGCGCGTCCGCCAAATCCTCGCGCCTGCTGCACGAGGCGATATTCGAGCGGGACACGGTCAAGACGCAGCGCGCCGAGGACCGCGTGATGCGCCTGTGGCAAGAGCTGACCACGCTCAGCGCGATGAAGTCCTCCGAACAGCGCCGCCTCGCGTCCATCCTGACCTTCTGGAGCCAGGGCATGCAGCAGATGACCTATGTGGCGGCTGTCATCGCGGGCACCTATCTGGTGTTTGCCGGGCAGTTCACTGTGGGCTCTATCATTGCCGTGGGCATTCTGACCTCGCGCACGCTTGCACCGCTCACCCAACTGGCGGGCACCATGGCGCGCTGGGGCAATGTCAGGGCCGCCCTTGACGGGCTTGAAGCCATCGCAGAGGCGCCGCAGGACGCGCTGCCGGGGCGCACCTACCTGCGCCGCGACGCGCTGAGCGGGCATTTCGAGTTGCGCGATGTGCAATTCCAATACGAGGATGATGGCGCACCGACGCTCGACATCGGGGCGGTGCAGATCAAACCGGGTCAGAAGATCGCCGTGCTGGGCAGCAACGGGGCGGGCAAATCCTCGCTGCTCAAACTGCTCTCGGGTGTCTATGCCCCCACCAAGGGCCGGGTGCTGATCGACGGCACCGACATGGCCCAGATCGAGCCGCGCGACCTGCGCCGCCTGATCGGCTATCTGGGTCAGGACGTGCGCCTGTTTTCGGGCACCCTGCGCGACAATCTGAACCTGACACTGCTGGAGCGTGACGACACTCGCCTGATGCAGGCGCTCGATTTCGCAGGGCTTGGCTCATTCGTGCGGGAACACCACAAGGGGCTTGATCTGGAAATCCTCGACGGCGGGCAGGGCCTGTCCATCGGGCAGCGCCAGTCCATCGGATGGGCGCGGCTATGGCTTCAGGACCCAAAGGTCTGCCTGCTGGACGAACCGACCGCAGCGCTCGATCAGACGCTGGAAAGCACTCTGGTCAGCAGGCTGGAAAAATGGATGGAGGGGCGTACCGCCGTCATCGCAACCCATCGCGTGCCCATTCTGTCGCTGACCAACCGCACGCTGGTCCTGCAAAACGGACGGATGACCATCGACGGCCCACAGGACAAGGTGCTGGCGCACATCAACAAAGCCGTCCCACTGCGGGGCAAGATCGCATGACCATGACCCCCGCCAGTCTGGGCGCACAGCTTGAGGCGGACATGCGCGGCCCTGCGCGCGTCATCTACCTGTGCGGGGCGGCGGTGGTCGTCTTCGTGCTTTGGGCGGCCTTTGCCTTTGTCGACGAGATCGTGCGCGGGCAGGGCGAGATGATTTCCTCGTCGCGCCCGCAGATCATCCAGAACCTCGAAGGCGGCATACTGGCGGAACTGTCGGTGAGCGAGGGCGACATCGTCAATCGCGGCGACGTGCTGGCCCGTTTGCAAAGCACTCAGTTTCAAAGCCAGGCGGACGATCTGAGCGACCAGATCACCGCCCTGACCGTGCGCCAGTTGCGGCTCGAGGCGGAACTGGCGGGGCAGTTCGATTTCGCCGTGCCCAAAGGGCTTGGCGCGACCATGCAAGGGCTTCTGGCCAGCGAGCGGGCGCTGCTCAACGCCCGCCAGACCGATTTCCTATCCCGCCGCGAGGGCGCGCAGCGGGTACTGGACCAGGCCGCCAAGGAGCGCGCGCTGCTTGAGGACCTGCTGAAGCGCAACATCGTCGCCCTGATCGAGGTGACCCGCGCCCGCAAGGCCCACGCGGATGCGCGCATCAAGCTCGACGAGATCATGACCCAGACCGAACTGGAACGCGCGCAGGCCTATTCGGACACGCTGAAAGAATTGAACACGTTGCGCCAGACCTACAAGGCCGCGCAGGACCAGCTGAACCGCACCGTTCTGGTCAGCCCGATGCGGGGGGTGGTGAACAACCTGTCGGTCACCACCATCGGCGGCGTGGTGCGCCCGGGCGAGGAGATCATGCAGATCATCCCGCTGGACGAGGAACTGTTCGTCGAGGCCCGCGTGTCGCCCAGGGACATTGCCGGTGTGCGCCCGGGGCAGGCGGCTACGATCAAGCTGAGCGCCTATGATTACACGATCTACGGCGCGCTCAGGGGCGAGGTGCGTCTGATCTCGGCGGACACGTTCAAGGACGAACGCAAGCAGGATGGGGATCCGCATTACAAGGTGACGCTGGGGGTCGATACGTCGGACCTGTCCGAGCGCCAGCGCGGCATCGCGATCCGGCCGGGAATGCAGGCGGAGGTGGAGTTGCATACCGGTTCCAAGACCGTGCTGCAGTATCTTCTGAAGCCGCTTTACAAGTCGCGCGAGGCGTTTCGCGAACCTTGAGGGTTGGAAAGGTGTCCCACGGTGGGACAGAACCGGGCCTGAACAAGTTCAATAGGTTACAGGCGCGGAGCAACCGTTTGTTAGTGGTGAATCTTGGGGCCTGTCGTGATGGGTTGAAAACCCATCCTGCGGCGATGATGTCCCTGTTGGGTTCATGTGTTCTGGATGTGTGCATTCAGAGCGCAAACTACCAGCAGAACCGTCCGCTCCCAATCGGTGGAACTCTGCTTTTCCACCAGACTGAATTTCAGGCGTGATCCTTTCGACCGATCGCGTCCTGCGCGACGAATTTGGCAATACAGGATCTGACCTCTTCCCAGTCCGTGAACTCGTGGTCACGCAGCGACAGATCGAACTCATGACCTGCCAACACAACATGCTGCAAGACCTGGGATGCGTAGTAGTCGTAGCTTTCCGAGTGAATGGCCCCTGCAACAAGAAGTTCGTTTGTGGGATTGAGGCCGGTGCGAAGTTTCATTTCGTCAGCAAAATCCTGAGCTTCCTGCCGCCCTTCCGGGAATGCGGCCTTCAGACTTATCGACAACAAAAGCGTGGGCTTTGTGGCCAGCTCATCCCGACTGGAGGCAACGAAGACCTCGAAAGGCATCGGGTGGCGTCTTTCATGAACCGAAGCAGCAAGTATGACCCTGTCAATGCCGTCAAATGTCTGTTCTGCGCTCTGTTCGGACGTATCAAAAAGAAACGTCTCTTCTCCCGCAGCTCGAAGTTGCTTCGCCGCAAATTCTGCGACCTTCCGAGTTTGTCCTTCCACGGTTCCAAATGCGATGAGAGTGGTCATTTTCTTGGCCTCCACAGGAATTCTACACCGCCGCACGCGATTTTGGATTGTTCTAGATCAAATGCGGGGTGGAGACGCAGAAGGGCAGAAAAGTCCCGCGCAGCAGGTCTTTGAGCCGGTGCCTTCGGCTTGAATCCGGGCGGGGCGGTGCTTCGTTCGAGCGGCAACTTGCGTTCCAAAAAACGGACCGCGCATCCTAGCCCGCTGCCGAATCCAGCCAGATCGTCACCGGCCCGTCATTCACCAGCGACACGGCCATGTCCGCGCCGAACCGGCCTGTGTCCGTCGCGACCCCATGCTCCCGCAAACAATGCGCGAATTGCAGATAGAGCGCTTCGGCCTCGGCCGGGCCTGCTGCCCCGGAAAACCCGGGCCGGTTGCCCCGCGAGGTGTCGGCGGCCAGCGTGAACTGGCTGACCACCAGCGCCGCCCCCCCGGTTTGCAGGATCGACAGGTTCATCTTGCCTGCGTCGTCCTTGAACAGGCGCAGTTTGGAGACCTTGGCGGCGAGCGCCCTGGCGGTGCCCGCATCATCGCCCGGCATGGCGCAGACCAGGATCAGCAACCCCGCACCGCACCTGCCCACTGTTTCGCCCGCGACCTCGACACGGGCCTCGCTGACCCGTTGCAACAGTGCCCTCATGCCTCGCGCCAATCCATGATCTCGTCCACCTCGGCCCGGTCGGTGCGGAAGTGGTTGGCGGGGTGGTCGGGGTCGGCAAAGCCGAAGGAGATGGCGCAGAGGATCAGCCGGTCCTCGCCAATGCCGAAATGGTTGCGCACGAAGGGGGCGTGGGCGGCGATGGCCGCCTGCGGAATGGTCGCCACGTCAAGCGCCTGAGCCGCGAGGCAGAAGGCGGTGACAAATCCGCCGGTGTCCATCGCGCCGTAGGGGCCGAGGGCGGCGGGGGCGGTCACGATGGCCACGTGCGGCGCGCCGAAGAGGCGGTAGTTTTCCATCATCTGCCTGCCCGAGGCCGCGCGGTCGCCGCGCTTGATCCCCACCGCGTCGTACAGCTGGAAGCCGCAGGCGCGTCGTCGCTCGCCGTAGATGCCGGGATAGCCCGAAGGCCAGGGCAGGTCGGGGGCGGGGGTCGCCTTTTTCGCCACGGCATAAAGCGCGTCGCGGAAGCTCTCGGTTGCGGCCCCGCTGGTCACGATCAGCTGCCAGGGCTGGGCGTTGCACCAGCTGGGCGTGTGACGCGCGGCGGTGACGATGCGGCGCACGCTGTCCTCGGGGACCGGATCGGGCAGGAAGGCGCGGCAGGAAAAGCGGGCGGTGAGCAGGTTCACCAAGCCATCATAATCACTCATGACTGTGTCGCTATCACGAAACCCACAGCCCCCGCCACCAGCAGCCCGACCAGCAAGGCCAGTGCGATCTTGCCTGCCGACCAGGGCCGTTCACCCTGCACCCGGCCGGTGCGCCCGTTGACGACAAAGCGGTAGGTTTCGCCCCGGTATTTGTAGGCGGCGACCCACACCGGCAGCAGCACGTGTTTGAAAGTGATGGCCCCGAGTTTGGTGTCGATCGAATGGATGCGCTGGCGGTCGCCGCCGATATCGAACCGCACGTCGCGCGCGATGATGCGGTCCATGCGGGCGCGCGCCTCGACAAAGCCCTGTTCGAGATCGACCGAGTATCCTTCGGCCCGGAACCCGGCGAGGAATTCCGGAGCATAGGGTTGCATCGCGCTGAGGTCCCAGGGTTCCAGCGCGTCGGTGAACCGTTTGGGCAGCGAGGTCGAGGCGAGCACCAGCACGTCGTCGAAAAACCGCGCGACCTTGCCCCGCGCGCGCCGCCAGCGCACCTTGGCCACCTGCACCTGCGTGCGTTTGCCGTCACGCATGACGGTTTGCGTCTCGTAATAAACCGTGCCCCGCTCGCCCGTGTAGGCGCTGCGGGTATCGGCGTCATAGGTCCAGTAGGGCACATAGATCCCCTGCATCGCTCGTCCCTTGCGGGCATACGCCTGCAACCCGTTGGGCGCGAACCAGAGCGATCCCAGCCAGTCGGTCATGGCGCGTCGCGCCTCGCTTTCGTTCAGGCCGAAGGGCAGGACGCCGCGCGGTTTGATATGGCGGTGCGCGCCGGTGTCGGTGACCACGGGTGTGGCGCAGAACGGGCATTCGGCGGCGTGGACATTGGCGTCGAATTCCACCTGTGCTGCGCAGTTGGGGCAGGTGGAGACGCGGGTTTCCTCGATCTCGGCCTCGGGCAGGGTGGCGTTGAGGGCGGCGCGGTAGTCGAGTTCGGTGATCGATGCGGGCGCGGCTTCGCGGGTGCCTTCGATGGTCGAGGTATTTCCACAAAAGTCGCAGATCAGCATGCCCGCCTGCGGGTCAAAGCGGAAGTCCGCCCCGCAATTGTCACAGGGAAAGCGGTGATCGGCGGGTGCGGCGTCGCGCGACGGGTCAGGCTGTTCGGTCATGATGTTCCATGCATAGTTTTCGCCGTGATCCAACGCAATGCCCCGTCAGGCTTTGGCGGCGGGACATGCGCGTTTGCCTGAGATGAACAGGGCGCGGATGGCCGGCCCGGTGATCCCGAAGGCCGAGGCCGGCAGGGGCGCTTTGGCAGGTTCAGTGGCCCCGCACGCAATCCATGGCGCTTCGACCGCCTGTCACAGGAAGCGCTGCAGCCGCTTTGGCACCATGATCCGCAGGGCATTGTCACGCAGTCCGTAGTGCCGCCAGATGTGAAACAGCGCATGACCCGCAGCGACGACCCCGAGGGCGTAGAATTCGATGATGTGGATTTGCCCAACGATATCATTGGCCTGGCGCCATCCCATCGGCGGGGCGATGGGCAGGAACCCCCCCGCCTTGAGCAGCACGGCCGAGGTCAGGCCCAGCAAAAAGCCGGTCACGGCGACAAGGAATAGCCCCCAGATCAGGGTGAGGTGCATCGCGCGGTGCAGGGTGCGCAACGGCCCCCTGAGCTTGGGCCCCGGACGGCTGGCGAGGCCGCGCCGCATGAGGTCGCCAAACCACGCCAGCGACAGCGACACAAAGATCAGCGCGAGGATCGAATGGGCCTGAAAGGCGGCGGGCCCGAACGGGGTCACGTCCTTGGGCTGGACCAGAAGGAACCAGATGAACAGCGGCACCATGACCCAGTGCAGCCACTTGAGGGCGGTGCGGCGCGCCGGAAGGCGCGCAGAAATACGGGTGCGCAAGGACATGACCAAAGAGTGAGGCGCGCGCCACATCCGTCAAGGGGGAAGCGTGCGCGCAACGGCGTTGTGCACGTAAATGTGCGATCATCGCGTCGCACCGGTTAACGCCATGAAAACAAGGGCGAGGGCGGATGCACAATGCGTGCACAGCGCGTGCACAACCTGTGCACCGCTGAGTGGAAAATTCCGCCAAACCGGTCCGGTTAACGCAGCGCGCGCGTGCAACGGTGAACGATGGGTTAACGCGGCGCGGCAACCGGTCCGGGCCGTTGCCACCACCAATGGTCGTCGGGCAGATCGGACGGGGTCTGTCGCAGGATCGGCAGCGCCTCCATCCGCGCCTTGTTGCGGATGTTGTGGTCAAGCTCTGACATGTCGGTCAGTGCACCTGAGTAATCCGGCATTGCGAACGGTGCAGCCCGACGCGGTTCAGTCTGGATGAATGTCGCGTGGCGTACATCCCGATTGCAGCACCACCGCGATCCAGTTGACGTTCGCTTTCCGGCCACGCTCGCGCAGCCATTCATCCTGAAGACGGTATGCCGCCTCCTCCTGAGCGCCCGGACAATAATAGTACCGCGACACCTGACGCGAATGCACCAACTCGTGCAGAAGGACGCTTACATCATGCGCGTTTTTCGGGTTCCACGGCTGGATCAAGTATATCGTTGATGATTGCGGATCAAAAAGCCCTCGGGTTCGGCCATGGCTGGAACCGGAAACGCCGCGAAGCGACGTTGCCATCGACTGGCTCACGACCCTGACTTTCGGCCCGATTCCGGGCGGTTCGAAATCGGTATTCTCGTCAAGCCACAAGTCCAGTACCGCGGTCAATTCAGAGATATTTCCAGAATTCCGCCATGCCGGATCCGGATCAATGCGCGGGCTTGCTCCTGCGGAGACTGAACAGGCAATACCGATCAATGCCACGAGCCAGAGAGTGCAGCGGGTTGAACCAAGCATTTTCCTCTCCATCCTTGCGTTTTGGAAATCGTCGAAGGAATGGTATTCTGGTCGAGGGAAAACCCGCAAAAGACCATTTTTCATGATGCTGTGAAAGGGATTCACGACCTATGGGACGCAAGCTTCCGCCGTTTGCCGCCGTCCGCTCGTTCGAAGCGGCGGCACGGCATTTGTCCTACACCAGGGCAGCAGACGAGCTTTGTTTGTCGCCCTCAGCGGTCAGCCATCAAGTCCGTGCCCTGGAAGAGTTTCTGGACACAAAGCTGTTCGAGCGTCGCAACAACAGAATGCAACTGACCCTGACCGGCAAAGCATATTCGGGGAAAATGACATCGCTTCTGGACAGGTTCGAAGCAAATACTTCAGAGATTGCGGATGCCGCGAATAAATCGCTTCGCGTCCTTTGTACTCCCGGTTTCGCTGCACGCTGGCTCGTCCCGCGACTGGACAGGTTTGTTGAACCCGCGGCGGTGCGACTTCGTGTTTCCGTTGGCGCGCCGTCAACGGATTTTCAGACAAATGACGCGGACGTGGTTATTGGCTGGGCAGACGACCCCGTTGCAGGTGCCGAAGTTGTGCCATTGATGCAGTCGGGCAGATACCCTGTCGCCGCGCCGGACTTCGTACGCAGGCACCGCATCAAAGTTCCTGAAGACTTGCGCAGCGTCACGCTGGTGCACGACGAAACGATGGACCAATGGGCGGAGTGGTTCGCGGCGGCGGGGGTTCAACCGCCGGAATTTCCAAACGGCCCCGCGTTTCCGAATTGCGAGCTTGCCACATCCGGCGTCGAACAGGGACTGGGTGTATCCCTTGCCTACGACATCATGGTGCGCGAAACGATTGCATCGGGTCGCCTGGTCCGCCTTTTTGAACCTGTCACGATACCGTTTGTGATTTATTCATTTGTCTGCCAGCGCAGCCGCGCCGCGGAGCCTCTGATCGCCGCATTCCGAGAGTTTGTCGTCAGGGAGGTCGCGCCCGATGCGCGGCCGACTTTTGCAGTCGTTGCGCAGTAGGGTCGGAACTGGGCGAAAGACTGTTGCACGCGGAAATTCGTGCTGTGATTGGAGGGCGATCCGGATGCAACGCCGATCTTGGGTCGTTGTCGACATCGTGCCGGAAACGCCAGTTCCTTGTTGGCCTCAGACCCCCGGCGGCGGTGGTGGCAGGATGGTGAAGAGTTGCGCCAGTTCGGTGACGTCCTCGGCCCTGAGCCAGCCGTCCTGCCCGGCTGTCCAGACATGGGTGTCGCGCGTCAGATCCCCGTCTGCGGCCATGCGCGCCATCCGTGCCTTGGAGTAGGGACCGGTGGTCTTGCCGCCTTCGGCGATGTGCCAGACGTGTCCGACCGGGGGCGGGGGCGGGGCCATGGGGGCCGCTGCCTGCGCGGGGCGTGCGCCCCAGGGGCCTTGCGCGGCGGCCATGTTGCCCATTTGCAGGCCCATCGCCGCCCCAAGCCCCGCCTGCATCGCATCGCCCGCGCCGCCGCCTTCGCGCCCCAGCGCCTCGGCGGCCTGGAACTGCATGTATTCGTTCAGGTTTCCGATGACACCCATCGAAGACCGTTTGTCCATCACCGCCTCGACCGCCGGGGGCAGCGAGATGTTTTCGATGTAAAGCTCGGGGATGACCAGCCCGTAATCCGCGATCTGGGCGCTGATCTCCTTGGCGACGATCTGGCCCAGTTCGCGGGTGTTTGCGGCCATGTCGAGCACCGGGATGCCCGATTTCGCCAGGGAGCGCGACATTTCCTGCACGATGATGTTGCGGATCTGGAAGCTGATCTCGTCCATGGTGAATTCGCCATGGACGAGATCAGCTTCCAGATCCGCAACATCATC
>CAZITF010000013.1:0-25636 GCA_964542095.1 uncultured Rhodobacterales bacterium
AGGTCGGAGACGGGCTCGAAGCGGGCGTGGACCTCGGTCCACTGATCAACTCGGATGCCTCCGAAAAAGTAGTCGAGCATATCAAGGACGCCAAGGAAAAGGGCGGCAAAGTCATTCTGGGCGATGCGCAGGAGAAAATGGAGGGCAACTTCTTCGCGCCTACCATCATCACCGGCGTCACGCAGGCTATGAAAGTGGCCACCGAAGAAACTTTTGGCCCCCTTGCACCTCTGTTCAAGTTCGAAGACGAGGATGAGGTGATCGCGATGGCCAATGACACAATCTTCGGCCTTGCCTCATATTTCTACGCCAAGGACCTGTCCCGCGTGTACAAGGTGGCCGAAGCGCTGGAATACGGCATTGTCGGCGTAAACACCGGCCTGATCTCGACCGAGGTGGCGCCGTTCGGCGGGGTCAAGCAATCCGGACTCGGACGCGAAGGATCGCATCACGGCATCGAGGATTACCTCGAAATGAAATACGTCTGCCTGAGCGTGTAGCGTCGCGGCCCCGCCCCGGTTCGACCGGGGCGGGGCATGTACTCATTTGGCGGGCAGACGCAGTGTCGCGAGATCACTGCCCACCACTATGTTGCCACGAAAACCGCCGTCGCGCACTGCGGCCTCATAATCCGACTTGGTCACCCCGCCTTTCGGCAGGGGATATGGCCCTTGTCTTGGCGCGCCGACCGGCGGGATAAGATGTGTCAGCATCAGATGCTGCGCCCCCGCCCGATCAGACAGGCTGCCCAAATCCGTAGCCGTTGATTGGCGAAAGAAGATAGGCGGCGGGAAACCCGTTGTTCCATCCGGCCCCATGACAGGATGGATCACCGAATGCACAACGATATCAGCTCCTTTCGCCAAAAGCTCTACCTGTGCCGATGTAGAGGTGTCGCGGGGCGGTGCCGGGCTGTCATTGCCCGCATCCCCGCCGATCACGACGCTGCCCGCAGGTGTATCCACCCGAAAAGACGCATGGCCCGCGATATGGCGACTGGAAATGGCGGACACGGTGACGTCTCCTTGGGCCCACACTTGTTGGGGAGTTTGTGAGGTCGGAAACGTCATCAAATTCAACAGATCCGCAGGCCCGCCTGGCAATCTCTTGGTGTTTTCGGCCAAACGTTGCGCCATTTCGCCAGACTGGATCAGAACGTCACCCACCGCCTTGGCGAAATTCTCGCAACTCATGACATGACCTGCGCTGGCTGGCGCATCTTCATTACAAACCATGTCGACCTTTGGTCCGGCCGAATTGAAATGCCAGCGCAACTGCATCATGTCCGGCAACCCTTCGGAATGATCCGAATGGATGTGGGTAAAGAATACCGCGTTTAGTTTCCCAACCGGCACGCCAATTTTTGACAGTTGCTGCGTCGTTCCGCGTCCGGTGTCGAACTGCAACAGAATGTCCCGGCACCCCGTCGTGTCATCTCCGTAGGTGACCAAAGTGCCTGAACCGGCCTGACCCTGAAAGACCGGCGGACCACCTTGCGTGCCCGTCAGCGTGACTTCAAGGCAAGGCGCAGCAGCGGCCTCTGTCCCCTGAAAGACCGTGAGCATAATGGCCAGCGCGGCAAAGCGTTTCATCATGATAAACCCTCCCGATTTCATCGATTTTTTTCGATATTTTAATTTTTACCGATTTTTTGAAATTTACGCAAAAGAAAACGCGGCAGGAGAGGAATCTGCCGCGTTTCAGTCATGTTCAACCCCTTTGTTATTCAGCGGCGCGCCGGGGCAAAACCCAATCGGGCCGCACGAAGTGGCAGGTATAGCCGTTCGGGATACGTTCCAGATAATCCTGATGTTCAGGCTCGGCCTCCCAAAAATCTCCGACCGGTTCGACTTCGGTCACGACTTTTCCGGGCCACAGGCCCGACGCCTCCACATCCGCTATCGTGTCCAGAGCGACCTGCCTCTGATCCTCCTCCACATAGTAGATCGCCGAACGATAGCTGAGACCCCGATCATTGCCCTGCCGATTGGGTGTGGTCGGATCGTGAATCTGAAAGAAGAATTCCAGCAAGTCGCGATAGGATATCACCGCAGGATCAAAGATGATCTCGATCCCTTCGGCATGCGTTCCATGATTGCGATAGGTCGCATTGGGTATGTCCCCACCAGTATATCCGACGCGTGTCGCCTTGATGCCGGGCTTCTTGCGGATCAGATCCTGCATGCCCCAGAAACAGCCACCTGCCAGTACTGCGCGCTTGTCACTCATGCCACATCCTCCACCTGATCCAGATATTTGCCATAGCCTTCCGCCTCCATATCGTCGCGATGGACAAAACGGAGCGAGGCCGAATTGATGCAATAGCGCAACCCGCCGCGGTCGCGCGGACCATCCTCGAACACATGCCCAAGGTGACTGTCTCCATACTTGGAGCGGACTTCCGTGCGGATCATCCCCAGCGATGCATCGCGCAGTTCCTCGACATGAGTCGGTTCGATGGGCTTGGTGAATGACGGCCAGCCGCAGCCCGATTCATACTTGTCCGACGAGGCAAAAAGCGGCTCTCCGGACACGATGTCCACGTAAATTCCGGGCTCCTTGTTGTTCAGCAACTTGCCCGTACCGGGGCGCTCCGTCCCACTTTCCTGGGTCACATAGAATTCTTCGGGCGACAATGTCGCGATAACGTCGGGGTTCTTGGTATATTGGGTCATGAGTACCTTTCCCGTGATCTGTTCGGAGTCTTTCCCATAGTTGGTGCATTTGTCTGTAAATGAAAGAGGGTGACGATGGCGCGCGCAGAACTGGATTGTTTGTCGCCGTAGCCAGGAGGGGTTCCAATGCAATTGAAATGTTGCTGCCGTACTGATGGTCTGCGCTGCCGATGTCGCAAAGGCCGACATGCCGCACGTATTTTTTCCTTCGATTGACGGCGGGCAATTACATATGTCCGATCAGGAAGGGCGACCCGTACTGGTCGCGAACACGGCATCGCAATGTGCCCGCACGGGGCAATACGCGGAATTGCAGGCGCTTTACGGCACATATCGCGCGGACGGGCGGGTTGTTCCGGCAGTCCCGTCGGATGACTTTCGACAGGAACTGGACAGCGCCGCCGAGGTCAAGGAATTCCGTGAGATCGACTTTGGACCTGCCTGCCGATGACAGATATGACGCCGGTCAAAGGTGGTGACGCGCACCCGCTTTACCGCCAAATCAACGCCGAAACCGGTTTTGCACCGCGCTGGAATTTCAACAAGGTGCTCTTTGCGCCTGACGGGAAAGTGATCGCCATGTGGGGGTCGCGGACCTCTCCGACATCGGCAGTGGTGCGGCGCACGGTCTCGGGTGCCGTGGCTTTGCTATGATGAAATCGCGGGTCGCAACTGCATTGGCATATCGATTTGCAAGAGCGCACGTAAATGAACTGGCATGTGTTGAGGTGACTGGAATATAAAATCCGCCACGGATGCGAAGGACATCGCCAACCGACAAATATGAAACGACCTGATGCGGCGACACACAGGGTCATCATTTCACCCGCACTTTCGCGCCAGCGTACCAAAGAAAAAGGCCTGCAAAGCAGCAGGCCATTCTTGCAACACGATTTGCGGCAGGTCATTGATCAGTTTGTCGATGTGCTCGACGCGGTCGAAATCACCAGTTTGGACGCGGCACTTGCCAAGGATGCCGTGGTAGAGGCCGTTGAGGTCAAAGATCCGCTTACCTGACTTTGCGTCGACTCGGCACCTGTGCTGCCCGTGACGAAAATGTTCAGCGGAATTTCCTGGGCGATGGATGCAGTTGAAAACATGGTAGAAAATGCAGCGATGCAAACGATACGCAGTGTCTTGTTCATGCCTTTGGCTCCTTTGAACTTCAAAGGAAGATTTATGTCAGATTTGACAAAAAGGCAATCTGAGGCGCAAGGAGTCTGAACAACTGGTTAACGCCATTCCATTCGGTTTGCGCCTAGTTTTTCAACTTGCGCATATAGATATATCCAAGGGATGGGCCAGCCCATTGCCGCGATTGCCAAATAGTTGATCGCTGGAGATCGACCCAAAAATCATAGGTGACGGGTTGCAGGCCGAACCGGCAGTCGGCGCGTAGGTGAACCGTATTGATTGATTGGTCGACAATCGCGATCCTTTCGACGCCGACGCGCTGCATGTCACAGCCGAGGTCGATGCGCTCGGTATCGTTTCCGCCTGTCAAGACGAACAACCGATGTTGAAAGGATACCGGGGCGTGCCCGGCAATCGCGCGGATCATCGCATTTGACCGTACGGACTCCAGATCACTTCCCAACCCGCGTGTCGCGATCAACACACCGTTGCGCAGCACGATTTGGGATCCGTCAGCACTGCGCCAGACTCGCACCAGCCCCGAACCCAGATCCGGGCGGTCGGAATATGGTGACAAAAGCGCACGCGCCCCGGACCGTTCGAGAGCGACCTCGAGTGTCGGCGTTTTCAGTTCGGCAATCATTTCGGGTGTGAGATGGGGCGTTGGAGTCGGCTCGGGCCGCTGTCCTGACAGTCGGTCTGCAAGACTGCGAGTCTCGGACGCTGACGAAAATTCCGTGTTGCGACCTTCCGTGCAGCCGGCAAAAACGAGCATAGCGACCATGAACGATGCGCGTAAGGTTTTGATCATTGCCAGACCCTCCCCCAGTCATTGCTCAATTCGGTCAATTGCCCGCCGCGAATTTGCTCGTAAAGGCGGTCGGACACGTTCAGGCGGGCACCACCGTCGCGTTGAACCGGTCGGATAGTCGCAGTCAACGACTGCCGGGTCGGACGCCCTGAAAACCAACTGAGTGGAACCGATACGGAGATACCCTTGTCAAACGATCCCTCGCCGAACTCTTCCGATGGCACATCCGTCACTGTGAAAAAGCCGCCGACCCGCCATCCGTTCGAAAACCGCCGCTCAAAGGACACGGTGACACCCACGTCACCGGCCAGGTAACGGCCCACATCGAGCTGCCCGTAATACCCGTTTCCAAAGTCGTAATAGGCGGACACATGACCGGTCGCGACCTCGTAGTCCTGAAAACCGAACCGTTGCTCAAATTCCCTTTGCTTGACGTAATTCAGCTCGATCCCGAGCGCGATACGGCCGGTCGCAGGCTTCCACAGCAGCTCGCCCGACACGCCGCCGAACATCTGCTCGAGGTAGCCAGCGCTGATTCGGGCATAAGTGCTTTGCCCCGGCTTCCATTGCCTGGACACTACCAGCCGCTCAAGCGTCGTATCCGTCGCGCGCGCATAGCGCAGCGCATCAGTCCGCACTCGCGGCAAAACAGAGTCAGACAATCTGGATCCGTTTTCGATGGTGCCAGCCACTCGATGACGCACTTCACCCGTCAACAACCAGCCGGGTGCAAATCGGTAACGGGCAACCGCCGAAATACCGACATCCGCGCGCACAGGTTCGTCCGGGTCAAAGAAGCTTGGCCGGATATACGGCCCGATAGCCCAGCTGAACCGCGGATAAAGGTTATCGCTATGCGACGTCACACCCGTCGGTCTTGGCGCGGCGTCAGCGATGACTGTTCGCGACAGCAAAAGCCGACTGGCATTCGGTTGAAACTCAAGAACCTCGAGGTCGCGCCGTGACACCGTGACCTTGGAAACTGCCAGACCGTTATTGATCAGAACAATTTCGAAGATCTCGATCGATGGCGGGAGGATGCGCGCCATGGCCCGACCTGTCCGCCCGGTCAGTATGGCCAGATTGTCAAACCGATCGCTGGAAACCCGAGCTTCCGCGCGGGTCACGCTCAGGGAAACGCTGTGCAGTTGGATATCGTCTTGTGCCAGTTCGGACCCCAACGCATCGCGGATGATGACCGGAGCCCTTTGCGCAGTAACCCAACCCCCGTCATATGCCGCCGGATTGACCGACCGGTCGGGCCGGACGATGATCGGGCGCGGTCCGGCCAACCTGTACGCGGTCGCCGGCGTCTTTGGGTTGAACTGGAGTTGCACGTTAAGGCCGACCTCGGAACCGTAAATCCAATAGGCTCCTACGCGCACGCTTTGACGCAGCTGGTACTCCACGCCGAAATTCAGACGCGACGCGCGCGAAAACACACCGCGCGATGTTTCTGACAAATAGCCATCCGTGGCGTATTCCGCCTTGAAGCCGAGGCGGTCCGTCACTTGCCATTCCATGCCGCCGAAAGGTGACACGGGTCCCCGAAACCACTGGTCTACGGAAAGTTTCCCGCCAGGATCCCCGGGAGTAAATTGCGGGCGTTCCGACCCGAAAGGCGACCCCACTGCGCCCACGGACCCCAGACGCCCCCAGCCCAGTCCGGCGGTCACCTTCACCTGTCCGCGCAGGCGGAACGGCCGGTCAAACGTCTTGGTGGCAACAAGGTATTCACCGGCGTAAATTCCGGTCCCGGCAAAGTCCTGCAAACCGACGGAGAGCGCCGGCGCAACGCGCCCTTCCTTGATCAAAAGGTATCGGAAATCGAAACTGCGGTCCCTGTAGGTGTCAAATCCATCCGAGTTCCAATTCTGGATTCCGACGTAACGAAACGTCACCGAAATCCGGGGGGAAAACTGAAAGGTGAAGTTCGTACGCGTTTGCCCGCCGAAACTGGAAACTCCGACCGCGACCTGTCCATCGGGCAGTGTTTCACCGCTTGGCAAATCGATCAGGCCAGGGACGCCGTAGAAGTTCAGCGTTGGGTCCGGCGCGACGACAACTGTTGTGCCTGAAACATCAGATTGGGCGGTTGTCCCTGTACCCAAACAGAAAATTGCCGTTGCAAAAGGAATAATTTTCAGGTGCGAGAGACACGTTCTAAAACGCCCTGTTGGCACCGCTTGGTATCGGGTATTGGTCATCACGGATAACCCGCTTCCATGCGTGTCGAATGGTCGTTCGTGGCAGAGAAGCGATCGCTATCGCGGTGCGCGCAGGGTTGGAATGGGCTGCATGCCGCAGCCTCCGTCGCCTCGCCAATTCCTTCTACCCATCGGCACGCATTTTCACGCGCATCCGCTTCGTCGTCATTGGCAAGCGCATGCCGCAAGGCGCGCAACGCGGCGGCAACTTCAAATTCGCTCAGTCCTTTTTCGATGGCCATGAAAATCTTGGGGTGATGTGTGGCGAAGTGCCGTCCGCTGAAAGTGAGCTCTTCGCTCATTTTTTCGCCGCAGCGCAGACCGGTGAACTTGATTTCGATGTCACCGGTCGGATTGGCGGCATCACGGATACTCAAGCCAGCACCGCGAATGACACGTCGGGCAAGCGTCTCTATGCGTACCGGTTTTCCCATATCCAGAACAAAGACTTCGCCGCCTCGGGCAAGCGAGCCCGCAAGCAGTACAAGGTTTACCGCCTCCTGCACCGTCATGAAAAAGCGGGACACTTCGGGATGTGTCACGGTCACGGGACCGCCCCGTCGCACCTGATCCTGAAACAGGGGCAACACCGAGCCCGAAGACCCCAATACATTGCCAAATCTGACAATCCCGAAGATCGGTCCGCCTTCCCCTTCCGACCGCCGCGCGACGTCCTGCACGATCAACTCACACAGCCGCTTGGACGCGCCCATCACGTTGATCGGGCGCACCGCCTTGTCAGAGGAAATCAGGACAAATCGTTCAACCCCGGCAGCCACAGCTTCGGCAACCAGCGTTTGTGTGCCCAGAACGTTATTGGACAAACCGGCGAGCGGGTTAAGTTCGACGAGGGGCACGTGTTTGTAGGCAGCCGCATGAAGGATGACCTGCACCTGATGCGCGTGCAGGATACGCCGCACTTTGGGCGCGTCGGCCACCGACCCCAGTACCGGCACAATATCGATTTTCGCACCCGCCGACGCGAGGAGCATGGCCTGATGGATTTGATAAAGCGCTGTTTCGTTGAGCTCAAAAAGCACGATCTTGCGGGGCCCGCAGTCAAGCACCTGCCGCGCCAACTCCGACCCGACCGAGCCGCCAGCACCCGAGATCAGAACGACCCGATTCACATAGGCTTTCGCCTCTTCGCCCGGGACCGCCTTGACCTCATCCCGGCCCAGAAGACTGCTGCAGTCCAATGTCATCCCGGGACACCCGATTCCCGAGTTGTCGAGCGATTCATGCGGCTTCGGCGGTGCCTGCCGATGGGAAGGAGGCCGAGGGGGTATGTCGGATACAAGTTGTTTGTCCGCACGGATCTGATCCGCAGCGCAGACGAACACCGCGCGCAGAATGCTGGAACTTACGAAAAAGGCCATCGCAAAGATGGCAAGAAGATCGAACGATATCCGCACGCCCACCGCTGCAAACGTCAGACCGGCAGTCAGCGTCAAGACGCATGACAACGTGCAGGTGAAGGCCGTTGATGACCCGTTGCGCCAGCCAACGGCGTAAAACAGCTGGCCAACCTGATGGGACAGGACCGCCACGGCGCACATGGCCAAGGGCAGGTACACCAGCGATAGACCCAACTCTGCCGCGTCAACTGGATAGAGACCGAACGACAGGAACACGGCGGCAGGCACCGCCAGAACGTGACTTGTCACGAGATGTAATCGGGGACGCAGGACTGAAGAAGTTTTGGACAGACCCATCATCGCGCCCTCTTTTGCGGAGCATCATGACGGTGGGGTCAGGTGATGCGGCATAATGCTTCGACTTCTGTGCGTGACAGCGTTCGCCTGTCTTGCCGCTTCACCATTGCGCACGGAGGTTTAAGGCCGCGTTAAGCCAGCCATCATTTGTCCCGCTATTGGACGCACGGGTTCGCGCGGCTGACGAGATTTGCGCGCCATTTGAAACACCGTCGCCGCAGTTTCGAACGCCAGTCTGAAATCATAGGCGATGGTCTGATGGCGTTGATAAATCAGGTCCATCCGGGCCTTGCGCGGGACGCAGATGCGCGCATAGACCGCATCAGTCTGCTGCGCGGTCCGGCAACGCGCCAAAAGGCGGGATTCGTGCCGGTGAAAACGCAATGTGGCAAGGCCGGTCACGCCGGGACGCGATCTGAGGACGCGGGCGTAAAGATCGGGAAAGCGATCCACATATTCACGGAGTGGCGGGCGCGGACCGACAAAGCTGATATCGCCCTTGAGGATGTTCCAGAGTTGTGGCAACTCATCAAGGCGCGTGGCGCGCAGCCTGGCCCCAAGTGGCGTGATGCGCGCTCCTTTATGGCCGCCGGACACACCAGTGTCAGATTCTACCACGGTCATGGTCCGGAACTTCCACAAACCAAACCCTTGGGTGGGCGTTTTCATCCGTTCGGCCACGTAAAATACCGGACCATCCTGCGCGCGCCAGATCAACCAGGCGACATAGGCCGCCACCGGGGCCAATAGCACCATCAACGCCGCTGCAAAAACCACGTCCAGAGTTCGCTTGTACCAAGTCATTCAAGTCAGCCTGTTTTGCCAGTCCTCAACGATGCCCTCTGGCGTACTCTCGCAAGGCTTAAATTCGGTGAATGACTGCAAACGACCGGTATCAAGGTTAACAATTGGTATCGAGCGCGGCGTGGCGGGCCTGACGGTCCAGGCCAGCCCGGCGTGATCCAACAGATCACCCATCTGCACGGTGCCCGACGCGGCGATATTCAACACCGGCGGCAAAGCTGTGACGCCGGCAAGGGCGGCCAGGGTTCGCGCCAGCGCGTGTGGCCCGATGTAACTGCGCCGCGGCGTTGACCCGTCAGGAAATTGGTCGAGTCGGAAGCCAGGGCGCCAGGCACCCAGGATCGCATCCGCCCCGGCCACGTTGCCCAGGCGTAGCGACGTGCTTGGATGTGCGTGGGCTGCGGCGGCGCGCTCCATCGCAAGTTTGGCGGCACCGTATTCTGATGCGGGTGCTACCGGGCCATCCTCGGATAGTAGCGCCGAGTTGCGACCGTACACGGCGGCACTCGACACCAGCAGGACGTGCCCTGCGCCGACATCCAGCGCCGCCTCCAGCACCTGCAGAGCGAGATTTATATTCCCCTCCATCGCTCCTGCGCTGGCATGGGTGACACCCGCCATGCAGATCACGGCATCCGCCCCGGACAGACTTGCGCGCATTGAATCATGATCACGGATATCCAGCTCCGCCCGGCTCAGCCAACGGGCGGCGCGCGGAAAGACAGGGCGCAACAGTCGCCCCAACTTGCCGCCCGCCCCAAGCACGACGATATCCACGGCCTAGGGCACCGCGATCCGAAGATCTTCGCGCACAAGCGCGTTGATCTGGCGGATATGTTCGGGAAGGCAGACAGTCAGAAAGTCATAATTCGCAACCACATGGTTCCGTGCCGCCGGACCCAGATGGGCAAAGTCCTGCGGACGGCCAAGCACGCCGATCACCTGAGCGGCCAGTGCCTCTGTGTCAAAGAAATCGACAAGCAAACCGGTTTCGCCATGCGTCATCGCCTCGCGTACAGGGGCCACATCGCTGGCGACAATCGTGGCCTGCATCGACATCGCCTCGAGCAGAGACCATGACAGCACAAAGGGCTTGGTCAGGTAGATGTGGCAAGAGCTGATCTGTATGATCTGCTGATAGTCCCTGTACGGCACCTGCCCCAGAAAGTGCAGCCGATCCCAATCGAGCAAATGCCCCACCTCGGCCTCCATCTCGCCGCGCAGGCCACCGGGATGCTTGGACTTGCCGCCATAAGAGGCGTCATTGCCGCCGATGACCAGAATGCGGGCCTCGGGCCGCGCTTTTTGGATCGCCGGAAGGGCACGCATGAACTGGTGAAACCCGCGCGTCGTTTCCAGATTGCGCGCCATGTAGGTCACGACCTCGTCCTCTTTGGTCAGCGGGCGACCGATACGGCCCAAGGATACGCTGGCCTTGGGGTCGGGCCCGAGCTTGTCGGTGCGGATACCGTCATGGCAGACATATATCTTGTCGTGAAAGCTGACCGGAAAGCGATCCCGTTGCCACAGTGTCGGACTGTGGCCCAGATCGACGGCCTCGATATTGACCAGTGGCACGACGTTGTTGGCATGCATGAGGTAAGGTGCGTGATCACTGACCACTTCGTCAGGGTCGAACCCGACAGGTCCGCCGCGCACGGAGTAGAAATACTCGAAAAATCCGATCATGGGCGTCTCGGGCAAGACCTCTCTGAAAAAGCTCATCTCGCCCCAGCCGACGTGCCCGATGACGATGTCGGGCGCAAAACCCTGGTTGATGATCTTGCGGAGAGCAGTGACTGCCCCGAACCCATTGCCCGCCGCCGTTTCCCACGTCTTGGACAGGCCATAGGCATCGTCCGCCGCTTTGTGATGGGTCTTGTAGACGACGGTGCGCACGCCGGGAATTTTCGGGGGCTTCAACCGCTGTGTCAGAAACAAGACCTCGTGCCCGCCTTGCGCGGCCAGCCATTGTATCAGTTCACGATACTGGCCCGGCATGTTCTGATGCACAAAGAGTAGCTTCATCCGGTCCCCGCCGTCTCGCTCCGTGGTTGGTATTGACCCTTGGCATAAGCACACGCGGCTGCGAGGGCCATTTCGCATCTGTAGCGCGCTATTGTTGCCCAGGGCTTAACCCGCATGGCACTTGACCCGTTTGCAGCGATAAAAAGGCGCCCTATGCCGCGAGTGCAGTGTCCAGAAGAGCGCGCACCTCACGCGCGTAGGGCGCGTTCACAATCCGCGCGATTTCCTTGCCGTTTTTTATCACCAACAGAGTCGAGTGCCGTTTGACCTTGAGCCGTTCGGTCAGTTGCGATTGGCCAAAAGTGTCCCAATCCACATCGACAAAGGTCAGTTGCCCATAGGCCGGGTTTTCTGCAATTGCCTCGGCGATCAGGTCGGCCTTGATTTGACAGGTCAGCGACCAGTTTGCGCGATAGTTCAATATAACGACGCGATCGGATTGGCGCAGATCGCGCCAGACGGCGGGGGAAAACACCACTGCCGGATAGGCTACAGCCAGGGACGGTATAAATGCCGCGGCAGAAGACAATAAAAAGGTACGGCGGAGCATGACGGCGCTTTCGATAAAAAAACAATCGAGCCGCAGAATATGAGGGCAGCGTTCTGGCGCAAGAGGCCGCTGTCAGGTTTTGCGCTGTCGTGACAATTGCACCGCAAGGATGCCTGCGGCGATGATCGCCACGCCGATCACATCCCGCACGACCAGCCTCTCGCCCAGCAGAACGGCAGCAATCGCCACGCCGAAGAACGGATTGAGAAAGTGAAATGTCGCCGCCTTGGTCGCCCCTATTCGCGCCACCAGCGCGAACCAGATCCACGTGGCCAGCAGACCGGGCGCAAGCGTGGTATAGACAAAGGCAATGATCAGTTCCGGTGTCACATCGACCCGGATCGTTTCGGTAAGCGCGGATGCGACGGCCAGCACACCCGCCCCCACGAACATCTGCAAGCCCACCACCATCATCAGGTTCCCTCCGGCAGACATCGTGCGCATCGACAGAGTCGCGACCGTCAGCGCTATGGCTGCGATAATGCACAGGGCCACACCGTAGGTGTCCACCCCCGCTTCCAACCGGGCGGACATGATCAGGGCGACACCGCCTATGCCAAGGAACAGGCCGATGATCCCCAACGCGGGCAAGCGATCGCGAAACACAACCCAACCGGCAAAGGCGACCATCAGCGGCATCATCGATGCGATGATCGAGGCCAGCGACGCTTCGACCGTCTGCATCGCGTAGAAGTTGAGGCCGAGGTAGATCGCGTTCTGACAGATCCCGAAGATGATCGTGGCCCGCCACTGATCCCGCGTCAGCTTCCAGGATTGCCCCAGCATTCGGGCGATGGCCACACCGATGAGGCCGGACAGGAAAAACCGCAACGCCAAAGAGGCCAGAGGCGAGGCGTCCGCGACGATGATCCGTGCCGAGGTAAAGGCCGACGACCAGATCAAGGCAAAGGTCAGCCCCATCAGAATTGCGCGGAAGTCCATGGCTTTTGCCTTTGCTGCTCTGCCGGGACGTTCCGGCAATTCGGGGATGGATGCAAGTCGTGCCATCACGATCCTTTTTCCGGCAGGAGAAGGGAGGTGTTGATCCCCCTTTGGTACTCAGATGCTCCCACTGTTTCGCCAACCATGTGGCGATGTTGTCGATCCCGTTCTTGCACCCATGCAGGCGCGACAAAAAAGATGCGCGGTCAGGGTGGAACTGGTAGCCTGAACGCCGAAAAGGGAGGGTCGGAATGGAACGACGCCTTGCAGCGATCCTGACAATGGACATGGCAGGATATTCCCGGCTGATCGAAGCAGATGAAATCGGTATTCTAGAACGCCAGAAGATCCTTAGGCGCGATCTGATTGATCCGGCGGTGGGACGCCTGCGCGGTCGTATCATAAAGACGACCGGTGACGGGCTGATCTGCGAATTCCCTTCGGTTAGGGACGCAGTGCAGTGCGCGGTTGACATGCAGACAGAGTTGCATGCGCATGACAAGGATGTGGCAGCCGAAACGCGCATTCGCTACCGCATCGGCATTAACCTGGGCGATGTCATCTTTGAAGATGGCGACGTGTTCGGGGACGGTGTGAACGTGGCTGCGCGGATGGAGACCCTGGCCGAACCGGGCGGCATATGTGTGAGCGACATTGTCATGCAAAGCATCACCGACAAAATGCGCAACCGGTTCCGCGACATGGGCACGCAGCGCATCAAGAACATCAACCGTCGAATTCGGACATGGCATTGGTCGATGGATGAACACGTCGAAAGCGAAGTCGCACCGATTGCCGACGAACAGTCGGTGCGCTTTTGCGCCTCGGCGGATGGCACGACGATCGCCTGGGCGGCGACCGGTTCGGGCCCGCCGGTGCTGCGCGCGCCGCACTGGCTGAACCATCTGGAGTTCGAATTGCAGAACCCGATCATGCGGGAACTGCCACAGCGGTTTTCACGCGATCATCGTTTCGTGCGGTTCGATCAGCGCGGCAACGGCCTGTCGGATCACGAGGTGGCGCGCATCGACAGCGACGCGATGATCGAGGACATGGAAGCCGTGGTGGCCAGCGCCGGGCTGGATCGCTTCGCGCTGCTTGGCATCAGTCAGGGCGCGGCTTTTTCGCTGATGTACGCGTTGCGGCATCCCGAGCAGGTCACATGCCTGGTTCTTTATGGTGGTTACGTGCGCGGGCGGCTCAAACGCAATGATCCCGAAGAAGAAAAACTCTTCAGTGTCGCGGGCCTCATGATCCGCGAAGGATGGGGGTCGGATCTGCCGATCTACCGCAATTTTTTTACCGATGCTTTTCTGGCGGACGCGCCGCAGGATGTGCGCAACAGTTTCGACGAATTGCAGCGGATCACGATATCATCGGAAAACGCGTTGCGCGTTTACGAGATGAACGGGGGAATCGACATTCCCGCCTCGGTGCTGCGCGCATTGCGTGTGCCGACGCTGGTGGTTCACACACGCGATGAACGCGTGGTACCGGTGACCGAGGGGCGGCTGATGGCGCGGCGGATTCCGAATGCCAGCTTTGCCGAACTTCCCGGGATGAACCATATACTCGCGCGCGGCGATCCGAATCTTGACCGGTTGCTGGATCTGGCGACACCTTTCATCGACGCGCACGCGGATTGACGCGCACTCAACGAAGAAGGGCTGCCCGAGATGGACAGCCCCAGGTACCGTTTCCGGCAAGTAAAGTCGACTTAACCGTTCACGCTGTCCTTCAGCGCTTTGGCGATGGTCATCTTGACGACCTTGTCAGCTTCTTTCTTGAACTGCTCACCGGTGGCCGGGTTACGCACCATGCGCTCGGGCCGCTCGCGGCAATAGATCTTGCCAACACCGGGAAGGGTGACGGCACCGCCGCCGGATACTTCCTTGGTGATCAGGCCGCAGATTGCGTCCAGCGCTGCGCCTGCAGATTTCTTGTCAGTGCCCATATCTTCAGCCAGCGCGGCGACGAGTTGGGTTTTTGTCATCGGTTTTGCCATTTTCTGGTCTCCTTCGTCTGCCCGAGAATTAGGGCCTCCTAACCGTTTTGTAACGGTATGTTGTGGGAAAACACAATGAATAGTGGCCTCTTGCAAGGGAAAAACCGCTGTTTTTTGCGGTTTTCAGCCCATTTCAGCACTTTGAGTTTGATCCGGGACCCAAAATCACAAGGCGCGTTCGACCAAAGGAAGAGGCGGCGCCTTGTGATTCATGCAGAACACAAAGCGCTTCAAAGGAAGGCAGTCTCGTCAAAAGCACGCAATTTCCGGCTGTGAATGCGTTCCAGAGGCATTTCGCGCAACTGCTCCATCGCCCGGATTCCGATCATCAAATGACGCGCAACCTGCTCTTTGTAGAAGTTCGAGGCCATGCCGGGCAGCTTCAATTCGCCATGCAGCGGCTTGTCCGAAACACACAAGAGCGTGCCATAGGGCACCCGGAACCGGTAACCGTTGGCGGCGATGGTCGCGCTTTCCATGTCCAGCGCAATGGCGCGGGATTGTGACAATCGCTGAACCGGGCCGCGCTGGTCGCGCAATTCCCAGTTGCGGTCATCATGGGTGGCGACGGTGCCGGTGCGCATGATGCGCTTGAGGTCGTAACCCTCGAGGGCGGTAACCTTGGCCACCGCGTCTTCCAGCGCGATCTGGATTTCCGCCAGCGCCGGGATCGGCACCCAGGGCGGCAGGTCGTTGTCGAGCACGTGGTCTTCACGCAGATAGCCGTGGGCCAGTACGAAATCGCCCAGCGCCTGAGAATTGCGCAGACCGGCGCAGTGCCCGACCATCAGCCACGCATGCGGGCGCAGCACCGCAATGTGGTCGGTCGCCGTCTTGGCGTTGGACGGGCCCACTCCGATGTTGACCAGCGTGATGCCCGATCCGTCCAGCCGCTTGAGGTGATAGGTCGGCATCTGCGGGGTCTTGGGACTTTCCGCGAGGGGTTGGTCACCGGCGGTGATCTCTTCGTTCCCGGTCGACACGAACGAGGCATAACCGCTGTCCGGGTCGTCCAGTTGCGCGCGGGCATAGGCCTCGAATTCCGACACATAGAACTGGTAGTTGGTGAACAGCACGTGGTTCTGGAAGTGATGCGGCTCGGTCGCGGTGTAATGCGACAGACGCGCCAGCGAATAATCGATCCGCTGCGCCGTGAAAGGGGCAAGCGGCGCGATCCCGTCGATGGGTGTATAGGTGCCATTGACGATATCATCGTTGGTGTTTGACAGGTCCGGCACGTCAAACACGTCGCGCATGGAAAACGCCGCAGCCCCCTGTTGCGGCACCGAAATGTGCGGATCATTGGCCACGGCAAAGTGCACGGGCATCGGCGTGTTGGAATAGCCGATCTCGACCGGCTGATCATGGTTGGTGATCAAAAGGCCGATCTGCTGGACCAGATAGTTCTCGAACAGGTCAGGCCGCGTCACCGTGGTCGCATAGGTGCCCGGATTGGCCACGTGGCCAAAGCTCAACCGGGTGTCGACCCGGGAATAGGACGTGGTCGTGAACCGGATCTCGGGATAAAAGGCGCGGATGCGCCCCTCGGGCGGGCCATCCCGCATGGCATCCATGAACTGGTCGCACAGGAATTTGACCGCCTGGTCATACAGCACCTTGAGGTGCGCAACCGCCGCCTTGGCATCGTGAAATTCGGTATGAGCATGTGTGCCCGGAGAAAGCGTCTTCATGTTGTTGGCTCAAGTATGGGTATGAATTCAAAGCTGCGCACATCGACCAACCCCAGATCGGAGATGCGCAATTCGGGGATGACTACCAGAGCCAGAAGCGAGTGTTGCATGTAGGCGTTGTTCAGAGTGCAGCCACAATCGACCATGGCTTGCACCATCTTGTCGGCTTTGGCCGCCACTTCGCGCGCGGGGCTGTCAGACATCAGACCGGCGATGGGCAATTCGACAAGCGCCAGTTCCTCGCCCTCGCGCCAGATGGTGATGCCACCACCCACCTCGGCCAGCCGATTGGCTGCAAGCGCCATCTGATCGCGATCGGTGCCGACGACGATCATATGGTGACTGTCATGGGCCACGGTCGAGGCGATGGCCATGCGCCCCTGATAGCTGAAGCCCGACACCAGTGCATTCACCACTCCACCCGTCGCCCGATGCCGCTCGACCAGCGCGATCTGGCAGGTGTCGCCGTGGCTTTCGACCTTGCCGTCGTTGACCGGCATGTCGCGTTTCAGTGCCTTGGTGGGGGCCTGGTTCTCGACCACTCCGATCACGTTTGCGGTGACCGAGTTGCGTCCCTCGGGGGCTTTGATCTCGAAATCCGCGGCCGTCTTGGGCGGGCCCATGTGCACGGTCTGACGTGCGGTGTCAGGCCAGTCGAGGTGCGGGCAATCCACGGTCAAGGCACCGTCGACCGCCACCGTCTTGCCGCGTGCGATCACATGCTCGATGGGCAGGGTAGTCAGGTCGGAGGTCAGGATGACATCCGCCCGACGCCCGGGGGTGAGCGACCCGATTTCACGCTCCAGCCCGAAATGGGTCGCGGTATTGATCGTCGCCATCTGCAACGCCACCAGCGGATCGCATCCACAGGCAATGGCGTGGCGCACGACGCGGTTCATATGCCCCTCGTTCACCAGAGTGCCGGAATGGCAATCGTCCGTACACAGGATCATGTTGCGCGGATCGAGCCCTCTTTTCGTGATCGCGGTGATCTGCGTCTCCACGTCATACCACGCCGACCCAAGGCGGATCATCGACCGCATGCCCTGCCGCATACGCGCGACTGCATCTGCCTCGACCGTGCCTTCGTGGTCATCCGCAGGGCCTCCGGCCACATAAGCCGCGAAATCCGGCCCAAGATCAGGCGAGGCATAGTGCCCGCCCACTGTCTTTCCCGCGCGCTGTGTCGCTGCAACCTCGGCCAGCATCTGCGGATCGCCCGCGGCAAGGCCGGGAAAGTTCATCATCTCGCCCAGACCGATGATTCCGGGCCAGCCCATTGCCTCGGCCACGTCCTCGGCACTGATCTCGTAGCCCGTTGTCTCCATCCCCGGCGCGGAGGGCGCACAGGACGGCATTTGCGTCCAGATGTTCACCGGCTGCATCAACGCCTCGTCATGCATCAGACGCACACCGCCAAGGCCCAGCACGTTGGCGATCTCATGCGGGTCGGTGAACATGCTGGTGGTGCCGTGCGGGATCACGGCAGCGGCAAATTCCGCAGGGGTCAGCATACCGCTTTCGATGTGCATATGCCCATCACACAGACCGGGAATCATATAGCGGCCCTTGGCCTCGATCACTTCGGTTTCCGGCCCGGTGCAATAGGCTGAATCGGTCACCACACAAGCGATACGGCCAGATTTGATCGCGATGTCGTAGCCCGGCAATGCCTCGCGAGTGTGGACGTTCACCCAAGTGCCGCCACGGATCACGGTATCAGCCGGGCTGCGGCCAGCGGCAACATCTACAAGGTCGGGGGCAGTGTCGGGCCATGAAGGGAAGAGCGCATGTTCCATGTCCCGTTGGATCAAGAATCCGCGCGGTGTGCAAGGGGGACCGGCGCGAAGTCTTGAAACTGTCATCAAAGACGGCGATCACTTGGCCCGTGGGTATCGCGTTACATCACAACCCCGACCGCAGCACATCGCGCAATAGGCTGAAGATCATCCGCGACGCGCGATTCACGCCGACGATCTTTGATACATGCACACCGGGCGGACCCGGCCCCAGCTGTCGGTGCTATTTGCCGCTGCCGGGCCGACGCCGCACACCCCGCTGCGGACTTTCAAAAACCCGGAGGCCGAATTGGACCCTCTGGACGACGGCGTGTCGGAGGATGCATTGCTGCGTGCAATGGTACAGCACCCCATTGTGCTGATCCGCCCGGCGTTGCCTGCGGGCAGTGCGTACGCCCGTGCCGCCCGTCCGAAGCGGTACCGGACCTGCCGCCAAACTGGCCCGCCGGTCTCCTTGCCGGTGCAGGCAGTGCGCCGCTGATCGACGCCGAAGCAAAAGGGTTGACGCATCCACATAGTTCGGCAAGCTGCGGCGATGGATTATAACAAGTTGGATGCCGACACATTCGGGCGCAGCCTGCGCGGCATGGGCCTGAACCTTCTGGTGCGCGATGTGGGAGCCGAGGTTGACTTTCTCAAGGCCGTGTTCGGAATGCAGGCGTTCCAACCCACTGCCGATTTCGCGATCATGACCTATGGGGACCAGGTGTTTCAGCTGCACAGCGACGGGACTTACCATTCCAACCCGTTGCAGGGCCTGCTGCCCGAAAACCCGCCGCGCGGCGGGGGCATCGAAATCCGATTATACGACACCGACCCGGAGGAGGCTGTGAAACTGGCCGAGGCCAACGGCGGCATGATCCTGCAAGTGCCAACCGACAAACCCCACGGCCTGCGCGAAGCGTATATCCTGTGCGAGAACGGCTATGCGTGGGTGCCGTCGCGGGGGAAAGGTGATTGATCATGGATCTGTTTGATGCACTCGGCAGTGACGGATTTCGCCAGTCAATGTTCGGACTGGGTGTTGTCACACTCGTTCTGGCAACCGGACTGATCATTGTCGCCTTTGCCTTCTATGGCCGAACGCGGGACATCTACGGCACAACATCGGAAAAGCAGCGTTGGACGCTGCTGATGGGCACATGGCGCGACAGTTTGCTGATGACGGTCCTTTATAGCGCCGAGGCTCTGGCTTATCGCTTTGCCGAATTCCAGGCGATGGCGCAAATGCAACCCAGCAACATTCTGCTCTACGCGCCGGTAATGCAGCCGGTATTCAGTCTTGCGATTCAGGTGCTCATCTTTGCGATCGCGATCATGCGTGTCATCGTGATCTCTCGTTGGCTTGCCAGCCAGCGGGATGCGCCGTGAAACGTCGCAATCAGAACAGGTTTCAAGGTTGATCCAACGCGGTGAACCGTTGCACCCTACCGTGAAACCTAACGGGAGCCACATGCCATGACCGTCACCAACATCCGCCCCAACATGGACCACTGGCAGGAACGCGTGGACCTGGCGGCAGCCTTTCGCTGGACCGTGCGCCTGAACATGCACGAGGCGGTGGCGAACCATTTTTCCCTCGCCATCAACGAGGATGGCACCAGGTTCCTGATGAACCCGAACCAGATGCATTTTTCCCGCATCAAGGCGTCCGACCTGATTGTGGTCGATGCCAATGATCCGGCCAGTATGGAAGGGCCGGACGCGCCTGATCCGACGGCGTGGGGGTTGCACGGCGGGATGCACAAGTTCTGCGCCCATGCGCGCTGCGCGATGCACGTGCATTCGCCCTATGCCACGGCCCTTGCCGCGCTGGCTGACAGCACTTTGCCACCCGTCGATCAGAACGGGTGCATGTTTTTCAACCGCGTTGTGGTGGACGACAGCTATGGCGGGTTGGCCTTCGAGGAAGAGGGCGAGCGCTGTGCCAAACTGTTCAACGATCCGAAGAAGAAGGTGATGGTGATGGGCAATCACGGCATCATGGTGCTGGGCGACACGGTGGCCGACACATTCAACCGCATGTTCTATTTCGAGCGGGCCTGCCAGACCTACCTGCTGGCCCTGCAGACGGGCAAGCCGCTACGCCTGATCCCTGACGACATTGCCGAAAAGACGGCCCAGGACATTGAGGATTATCCCGAACAGGATGAACGTCATCTGGCCGAGCTGAAGGCCATACTGGATGAGGAGGGATCGAACTATGCCAACTGATGCAGAGGCCAGGGAGGCGGCGCGCTGGAATCATCGCCCGCCCACGCCCATCGCGCAGAACCCGCTGTTTGTGTGGCCGCCCCGTCCGGTTGCGATCTTCAAATGGTATGCCGCCTTCTGGTTCGAGATTTCGACCACGACCCTGTGCCTTGTGCTGGCGCTGGGTGCCTATTTCCTGATCCTGCCGCCGCTTGAGGCGATGCAGGCGTTTCAGCCCGGATGGATGATACGGGTGTGGCTGGCCAATCTGGTGCCGCAATGCCTGATCGCGGGGGCGCTGCACTACTGGCTGATCATGCGCAAGGGTCAGGGTGATGCGACCAAGTTCGACCCGCGCGATCAGAACCGCCGGAACGGCAGCTTTACCTTCAAAAATCAGGTGCTGGACAACATGTTCTGGCATATCGCCAGCGGCATCACCTTGTGGAGCGCGGCGCAAATCGGCGTGTTCTGGATGATGGCCAATGGCTATGCGCCGACGCTTTTGTTCCCGGACAATCCGGTGTGGTTTGTTGCGGCCTTTGTGCTGATCCCGATCTGGTCGAGCTTTCATTTCTACTGGATTCACCGGGCGTTGCATTGGCCGCCGCTTTATAAACTGGCGCACAGCCTGCATCACCGCAACGTCAATGTCGGCCCGTGGTCGGGCATCGCCATGCACCCGGTCGAGCATGCCCTGTTCTACACAAATTTCGCGATCCATCTGGTGGTGCCAACCCACCCTCTGCATGTGATGTTCCACGGCTATGTGCAGTCCACGCATCCCGTTTTCTCGCATTCGGGGTTCGAGGAACTGGTGGTGAGGGACAACAAGCAGATGCGCATGGGCGTGTTCTTTCACCAGCTGCATCACCGCTATTTCGAGTGCAACTACGGCACGGTCGAGATGCCGTGGGATCGCTGGTTCGGCAGTTATCACGACGGTACGGGTCGTGCGACCGAAGAGGCGCGGGCGCGCAAGACGCAGATGTACACCTAGTTCTTGCGGAACGCCAAAAGCAGTGCGGTGTCGTCCGCATGGGGACCGGAGGAGCCGGGGGCGTAGATGGCAACTTCGGTCTGGCTGAGGTCGGTGATCCGGTCCGCGATCTCGTCCAGTTTGGCGGCAAAGCCTGCGGCCTGAAAGTGCTGCGCGTTCACCGACAAGACGATCCAGCCGCCGGGGCGCACGACTTTCAGCACCGGATCAAGGCCCGATGGCCCCACATGGCCATTGGTGAATGTCCCTGAACTGACCGCACCCTGATAGACCCCGTCCGGGGGCGTCAGACCCTCCAGCAGGTTGCTCTCGAAGAGGTGGCGATAGGCGCCCTTGGCCCGGGCCTGTTCCAGCATCTGCGGCGAGAGGTCGGTGCCATCCACCGGGCCGATCCCGCGCGCGGCCACCGCCTGCCCGCACAGGCCCGTCCCGGCGCCCACATCCAGCACCGGGCCAAAGCCGCCCATCAGCGCGAAATGGCGTGCGACCTCGAAGTGCAGAACATAGCCGCTGGCTTGGGCAAAGCCGTGGTCATAACTGTCTGCCCAATCGGCATAGAGCCGCACGGAATCGGCGGGCGTTTCCAGCGCATAGGCGCTGTCCAGATCGGGTTTTTTGCTCATCCTGCGATTAGGCAAAGGGACGCGCGGATTGGCAAGGGGCTTGTCGCGCCCGCGCACAAGCGTCACCTATGGGGCATGACCAAGACATTGCTTTCGTTCGGACACGGGTTTTCGGCGCGCGCGCTGAGCAAGCTGTTGCTGCCGCAGGGCTGGCGCATCATCGCCACCACGCGCAGCGCGGACAAGGCCGAGGCGCTGGCCGCCACGGGGGTCGAGCCGCTGATCTTTCCCGGCACCGATATGGCGGGCGCGATTGGGCGGGCAACGCACCTGCTGATCTCGGCCGGGCCGGATGCGAAGGGCGATCCGGTGCTGCGCGAGGTGGGTGACTTGATCCGCGCGCGGGCAAGCGCAATTGAGTGGGCCGGGTATCTGTCGACCACAGGCGTTTATGGAGATCGTCAAGGGGGGTGGGTCGATGAAACGGCGGCCCTGACCCCAGCCACGAAACGCGGTCAGTGGCGGGTCGAGGCCGAGGCCGCCTGGGCCGCCATTCCTGACCTGCCGCTGCACATTTTCCGCCTGGCGGGCATTTATGGCCCCGGACGCGGCCCCTTTGCCAAGGTGCGTGGCGGAACCGCGCGCCGCATTATCAAGGACGGTCAGGTGTTTTCGCGCATTCACGTGGATGACATAGCCCAAGTCGTCGCCGCCTCGATCGCGCGGCCCAATCCCGGTGCGATCTACAACGTATGCGACAACGACCCCGCCCCGCCGCAGGACGTGATCGGACATGCCGCAGACCTGCTGGGCCTGCCCCTGCCCCCTGCGGTCGATTTCGAAACCGCCGACATGACCCCGATGGCGCGCAGTTTCTATGCCGAAAGCAAGCGGGTCAGGAATGACCGGATCAGGGAGGAGTTGGGGGTGACCCTGCTGTATCCCACTTATCGCGAAGGGCTGGCGGCCCTGCTGGCCGACGAACATGGCTGACGACGTCACGCTGACGGATTTGCTGCACCGGATCGACGCCGCGGCGGCGGGCGATAACGTGTCGGTTCAGGATGTTCTGGACCGGATCGGAGATCGGTCGATCATGCCGGTGGTGCTGGTGATCGCCCTGCTGCTGGTGTCGCCTCTGTCGGGGATTCCGGGCATGCCTACCTTGTCCACCATCGTGATCGTAATGGTGATGGTGCAGGCCCTGATCGGACGGGATCACCTGTGGCTGCCACCGGTGCTGCGCAACCGGCATGTCCGGTCGGACCGTCTGCACAGGGCGGTGGGGTGGCTGCGCAAACCCGCCGCGTGGATCGACCGTCATTCCCATCCGCGCCTGCGCGTCCTGACCTCTGGGCCGTTGCGCTGGCTGACGCTGGCCCTGTGCCTTTTGGTGCCGCTGATCTGGCCGATGCTGGAATTGCTGCCCTTTGTGACATCCATCGGTGCGGGGGCCGTTGCGCTGATGTCCTTTGGCTTGATGATCCGGGACGGGCTGTATGTGCTGGGTGGTTATGTGGTTGTCGGCGGTATGGCCGCCATGATCCTGTGGCTGGTTCAGGCCGGAACCTGATTGCGCATCGCCCGGTACAGCACCGCGCCGACCAGTCCGAACACCATCAACAGGCCCAGCGCCGTGCCCGCGTTCACCATGTAGAAGGCCGCCCGCTCGGGCAGTTCCATGTTGTTGAGAAACGGGTAAGGCAGCCCGCTGGTCACCGACCCTGCGGGCCGTTCGTTGAACCGTTGCACAAAGAATTCGGCCCAGGCCACGTAGGCCCCGATGATCGCCAAAAGCGGCAGGACCGCCCGCCAGACCCGGCGGAACACCGCGCCGATGAAAAGCGCATCGATGATCTGCAAGGCGGGGCCAAGCCCGTGCAGATAGTATTCGAGCCACCACACGATGGGATCGCCGTTGTTCACCAGCGCCGGGTCGGCAAGATAGAGCCGCCAATAGAGAAACACGACCATGACATTCAGCACGGCGGCGGTCATGGCCGTCACCTCGTGGCGTCGCGTGATGCGCCGTTCTGTCAGCGCCAACATCCGGCTGGCCGCATAGAAGGACAGAAACAGCACCCAGATGGTGAGGTAACGGAAGGGGCCGCCTGGGCCTGTCCAGGACCCGAACAGGATCTGGTAAAGGCAATAGCCAGCGGCGAGCAGGAACACGACCCACCGGTAGTAAAGGACAGGGCGACTGTGGATGCTCATTCGCGCAGGTTGGCGCAACCTGGCCTTTCGCGCAAGTCTCAGGCGCGCGCTTCGCCCAATGACGCCACACCCAGGACGCTGAGAACCTTGGCCTCGATCTGTTCGGCATTCATGCCTGCGACAGCGTACATATCCGCCGGGCTGGCCTGATCTATGAACGTATCGGGCAGCACCATGGACCGATATTTCAGGCCATGATCGAACACGCCCTCGTCCGCCAGCAGTTGGGCGACGTGACTGCCGAAACCGCCCACGGCCCCCTCTTCGATGGTGATCAGGGCATCATGGGTGCGCGCAAGGTCAAGGATCAGGTCGCGGTCCAGCGGCTTGGCAAAGCGGGCATCGGCCACAGTCGGCGTGATCCCCTTTGCGGTGAGGTTCTCGGCGGCCTTTTCAACTTCTGCCAGCCGGGTGCCAAAGCTGAGGATGGCGACGCCCTTGCCCTGTCGGATCATCCGGCCCCTGCCGATTTCAAGCGGCGTGCCGCGTTCGGGCATTTCGACCCCCGTGCCCTCGCCACGGGGAAAGCGGAAGGCGATGGGACCACCGTCATGTGCGGCGGCGGTGGCAACCATATGGGCCAGCTCCGCCTCGTCCGCGGCGGCCATGACGACAAAGCCGGGTAGGTTGGAAAGGTAGGCGATGTCGAACGCGCCCGCATGTGTCGCCCCATCCGCGCCCACAAGGCCGGCGCGGTCGATGGCAAAGCGGACCGGCAGGCGCTGGATCGCCACGTCATGCACCACCTGGTCGTATCCACGTTGCAGGAAGGTCGAATAGATCGCACAGAACGGTTTCATCCCGCCCGCCGCCAGCGCGGCGGAGAAGGTGACGCCGTGCTGTTCGGCGATGCCCACGTCAAAGCAGCGGCTGGGATAGCGTTCGGCAAAAAGGTTGAGGCCGGTGCCGTCTGGCATGGCGGCCGTGACGGCGCAAATCCTGTCATCGGCCTGCGCCTCCTTGATCAGGTGATCTGCAAAGACTTTTGTGTAGCTGGGTGCGTTGCTGGGCGATTTCTTTTGCGCGCCGGTCACCACGTCGAACTTGGCTGTCGCATGGCCCTTGTCGCGGGCAGTTTCGGCGGGGCCGTAGCCCTTGCCCTTTTTGGTCAGCACATGGATCAGGATCGGACCGGTGGCCCGCGCCTTGACCGTGCGCAGGACGGGCAAAAGCTGGTCCATGTCGTGCCCGTCGATCGGGCCAAGATAGCTGAAACCCAGTTCCTCGAACAATGTGCCGCCGACAGTCATCCCCTTGATCATTTCTCTGGCCCGCTTGGCCCCTTCGCGGAAGGGTTCGGGC
>CAZITF010000014.1:0-25601 GCA_964542095.1 uncultured Rhodobacterales bacterium
CGTGCTCGGCCAGACCAATGGCACCACAATGGGTCAGGGCAAGGCAGCCGTATTTCGACGTGCAGTAAACCGTCACATCCACCAGCGGCTTGCGCGACGCGATGGAGCCGACGTTGATCAGCTTGTAGGGATGATCTTCCATGGGCCCTTGGGCGATCATCTGGCGTGCGGTTTCCTGCATACCCAGCCACATCGCCTTGGTGTTGACGTTCATGATCATGTCCCAGTTGTCTTCATCGATATCCATGAAGAATCGGGGTTTGTTCAGACCCGCGTTAAACACACCGACATTGATGAACCCGAAGGCTTCGACAGTTGCGGCGACAGCGGCCATGTTGTCTTCGCGTTTGGTGACATCCATCTTAACGGCAATAGCTGTGCCATTCCCGGCTGCATTGATTTCATCCGCGACAGTTTTCGCCATGTCGAAGTCCAGATCACCGATACAGACATTGGCACCCTGTTCGGCAAACGATCGTGCGTTGGCCTCACCCATGCCGCGGGCGGCACCTGTGATGAGAATATTTTTACCTTTGAGGCGGTTGGGGTCCATGGGTGTCTCCTCCTGACGTTATGATTATGCGGGTGGTCGTAGGGTAGCGTCCGCTCTCTCTTGGGCGCGACGCAATGCTTCCTGCGGGCTGATAATGCCGCGCAGCATGTCGTGAAATTCTTCTCCGCAGATTCGGATGATTTCGTTGATTTCGGGGACCGGTGGCCTTGGCCAGAACTGAAGTTCATCGCGCCAGGACATTCCGTCGACCGCTTCGAATATCGGGGACAGACGCCGTACGTCGGGGTCTGAACCTACGGAATAGCGTGGGTTGGTCCGGCTGCCGTTCTGAACATACAGTTTTTGCGCAGAAGGTGAGGTGAAAACCAGCAGGGCCTCGACCGCCGCCGCAACGCGCTCTTTCGGCAGGTTGGCCGGTATCCCCATCACATAGCCGCCAACCGGGGCGATGGGTACCCCGTTTGGCCCCGCAGGGTGAGGCAAGTACCCGGTCTGATCCTTGGCGGGCGAGGCGTCATCAAGTTCAAAATAGGGGGCAAGCAGCGTATATCCGTACGCCATCGCGATCTGCCCGGCAGCATAGGGGCGGATGCGTTCGTACCATGACATCGACAGAATATCGGGGGGTGAATATTTCAGCAGCTCTTTGAGAAACTCTGCCGCTTGTAGACCGGCTGGCGTGTCAATCGTGAAGCGGTAATCGTGGTTTGCAAGATGCTGCGTCTGATAACCGCCTGCATTCGGTTTCAAGTCCAGAACGGGTTGTCCAAAATCCGCCAGTGTCATCAAAACCGTGTGACCCAATGCGGTCCCGCGCGCAGCGTTCCAGGCAATGCCATGCAGCCCGCGCTGAGGATCGTGCAGCGCCATTGCGGCGTCCAGCAAATCTTGAGTGGTTCGCGGCGGCTCAAGGCCCGCCTGCGCAAATAAGTCCTTTCGGAAGAACAATAACTCTGGGGTCGTTTGAGCCGGGATACCGTATGCACGCCCAGCCCAATGGGCGGCTTGCCAGCCTGCAATGTGAAAATCAGACGGGTCGATGCGGGCAATATCCATGACCTCATCAAGGGGCATCAGGACATTCTTTTCAGCAAACCCGCCGACCCAGGGGAGATCCACGGCGATAATGTCGTAGTTGCTGGATTTGCGGCTTGCGTTGCGCATCGTTTCTTCATGCAGACGATCAATGGAAAACGCGCGTTGATGGATTTGCGTTCCGATCGTCTGTTCAAACTGGCGTTTGAGGTTGTCCATCACCATGAAAGTCGGGTCGCCATGCACCAGAACACGCAGCCCTCCTGCCAGTTTAAGCGGCTCGGAAAGGACTTTCATCGGTGGGATCGATTTTGCGCTAAGGTAAGACTCGCCGAAGTAGTAGTCTGAGGTTTCTGCTGCAGCGGCACCGCCGAATTGCGATTTTGCAAGGCGCTGGACGCGGCTGGTCAGCTGCGTCCATTGATCGAGCAATTGAACGCTGGGATGCAGGGAAAAGCTTTTCCCTGTCGCAGTGCGGGGCCGCTGATCAATCAGGCCGGATTCCTGCATGTCCTTAATGCGGCGGTTTGCCGTCGCGTAGGGTGCGCGGCTGGCGCCAATCAAGGACGTCATCGTTGTGAGCCGCCCTTCTAGATGACCGCGGATCAGGTGCATGGTGATGCGTAGGTTCGGTGTGGGTGCAAACAGCTCAGACGAGGTTTCCAGCTCATCGCCGAGATCTTCCATAAAAGATAGAACGCTCAGCATATCGGCCTTTGCCTGAGGCGGAATGAGCTGATTGAAGTTTTCCCCCCTCATGACATTCATACCCTCTTCCGCTGCCTTCCCTTTGGTGTGGTGATGACGCGACTGGCCTCGACCACGTGATTTATCCATTTCGGATGAATTTTTAATCGTCACAAGAGTCTCCTCATGTTGATGTGGGAATGGCTTCGAATTGTATCGCAATAATGTCCATAATGGATAAATAAACATTCAAATCGGATATTATTATGGAGGTTGTGCTGGCAGGCTCACGGCAAGGTGAGGGCAATCATTTCGGTACGCCGAATGGTGATTCCTCCTTGGGAGAAGGGGGAGCAGACATAAAAGTCTAACAAGTTCTTGGAGGAGCTCACTATGAAAATACGTACAATCCTGTCGGCAACTGCCGCAACGACAGCACTGACCGTTGCAGGCGCAGCCTATGCAGATGGCCATAGCCCGATGCGCATCGGCATCACGCAGAACAACGTTGGTGTCGACAGCTACCAGACAACATACGAAAAAGCATTCATCGCCGCAGCCGAAGCAAACGAGAACGTCGAAGTCGTCGTTCTGGACGCGGGTGGCGATGTTGCTCGTCAGATCGCCCAGATGGAAGACCTGGTCCAGCAGGAAGTCGATGCTATCATCATCTGGCCAACAAACGGTGAAGCGGTGATTCCTGCTGTGCGTAAAGCACATTCAGCTGGCATCCCGGTAGTTGTGACCAACTCCAACATCGCCGAAGCCGGTTTCCCGTTCGTCGCGACGTTCTCTGGCCCCGATAACATTACTCAAGGCTCGCGCTCTGCCGAAATCATGTGTGATCGCTTCAAGACTTTAGGTATCGAGAATGAAGCCAAGGTTGTTCACATCACTGGCCAGCCAGGCTACACGACTGCCATTGAGCGCGCGAAGGGCTTCAATGATCGTCTGCCCGAAGTCTGCCCAAATGTAGAGCAGATCGACGAGCAGCCCGGTGACTGGAACCGTGAAAAGTCTCAGCAGGTCATGGAAGCGTTTCTTGTGAAGTATGACGACATCGATGGCGTGTATGCCGGCGATGACAACATGGGTGTCGGCGCTTTGAACGCGGCCCTTGCGGCGGACCGTGCCGAAGGTATCACTTTCGTCGGTGCGACCAACTTTGCAGTTGGTTATGAGGCGATGGAGCGTGGCGAATACTGGGGTTCGATCTACCAGTCCCCCGTTGATGACGCCGAAGCAGCGCTGCAGTCTGCAATTGACCTGATCAGCGGTGAAGAGCTTCCGTTCCTCAACTACTTCGACACACCGAAGATCACACAGGAAAACATGACAGAGTTCACAAAACCTGTGTTCTAAACACCTCCCGTGTCGCGGGGCGCTTCGGCGCCCCGCTTCTGCTCTACACTCATTGCTATTTTACCAGAGGATGCATCATGGGACGTGTGACGGGGCGATCATGTGTTGTCACAGGTGCCGCGCAAGGTATCGGGCGCGCAATTGCCGAGGCATTGCTGGATGAGGGCGCTGACGTATGTCTTGCGGACATCAACGGCGACAAGGTCGCGCAGGTTGCGGATGCAAATGCTGACCGGGCATCGCAGCATGGCGGCAACGTCACTCATGCGCAGGTCGATGTAACGGATCGCGCGTCTGTCAAAGCGATGATCGCACATGCGGTGCAGGTGTTTGGCAAACTTGACGTCAAATTCAATAATGCCGGCGTGAACCGCCCAATGAACTTCCTTGATGTGACCGAAGATAACTGGAATTTCATTATGGGAGTCAACGGCTTGGGTTGCATGATTGGCATGCAGGAAGCGGCCCATCAGATGATCACCCAGGGCACAGGTGGCAAGATCATCAACACGGCCTCGATCGCGAGCCGTCAGGGTTTTGACAATGTTGCCCCGTATTGTGCCAGTAAATTCGCCGTCGTGGCGCTGACCCAGTCGGGCGCGCGCGATCTAGCAAAGCATAACATTACCGTCACTGGATTTGCGCCTGGTGTGGTAGCCACAGAAATGTGGGAACAGGTTGATCAGGACCTGATGGAAATTGGTGCCGCAGAGCGACCGGGACAGGCGATGGAAGAATTCTCGTCCGAAATTCTGCGCGGACGTGTCGCGAGAACCGAAGATATCACCGGAACAACGACATATCTGGCTTCGAAGGATAGCGACTACATGACCGGACAAATCGTCATGATTGATGGTGGGATGACATTGGTCTGACGAATAGGCCGACGAAGGCCGGGCCTTTGGCCCATGGGAGGAAAACATGGCGAGCATGTCTAAGGCGGACATCGGACGATTTATGGCACGGCAAGGTATTTTGATTGCTTTTGCTGTGTTCCTTATCGGTTTCACATTGGCAAACGAGCGGTTTTTGAGCTTGGACAATGTGATGGGAGTGGTGCGGTCTTCTGCCATTCTGGGGGTCATGGCGCTCGGCGTTACCTTCGTTGTCATCAGCGGCAACCTCGACCTGTCGGTTGGGTCCATGATGTCGTTTTCGACGATTGTCGTGCTGGATCTGCATGACAAGATTGGACCCGCCCTTGCGATTCCCGCGATGTTCGCCATGACGCTGTCCCTGGGGGCATTCATCGGATTTCTGGTGGGGTATCTCAAGCTCAACTCGCTGATCGTGACCTTGGGTATGTTGTCGGCAATTCATGGCCTGACCCTGACTTATTCGGGCGGTCAGAACATGGATATCGTCGATAAAGAAGGAACTTGGTTCGCCGTATTTGGACAAGGATCTGCTCTCGGGATTCCTGTGCCTATTCTGATTTTTGTACTCTTGGCGGCGCTTTTGGGGATCATCTTGGCAAAGACACCCTTTGGACGCAAAGTCTATGCCGTGGGCGGCAACGGGACGGCCGCGACCTTCTCTGGGATCAAGCGGGCGCGCGTGGTCTTCTTGTGCTATATGATGTCCGCGTTCTGTGTGGCCGTCGCTGGCCTCATTCAAGCGAGCCGCTCTTTGGGGTCGCAAAACACGGTCGGCCAAGGGCTGGAACTTGATGTTCTTGCGGCCGTGATTCTTGGCGGCGCGTCTTTGCTCGGTGGGTCCGGAACCATCTTCAAAACCGTCATTGGTGTGCTGATCCTTGGATTTATCCAGAACGGTCTGCTGCTGGTCGGCCTTCAATTCTATGTCCAGTTCGTCGTGACATGGGTCATCATCATTCTTGCGGTCTGGCTCGATATTGCGGCCAAACGCGGCAAGCTTTGGTCAAACATCGCGTAGGGGAGCGGAAAAATGGAAGCTGGAAAACTGTCCAAATTTCTCAAGAACGGCGCGATCTGGGGTTTTATCGTGCTTGAGTTGGTCTTCTTCAGCGTGGCGGGTGAATTCATGTCGTTGTCAGACAAGGCGTTCATGGACCTCGACAACATGCTGTTATTGCTCAAGCAGTCGGCCCCCATCGGCATTATCGCCATGGGCATGACCATCATCATGGTGAACGGGAATATCGACCTGAGCGTCGGTGCCATTTTTGCCTTATCTGCAGTGATACTACTCGACAGTATGACGTGGGTGGCATTTGCCGGTCTGGGGGATTGGGTAATCCCTGTGTCCTGGGGGCTGGCATTGCTGACGGGTGTCGTGTTGGGCGCGATCAACGGGTTGATCGTCTGGAAAACGGGTGTTGATGCCTTCATCGTGACGCTTGGGTCAATGCTGGGCTTTCGCGGTCTGGTGTTCATGTACAATGGCGAAAACCCTACTTCGAGCCTGAACTGGACACTGGTGGATTTCGCTGAGGCGCAATTTCTTGGTTTTCACACAGCCACTTGGTTTTTGGCGGTCGTGACCTTTATCATCTGGTACGTGATGACGCGCACGGTTCATGGGCGCAACGCCTATGCCATCGGTAACAACCGTGAGGCGGCAGTGAATGCCGGTATCAAGGTTGGTCCGCACATGGTGATCAATTTCATGATCATCGGCTTTCTGGCAGCCTTGTCGGCGGTGGTTTTCTACTCTGAGTCCGGTTCGGTCAATCCAAACGACGGACAACTTTATGAGCTTTGGGTCATTACGGCTGTAGTTCTGGGCGGCACCAAATTAACTGGCGGGTCAGGATCAATCGTTTCCACATTGGGCGGCGTTCTGGCCATTCAGTTGTTGCGCAAGGGCCTTGGCCACATTGGTGCAGATACATCGACCGTCAACCTTGTGATCGGTCTCATTCTGATCGCGGTCCTGTTCCTTGACCGCCAGTTGAACACCAAGGGCAAAGAGGAGTTGAAGATATGACCGAACAAACACCTGCTTTGCGCCTTGAAGGGATCGTCAAAACCTTCCCCGGTGTCCGCGCACTTGATGGCGTTTCATTTTCGGTGATGCCCGGCGAAGTCCATGCCCTAATGGGGGAAAACGGTGCCGGAAAATCAACCTTGATGAAGGTGCTGGGCGGCATCTACCAGCCGGAAGAAGGCCAGATCATAGTTGAGGAATTGCCGACTGTTATGACCTCGCCTTTGCAGGCGAAGTCCAAGGGAATTGTGTTCATTCACCAGGAACTTAGCCTCGCGGAAGAGCTGACCGTCGCTGAGAATATTTACCTGGGTGAGCTGCCGCGCCGTTCATTCGGGCGGGTCGACTGGGTCAAGCTTTATGCGCAAACCGATGCCATCCTTGAGAAACTGAAGGTAGGCTTCAACGCAAAGACCATTGTCGGGGATTTGTCGATTGCGAACCAGCAAATGGTCGAGATCGCCCGCGCGCTGACCGTGGATGCAAAGGCCGTTATCTTTGATGAACCCACCGCCTCCTTGACTGACGCCGAGAAGGTCGTTTTGTTCGACGTCATTTCCGACCTGCAAAGTCAGGGTGTGGGTATCATCTATATTTCCCATCGGATGGAAGAGATTTTCAAAATCACCGACCGGATCAGCGTTCTGCGGGACGGATCCTATCGCGGCACGCTGGAAACCCGTGCCACAAATGAAGAAGAGGTCACGCAATTGATGATCGGCCGCGCGCTGGATCTGTCGCGAAATGAAACCCATCATGAGATGGGCGATACCGCACTTGAAGTTCGCGGCCTTTCCTGTGGGGACTTATTCAAAGACGTCAGTTTTGAGGTCCGCCGAGGTGAGGTTTTGGGATTTTACGGTCTGGTCGGTGCAGGGCGCACTGAGATTGCAGAGACACTATTTGGGCTGCGGACTCCCAGTGCCGGCACAATTCTGCTGGACGGCGAAGAGGTGCGCATCTCCTCCCCGGCCGATGCAATCAGCAAGGGCATTTCTCTGGTGCCCGAGGACCGGAAGGGCCAAGGTCTCGTTTTGGGTATGAATTGCCGTGATAACATGACCCTGCCGCAGGTGGGTGATCTGTCATCCGGCCTCTTCGTCGCAACCGGCGCTGAGACAGATATTTTTGACAAATACAAAGACAAGCTGGATATTCGCACGCCGGGCTGGAAGCAGACGGTGGGCAACCTGTCTGGCGGCAACCAGCAAAAGATCGTTATTGGCAAATGGCTGTCGATGCATCCCAAAGTGCTGATCGTGGATGAGCCCACGCGCGGGATTGATGTGGGATCGAAGTCCGAGATTCACAATCTGATCCGCGAGTTGGCTGCCCAAGGTTATGCTGTCATCGTTGTCAGTTCCGAGATGCCCGAAGTGCTTCACGTCAGCGACAGGATCGTCGCGATGTTCTCAGGCAAGGTGATGCGGACCTTCACCTCCGAAGAGGTCACCGAGGAAAGCCTCATTCAGGCGATTTCAGGGATCACAGCCACTGATAAGGTCGCCTGAAGTGCGCATTGGCTTTGCCGGACTGGGCCGCATGGGCGCGCATATGGCGCGCAACCTGATCGCGGCCGGTCATGAGGTGTTTGTCTGGAACCGTACCGCGCAAACGGCCAAAGTTTTTGCTGTGAACGAGGGTCGTATAGCTGTGCAAACCCCTGCTGATCTGATGGGGCAAGCGCAGATCGTCGTCACCATGCTGGCTGATGACAGTGCATCTGATGCAGTGCACTTTGGCCAAGATGGATTGTTTGCCTCAACAAGCGACGCGACCTTAGTGGAAATGGGTACGATGAGCCCTGACCACATCGCCGCACTGGTTGCAAAGGCCCCTGAAGGTATCCGGGTGATCGATGCGCCCGTTTCCGGTGCGACACAAGCCGCTGCGGATGCAGACCTGCTGATTATGGCGGGATGCCGTAACGCAGATGCGGATCTAGCGGCCGTCTTCGATGCGGTCGGTCGTGAGACCATCTATCTTGGTCAGTCCGGCGCGGGGGCCGTGATGAAACTGGCAGTGAATTCGTTGATTCACGGGATCAATCAGACGCTTGCCGAAGCAATGACATTGGCCGAAGCATCTGGCATCACGCCTGAGCTCGCATTCGACGTGATTGAAGCATCCGCTGCCTGTGCACCGATGCTCAAATATCGGCGACCGCTGTATCTGAATGAAGCAAACCACGATGTAACGTTCACGGTGGCCCTGGCCCGCAAAGACATGGAAGTGACGGCGCAACTTGCAGATCGGCTTGGTATTGCGATGCCACAAGGCCTGACTACTTTGGCCAAATTGATCGAGGCGGAGAAGGCAGGTTATGGCGCCCGCGATATGGCGTCGATGTTGAACTACATGCGAAAGGACCTGCCATGAAAGCGGCCCTGTTTGTTGGCGGTTGGGAAGGCCACACGCCGACCCATTTTGCGGATTGGTATAAAGACCTGCTGGAAGCCAACGGTTTCGCGGTCGATGTCTATGACACGCTGGAACCGCTCGCGCGGCCCGAACATTTGGCGAATGTCGATTTGATCACGCCGATCTGGTCCTCTGCGCGGTCGGGCCACAAAGAAGAGTTCGGCAACATGACCAAACCGCAAGAAGACGGTCTATTGAAGCTGATCGCAAACGGCTGCGGGATTGCGGGATGGCACGGGCACATGGGCGACGCGTTTCGCGACCGTCCGACCTATCATTTTCTGATTGGCGGTCAATTTGTGGCGCATCCGCCCGGATGGCCCGACAACCTGCAGCCGCGTGAGGACTACGTTGATTACGACGTGACGATCTGCAAACCGGATGATCCGATTGTGCAAGGCATCAAAAGCTTCCGCCTGACGACCGAGCAATACTACATGCTTGTCGACCCCTCCAACGACGTCTTGGCGACCACGACATTCTCGGGGGATCATCTGTGGTGGATCGAAGGCACCGTGATCCCGGTTGTCTGGAAACGCCGTTGGGACAAGGGGCGCGTGTTCTATTGTTCGATCGGCCATGAACTGGAAGACCTGAGGGTGCCACAAGTCACCGAGATTATCCGCCGTGGGGCGCTGTGGGCGGCGCGCGGCGCTGCCTAATTAAGCCAAATTTGGTTATGAAAAAAGGGACACGATATGAAACTCCTCCGCTATGGCGCACTTGGCGCAGAAAAACCCGGAATTCTGGATACGTCAGGCTGTGTGCGCGATTTGTCAGGCGTCGTGCCGGACATTTCTGGCGATGCATTGCGCCCCTCTGGCCTGAAGGCCCTGCATGCGCTGGACCCGGAAACGCTGCCACTGGTCGAAGGCATACCTCAAGAGGATCTGCGCCTTGGTGCCTGTGTCGGGAACATCGGCAAATACGTCTGCATCGGCCTGAATTATGCCGATCACGCCGAAGAGGCGGGCATGCAAATCCCCGAAGAGCCCATCATCTTCAACAAATGGACCTCTGCCGTGGTCGGCCCGAATGATGATATTCAAGTCCCGCGCGGTTCGGTCAAAACGGACTGGGAAGTCGAGTTGGGCGTCGTGATCGGCGAACCGGGATCCTATATCGACGAGGCCAATGCGATGGACCATGTCGCTGGCCTTTGCGTTATCAACGACGTGTCAGAGCGTGATTTTCAGCTCAACCGTGCAGGCACGTGGGACAAGGGAAAAGGGTGTGACACCTTTGGGCCGACAGGTCCGTGGCTTGTCACACTTGATGAGATCGCGGACATAGACAACTTGGACATGTGGCTGGATGTGGATGGCAAGCGGATGCAGACCGGATCAACTTCAACACTGATTTTCAAGATCCCGCAACTCGTTTCCTATTGCAGCCAGTTCATGAGCCTGCAGGCAGGCGATGTGATCTCCACCGGGACACCGCCGGGCGTGGGTATGGGGCAGACCCCGCAGCAATATCTGCACGGTGGCGAGGTAGTGACCTTGGGCATTGCCGGATTGGGCGAACAGAAATCGAAGGTGTTGCCAGCCTGACGGGACACAAAAAGTCCCGGCCTATCCAGCCGGGGCCATTTGACCTGAATTTGCGTTTTGCGCGATCTTCTTGGCTTGGTCAGTAACCGCCCGATTTATACCGCCTGCCGCGCTGGATGATCAGATCTTATAGGTTGTCGTTACTGACGTGGTTAACGACGTCGTATGCGGCGAGGGCAGATTTTGCGACATGAGGTGATTGTTGGTGTGGAGCGTCGGCGGTTTTGGCCAGACGATATGAAGCTGTCGATTTTGCGGGAAGTTGGTGTTGGTGGCGCGACCGTGACCGATATTGCCGTCCGTCATGACGTTACGCGTCAGCATATTTATCAGTGGCGGCGGCAGATGAAGGATAAAGGGCTCTGGCCTGAGGCGGCAGGAGTTGCCTTTCTGGGCCTGGGCGCGCCAGAACTGCCTGCGACTTGCAACCCTGAGCCGCCGAACAGCTCAGCTGCAGAGATCGGCTTTGCCAATGGTCGGGTTCTACGCTGCCCGCCCGGCATGGCCGAGGCGGATATCACGCAGTTGATCCGGTTGGTCGAGACGGCATGATCGGCCCCGGCACGGGCGTCCGTGTTTACCTTGCCTGTGGAACGACGGATATGCGCAAAGGGATTGCGGGCTTGTCGGCCTTGGCGCAGGATGTTCTGCGGCAACGTCCTGCGAGTGGCGCAGTCTTTGCTTTCCGGGGGCGCAAGGGGGATCGGATCAAACTCTTGTATTGGGATGGCTAGGGGTTTTGCCTGTACTACAAGGTGTTGGAGAAAGGGCGCTTTCCTTGGCCAGTCGCGAAAGATGGGAGTGTGCGTTTGACCTCTGCGCAATTGGCTATGCTTTGGGAAGGTATTGATTGGCGCAGGCCGGATTGGGGTGCGCCGCCCGCACGGGTGGGGTAAATTACTGCGCTGATATTGCTTGTTTTTATGGCGTATTCCAGTGGTTCGTGGTAGTCACAGCCATGTCCAGCGATGCGTCAATTCTCTCTGATGACCCTGCGGTTTTAAGGGCTATCATCGCCACTTTGGAGGCAGAGAATGCCAAGCTGTCGGCCACATTGCGCGCCCATGATCTGCTGGTTCAGACCCTGCGGACACGGATTGCCAAACTGCAAAAGCAGGCTTTCGGCAAAAGCTCTGAGAAGATCGAACGCGAGATCGCGCAACTGGAATTGGCGCTCGAAGACCTGCAGGTTGCCATGGCCGAAGCCGATGAAGCGGCGGGACAGAATGATGACGCTGAGGACAACGCTGCAACAGCGAGCGAAGCGGACACAGATGAGAAGCCCCTACGCCGCCGTCCGCGTATCTCGAAGGATGCGCCGCGCGAACGCCGGGAACTTGACCCCGGCGATAACTGCCCGGATTGCGGTGGGGATTTGCGCATCCTGGGCGAGGATGTCAGCGAGTTGATCGACATGATCGCAGCGCAGCTGAAGGTGATCGAGATCGCCCGGATCAAGAAATCCTGCCGCCGTTGCGAGAAGATTGTGCAGGAACCAACTCCAATTGATGCCCGTTGCCAGCGGTCGCGACGATTGCTGACGCGGTCACGGGGCCAACTCCGGGAATGGTTCTCAGCAGCATAACCTGGGGATTTCTTCGACCCTCAAGCAGGATGCGTTTGTCGTACCAGAGGATCCGCAGATGCAAAGCGACCATCTGGTTGCACAGGTTCTTCAGGACATCGATAGCGACTTCAGGGATGTTCGGAAGAACTCCGTCCAGCACCGCCTTAGCAAACTTCACGGCGCTTCCAATCCCTTGGGCAATCACGATACCAAACTCCCCCAACAGGCCGCGCAGCATGTTGCTGAGTTGGGTCCTTTGCCGCACGACCAAGTCGCGAGCGCGATGCAGGAACAGAACGCCCTGTTGTTCTTCAGTCTTTATCGCCACGAACCGCATCGTGGGGCGCGTCACAGCCTCACAGATTGCTTCGGCATCAATGGCGTCAGACTTGCCGCGTTTGACGTAGGCCTTCACATACATTGCGGGCATCAGCCGGACTTCATGGCCCAGCTTCTGGAATTGCCGCGCCCAATGGTGGCCTGATCCACACGCCTCCATGCCGATAAGACAGGGCTCAAGGGTCTCGAAAAATTGCAAGAGTTGCGCCCGCCTGATCGACTTGTTGAACGCAACCTTTCCGTCCTCTGTAATCCCGTGCACCTGAAAGATGTTCTTGGCCAGATCTAGGCCGACTGTTGTAACCTGCATTGGGTGGCTCCTTTCCTAGCAGTGATAGACAACTGCAGTATGGCGCATTGCGACGCCGATGGAGCAGGAGCCATCCACCCCATCCGCTTTGCGGGCTGCAACCGCAGCATTCGCAGGCTAGTTTCAACGGCGGATTTGGGCCGTTTGAGGCCTCCTGATCTGGGCGTGCATATCAGCGGCGTGGGAACCAAAGCGCGAAGTCGCCAGGCCTTCCGATTTAAAGGTGTCGAGTATCAGGTTTTCCCTGCCAATGGCTACGAGAAGCCAGAATTGCCCAACTATGCTGCACATTTTGCTGCACAATCCGCAGCACGCCGCGATCCCGTATTCAACAAAAACAATCACTTAACCAACTGATAAGCAATAACTTTCGGACTTCGTCTCCGCCACAATCCTCAAGTTGGCGATCACATAACCGGCCTGTATTATAAAGAAATTCGGCGTTTCGCGCTTGCGGCGGCTTTTTGGTCGGCTTGGTTTGCTGCGCATTATGTCACGAAATTTGCTGCACAAGCGTGGAAGACTTCCACCATGCGCATCGCGAAAAGAGGTCGTATTTATCATCTCCGACGCATCATCTGATTGGCGAAAAGAGCTGGTTGCGCTGGATACCGATGTTTTTGACTGCCACGGATATTGCCGAGACTTCTCGCGGTCCTTCGGTTGCGGGTCCGGCAAACCGGCCAAACCGCAGAAAACGCTGTATCAAACCGCGCTTGAGCAGGTGTGCCACAACATGGTCATCCTCACGGCAGGCACGACCTTCCGCGACTATGCCGATCAGGCTTGTGACACCTCCGACAAGTGTTATGCCAATCGGTACTATCTATAAAAGCATGGCTGCGAAATGACGGGCGAACACCCCTATCTCTGCCTCCGTGGCGATTTTGCGGATGCGGGCTGTGTGGGTGCGAACTTGGCGGTCATGACCATCTGCGTCGAATGCCAGATCGGCAAGGAAGGCGGCCATGAAGGCGTGAAGCTGGAACGGCAGGTGCTGGTAGCCGAGACCGGAGTCGAATTGCAGTCAGAGTTTTCGATCGAGGAAAGCCTGGTGGACACCGGCCTCCGGCCCGCGTCATTGGCCACTGGACCAGCTTCCACAACAACCGCCGCTGAGATAAGCTAATATTGTTGACATATCAGATCGAAATCGACCCAATAAAATCTGGCGAAACGAACGCTGCCAAACAACAAATGAAAGAAAATGGATCGACCCCAGAAGAGGGTCTGCCGCATATCAAACCACCATCGTAACAATACAACGGGGATAGAACCATGAATTTAAAAACTCTCGCAACAACGCTTGTGGTGTCGGCACTGAGCATTTCAGCCGCTTCAGCCGACATTCTGGACACGATCAAGGAGCGCGGCAAGCTGATCGTCGGGACGAAAGCCGACTACAAGCCGTATGGATTCCTGGACACGGACGGCAACATTATCGGAATTGAACCTGATCTGGCCAAGGACGTTGCCGACAAACTGGGTGTGGATATCGAATTTGTGCCCGTTGTCAGCTCGAACCGGATGCAGTTTCTGGAACAGGGCAAGATCGATCTGATGATAGCCACCATGACCGACAAGCCGGATCGCCGCGAAATCGTTTTGATTCCCGATCCCAACTACTACTCATCCGGCACCAACATTCTGGCCTTGAAAAGCCTTGGCCTGAAGGAGTGGGAAGACCTGCGTGGCAAGCCGGTGTGTGGCATCCAGGGCGCTTTCTACAACAAGGCAACGTCGCAAAACTATGGTGCCGAAATTGTTGCGTTCAAAGGCACTGCCGAGGCTTACTCGGCGCTTCAGGCGGGCAACTGTGCGGCCTTCGTCTATGACGACAGCGCCATCGTCGCCAAGACAGCTGAACCTGAGTGGGCAGATTATGAAATGCCGCTCGAAACCATCGATGACGCGCCATGGGGTCTGGCTGTACCCCTGGGCGAAGAAAACTTCGCAAAGCTGATGAGCGAGATGATCATCGAATGGCACAAGTCCGGTCGTATCCTTGAGCTTGAGACAAAATGGGGTGTGACCAATACGCCCTTCGCAAAGGCCATGAACGAAAAATACAAGTGATGGCAGGATTGGGCGGGGCCAACTGGTTCCGCCCATTCTACGCGTCTGAGGGGAAGCGGGTATGGAGTTCGTATATGAGTGGTTTCGTGCCCTGTACCAGGAAACGGGCATAAATCTTCCGTTTCTCTACGACGAATACGATCGAAACCGCATGATCGATGGCTTCTTCACGACCATCTGGCTTTCCCTCGTCTGCTTGTTCTTCTCGGTCGTCATTGGTGTCATTGGAGCGTGGCTTCAGGGGTCTTCCTTCAAATGGACCCGACGCACCGTCAACGGCTACATTCAACTCTTTCGCAATACACCGCCCTTGGTGCAGCTCTATTTCTTCTACTTTGCGATCGGAACGATGCTGCCAAAAGTCGAGAACGACTGGGGCGGGCAATCCCCCATCTTGGGTAGCTTTGCCTGGGCTGCAATCTCTCTTTCCTTCTTTGCGGGTGCCTTCAATGTCGAAATTTTCCGCTCTGGCATTGAGGCTGTGCCGAAGTCCACAGTCGAGGCCGCCGAGGCTCTTGGCTTTTCCAAATTGCAGATCTATCGCGATATCACGCTGCCCTTGGCGTTTCGGGTGGTGTTGCCGGCACTAAATAACAACCTCGTCAATCTGGTGAAGACTACCACTTTGGCCTACGCGATCGCAGTGCCGGAAATGCTCTACGAGGCCAATCAGATCTGGTCGGACAATGTGAACGTCACAGAGATGATGTTCTTCTTGCTGCTGGCCTATTTCGTGCTTGTAGGGGTACTGGTCGGTGGCATGAACCGTTGGGAACGCGCGATGAAAATTCCGGGGTATGGCGGATGAGCTACAAGACCGACTTACCCGTGATGCTGCCAGTCAAACCCCGCGCACGTGAACCTTTTTCGGGCCTGAAACCTTGGCATGTGTTCCCGATTGCCCTGCTGGCGATCATCGTTCCCTGGCTGGCTTTCGCGCAATCAGATGGCGAAAGCCACACGCCATTTGCGGTATTGCTCAATTGGGCACCGTTGCTCCTTAAGGGTTTTGTCTTCAACCTTGTCATTTCCGTCAGCGCGATGGCGTTGGGAACGGTCGTGGGGGCGATCCTGGGGCTGGGACAGATTTCGCTCTTTGCCGTCACGCGGGGCAGTTCATGGTTCGTGACACAGTTCTTTCGCAACGCGCCTTGGCTGGTCTTGCTGTTCTTCGCGATGTTCCTGTTGCCGTTCGAGATCAACTTCTTTGGCTTCAAGATACCATTCCCAGATTGGTTCAAGGCCATTCTTGGTTTGTCACTACCGGTGATGGCCAATGTTTCGGAAATCGTGCGCGGGGCGGTCAAATCGCTGCCGAGCGGTCAATGGGAAGCTGCCGAGAGCCTCGCCTACACGCGGCTGCAAACCCTGTGGCTGATCATCCTGCCGCAATGCGTCAAGCGGATGCTGCCCCCGTGGATGAACCTCTATTCGATCCTCACGATGGCCACCGTACTGGCCTCAATTGTAGGCGTAAACGAAGTCATGACCCTGACCGGACAGGCGCTGGCGTCTGAGGGAGGGCGCCCTGATCTGTTGGCCCCATTCTACGGCTTCGTGCTGCTGCTCTTCTTTATCTATTGCTATCCAATCGCAAAATTCACTGTGTGGTTGGAGAAGAAATACGCCGTCATCACGTGAGGAATTGATATGAGCTGGACTCCCGCAGACCCAATGGTTTCCCTCAGGGATGTGCACAAGTCCTTTGGCGAACTGAAGGTTCTGAACGGCGTCTCTCTTGATGTGATGAAAGGAGATGTCATCTGCATCATCGGGCCATCTGGCTCGGGCAAGTCGACTTTGATCCGCTGCATCAATGCGTTGAATGACATTCAGCAAGGCTCAATTCTGGTTGAAGGCCAGGAGGTGAACGACCCCAAACTCGACAAGCTGGAACTGCGTAAAAAGGTCGGCATGGTGTTCCAGCAATACAACCTGTTTCCGCACAAGACAGCCTTGCAAAACGTCATGATGGCGCCGGTGCGTGTGTTGAAACAAGACAAGGCCAAGGCCGAGGTCGCGGCTCGTGCGCTGATCAAGAAGGTGCGGCTCGAGGGCAAGGAAAATGCTTTTCCAGGAGAATTGTCAGGCGGCCAACAACAGCGCGTGGCCATCGCGCGCTCCCTGGCGATGCAGCCCGATGTCATCCTGTTTGACGAGGTGACCGCCGCGCTCGATCCCGAAACTGTTGGTGAGGTTCTTCAGACCATCAAGGATCTGGCCGAAGACGGCATGACCTGTATTCTCGTCACCCACGAAATGGCCTTTGCCCGCGAAGTGGCTGACCACATCTACTTTACGGATCGTGGCGTCATCGTCGAACACGGCCCGCCCGAGACGTTTTTCAAAAATGCTCAGGACCCACGCACGCAAGAATTTCTGAGCCAGATCCTTTGACATGACGAAAGCCTGACCTGGTAGCCGGGAGCTTGGCGAGTCCAGTTTCAACGCTCTGTAGGTCCAGTTTAGGCTGACGGACGTCAACGTTCTTGGCTGAACGCACCGCCATTTTGTCCGCGATTTGTGAATTCGCCTGCGGTTAGGTTTTGTGAACGCAGTGAGTATCGGCTGTGCGGGCTGCGACCGCAGCATGAGAAAGACGTGCTGAACGTCTACTTTGAGACTGCCGATTCAACGGATCGCCGCAACGCAGACTTCGAACCTCTCTGCCGGTGTTTCGTATTGCAAGGTTTTTCGCGGCCGCTCGTCGAGTTGTCTCGCACCGGCGCTGAGCTTGGCTTGGCTTTGGGTCGACTTATATCAATGCCACGGGGGAAATAATGGCGCAGGAGGCGGTTAGTTTTCTCGTTGTTACCGCGCTGCCAGGGTGATTGCTGATCGCAGAAGTCGATGTCGATTTTGGCGCGCTGACACGCTTGGTCTAGCCCTTGGGTGGCCCGACCGGCACGAGGCTCGAAAACGGCTTGCCTGCTGCTGTCTCCTATTCGGCAGCGTCCCAGAACCCGATCAGGATGCCGGTCTCGGTCGCTTTGGACTGCCCGGCCAGCACCTCTGGCGTGGCGGTCACACGGCTGTGGTGGCGCAGTGCCCATGACAAAAGCGCGTCTCTCATCCGCGCGCGCACCGCGACATGTTCGGGGCTGTCGGAGCGGCCATGATCGCATACCTCGCCGGGGTCGGTTTCCAGGTCGAACAGGATCGGGTCGAACCCTTCGCAGTGGATGTATTTCCAGCGCCCGTCAAAGATCATCTTGGTAAAGGCTTCCTGCTGGGGCACATCAAGGGCGCGGGCCATTTCAAAGCTGGAATAGTCGTGTTCGCTGATCGCGTAGCGGCGGTAGAACCCGTCGCGCGCATGCAGGATCGGGGTCAGGTCGCGCCCTTCGACAACATGCGGTTTCGGCGTACAGCCCATCGCGGTCATGAAGGTCGGGGCGAGGTCGATCATCTCGGTCAATGCAGGCGATACCGTGCCGCGTGTGCTGTCCGCCTCGGGCCTTGGATCGGCAAGGATCAGGGGCACCTTGGCCGCGCAGTCGTGATAGAAATCCTTGTCCCCCAGCCAGTGGTCGCCCATGTAATCGCCATGATCCGAGGTAAAGGCGATGATCGTGTTCTCGCTCAGCCCGGTGTCATCCATCCATTTGAACAGGCGGCCCAGATTGTCGTCGAGCTGTTTGATCAGCCCCATGTAGGCGGGGATGACGTGTTCGCGCACGTGGTCGCGGGAAAAACTGCGGGCGACGCGGGCGTTCTGGTAGGCACCGAGCAGGGGGTGGTCGGTGTCCCGTTCCCTGTCCGACCGGACAGGGTCGACGATATGCTCGGGGCCGTACATGTCGTGATAGGGGGCAGGCACGATGTAGGGCCAGTGCGGCTTGATATAGCTGAGATGGCACAGCCATGGCTGATCGCCTGCCATCGCCTCCTCCATGAAGGCCATGGCGCGGTTGGTCATATAGGCGGTTTCGGAGTGTTCTTCGGGTATGTTTGCGGCAAGCCGGGAGTTTTTTAACAGCCAGCCCGAGGCCAGATTGCCGTCGGCGTCCAGGCCCGAGTTGGCAAAGTCTTCCCACGGGTTGTCGGAAATGAAACCCCGGGCCACAAGGTAGTCGTCATAGGCCGACCATTGCTGGCGGGCACCGCTCGGGTGCAGGCCGTCGTCGCGTTCAAACGGGTCAAAGCCGCATTGGGCCACCCGAATGCCGATGTTGCTGCCGGGGTCGATACCCAGCCACTTCATGCCCGAACGGTCGGCCACCATATGGGTCTTGCCCACGAGAACCGCGCGCGCGCCCGCTTCGCGCAGGTGATCTCCGAGCGTTGGTTCGCCCACGCGCAGGGGCATGCCGTTCCAGGTGGAGCCGTGGCTGCGCACATACCGCCCGGTATAGGCGGACATGCGCGACGGCCCGCAGACCGGGGACTGCGCGTAGGTATTGGTGAACCTCACGCCCCGCGCGGCGAGCGCGTCGATATTGGGCGTGTGAAGATGGGGGTGCCCGTAGCAACCGAGATAGTCGAACCGCAGCTGATCGGCCATGATCCACAGGACATTGGGGGGCTTGGTCATTTTGTCTGCTCGGGCACGTTGGTCCTGTCCATGGGGCGTGGCGCCTGAGCGACACTAGACACCGGACAAAATGGCGCTGCAAGACATGTCTGTTCGGCATACCGTTTACGGACACCCGGCGGGGCGGCCCGCCGTTGACAGGGATGGCGCGGGCAATGCAGAATTATCACACCAGTGGTTCGAATAATGAACCGATGCAGAGAGGTGCCCGGACATGACCGAGCCAACAGGCGTGCCGCAATGAGCGATCCCAAGACCATACTGGTGATCGGAACCTATGACACCAAGGACGAGGAACTTGCTTACGTCGCGGACCGCATCCGCGCGCAGGGCGGTGCGGTGCTGAGCATGGATGTGAGTGTGCTGGGCGATCCGTCCGCACCCGCCGACATCTCGAAACACAAGGTGGCGGCGGCGGCGGGCGCGACCATTCAGGCGGCCATCGACAGTGACGACGAAAACACCGCCATGCAGATCATGGCGCGCGGGGCATCGTTGTTGTGTACACAACTGCACAGCGCGGGGCGCATTGACGGCATGATCGCGCTAGGCGGCACAATGGGCACGGATCTCGCGCTTGATTGCGCGCAGGCGCTGCCGATGGGGGTGCCGAAATACATCGTCTCGACCGTGTCCTTTTCTCCGCTGATCCCGCCGGAGCGCCTGTCGCCCGACATTCAGATGATCCTTTGGGCCGGGGGGCTTTATGGCCTGAATTCGGTGTGCAAATCGTCGCTGTCACAGGCGGCAGGGGCCGTTCTGGGGGCCGCGCGCGCGGTCGAACCACCCCGCGCGACCCGGCCCGTCATTGGCATGACCAGCCTTGGCTCGTCCTGCTTGTCCTACATGAAACTGTTGCGCGACCCGTTGAACGACCGTGGCTTCGAGGTGGCGGTCTTTCACGCCACCGGCATGGGCGGCATGGCGTTCGAGGCGCTGGCGCGGCAGGGATATTTTGCCGCTGTGATGGACTTTGCACTGCCTGAAATCAGCAACCTGATGGTTGGATCGGTGGTGAATTCCGGCCCCGACCGGCTGACCGGGGCAGGGGCCTTGGGCATTCCGCAGATCGTGGCACCCGGCTGTGCGGACCTGATCGACTTTGCCGGATGGCAGGACATTCCCGAGGCCTATGCGGACCGCCCGTTTCACGCCCATAACCGGCTGATCAAATCCTCTGGACTCAGCGCTGATGAGCGGCGCGCGCTGGTGCGTGACGTGGTGGAGCGCCTTGAGGGGGCCAAGGGCCCGGTCCATGTGCTGATGCCGTGCCACGGAGTCGAAGCCTGGGATGTCGAGGGCGGCGCCGCCCATGATCCCGAGGCGCTGGCCGCCATGGTGGACGAGATGGAAAAGACGGTGCGCGACCCTGTCCGGCTTTCGCTGCTCGACTGTCACATCAACGACACCGCGTTTGCCGAGGCGGCGTTGGCCGTGCTTGATGAATGGATCGCGGATGGCACAGTGAGGGCGGGTGTTTGACAGTATGATCCGCCCTCGGCGAGAGCGGTTCGCACCGCGCAGCCAGCCATCTGCTTGGAGTTCGTAGTTAGACACTGTGTCCAGCGGTGTTTCGCGCGCAGACTCCCTGTCATCGTGCCCGGCAGCCAGATCCGGTGACCGCCGTTTCGAGGGACGACTTGAGGGGCTGAAACAACATTGCAAAGGCTTGCAGCGTTGTTATCGTATCGCCGACGTCGCGCGCGGTGGTCCGTGTCCGGTTCCGTTTCCAACACAGGAGCACCTTTACATGCTGACCTTTGATGCCGAACACGCCGACCCCGTGGCCATCTGCGACGAGATGCTGAACGGCGGCGGGGCGGTCAAGATCAGGGGGCTTTTCACGCCCGACCAGATCGCTGACGCCCGTGCCATCATCATGGCGCATTCCGACAGTGAGGGCGAAAAAGTCACTCACTTTCAAGGTGCTGCGATGGAGGAGGGTCGGGCCAATCTGCAACGGCGCGTCTGGAACCTGCTGGCCAAGGGCGAGGTGTTTTCCGAAATGGCGGCCCACCCGGTGATCATGGACGTACTCAGCCGCTGGCTCGGGACCGAGTTCATCATGGGTTCAATCGCGGCCAACCGCATCCTGCCCGGCGGACCGGGGCAGGAGCCGCATATCGACTTTCCCTATTGGGATTTTCACGCGGTCGAAACCCATCCCCTGGGGCTGAACGCATCGTTTCCGATGAACGCGCAGGTCACCATCGTTCTGGACCCGTTCACCGAGGCCAGCGGGGCGACGGCTTATCTGCCGGGCACGCAGAAGGACTTGCGCTATCCCACACCCGACGATCACGCGCATTTCTACGCCAACTGCGCGCGCATGACGGGCGCGCCGGGCGACACGGTGCTGTTTTTCGGTGCGGCGTGGCATTGCGCGATGCCGAATGCGTCTGATCATGACCGCAACGCAGTGCTGATCAATTACATCCCGAAATGGGTCAAACCGCTTGAGGATATGCCGGGTGCGCTGCCGGCATCCTTTATCGACGGCGCAAGCCCCGCGATCCGTCAGCTTTTGGGTCTCAACTATCCCTACCCGGAGGTGTTGGACCGCGCCGATGCCGTGAATGCCGCAGGGATCACCTGAGGACGTTTCGTCCGCACCTAGATCGCCGCGCTGTAGGTGCGCTCGCCCGTGGTCATGTCCGTAGGCGTAACAAGTTGCACCGCGATCAGGCGCACAAGCGGGTGCGCCCAGCGGTCAATCACCATCCTGTGGCCATCCCAGGTCAGCGCCCCCGCAAACCGAGCCGCGACCCGTTCGATATCGGCGACCAGCGCCGCATCCGCCCGCTGTGCGGCGTTGAGGTCGGCTGCGTGATAGCACATCAGCTGCTCGACCAGATTGGCCTTGCGGCGATCGGCGGCGCTGAGGGCATAGCCGCGCCATGTCGCCGGAAGGCCTGAATCAATCCGGTCTGCATATTGCCCGGTGACAGGAATATTCTGGGCAAAGCCCTGCGGATACGTCGATATTGCCGATGCCCCGAGGCCGATCAGATAGGGTGCGCGATCATCGGTATAGCCCTGGAACGAACGTTTCAGCGCCTTGTCGAAATAGGCCTGTGCCAGCGTATCGCGGGGCAGGGCGAAATGGTCGATCCCGATCTGCACATATCCCTGCCCCAGCAGTGTGCGCCGCGCCTGATCGAACAGGGCCAGTCGGGTTTCTGGATCGGGCAGGGCGTCGCTGGGGATCAGCACCTGCCGCTTGGATATCCACGGCACATGGGCATAGCCGAACAGCGCAATCCGGCTTGGCCGCATCGCCAGGGCGGCGTCCAACGTGGACGCCAGCGTGCGCGCCGTCTGGAACGGCAGACCGTAGAGCAGATCGAAATTCAGCGCCTCGATCCCGCGGGCGCGCAGGTCGTCCACCACCTCTTGGGTCAGTGCGCGCGATTGGGTGCGCCCGATGGCGGCCTGCACCTGCGGATCAAAGTCCTGGATGCCGAGGCTTGCGCGGCTGAGGCCGTGGGCCTTGAGCACATCCAGACGCGCCGGGCCCACGTCCGTGGGATCGACTTCGACCGAGAATTCCTCCAGATCATCAAGACCCCAGATCCTGTTCAAACCGCTCAGCAGAGTGTCGAGCAGCGCCGCTGACAGGATGGTCGGCGTACCGCCGCCAAGGTGCAGTCGTCGGGGTTTGACTCCGTTCACGAATTGCGCGCGCACCGCCCGCGCCTCGGCCAGAACCCGGTCGACATAGGGCGCAAGCGGCGCGTCATTGCGGGTGCCTTGCGTGCGGCAGGCGCAGAACCAGCACAATCTGCGGCAAAACGGGATGTGGACATAAAGGGAAATCTCTGCATCCTTGGGCGCAGAAGATTGCCATCCGCGCACACATTCCCCATCCACGCTGTCAATGAACCAATTGGCGGGCGGATAGCTTGTAAACCGCGGCACTTTGGCGTCAAATAACCCAAACCGGGACAGGTCGGACACATGTTTCATTACGCCAGACTGAACGCGGTCGTGGACAGGCGCATTGACCCAGATCAAAGGACGCCTGATGGCGCATGAACTACTTGCCTCGCAGGATTGTGCGTCCTGTCCGATCCGGCACCGCGCGGTGTGCGCGCGCTGTGACGAGGACGAGCTTGCGCAGCTGAATGCGATCAAGTTCTACAAGACCTATGCGGCGGGTCAGACCATCGCGATGCGTGGCGACGCGCTCGATATCGTGGCCTCGGTTGTATCGGGGACCGCGACGCTGGAACGGGTGATCGAGGATGGGCGCACGCAAATGGTGGGCCTTCTTCTGCCCTCGGACTTTATCGGGCGACCCGGCCGCGGGACGCTGCAATATGATGTAACTGCGGTGTCCGAAGTGACCTTATGCTGTTTTCAGCGCAAACCGTTCGAGGCATTGCTGGTCGACGTGCCCAACCTGCAAAAACGGCTGCTGGAAATGGCGCTGGACGAACTGGACGCGGCGCGCGACTGGATGTTGCTGTTGGGCCGCAAGACGGCGCGGGAGAAGATCGCGAGCCTCCTGATGCTGATCGCAAAGCGCACCGTGCATCCCGACGGCAGGGTGTTGGGCGACCTTACGCGGCTGGAACTGCCGATCAGTCGCGAGATGATGGCCAATTTTCTCGGTCTCACCATCGAAACCGTCAGCCGTCAGTTCACCGGACTGCGCAAGGACGGGGTGATCGAGTTGGATGGCAACCGCATCGTGCGTATTCCCGACCTCGAGGGGCTGCTGTTCGAAACCGGCGATGACAGCGACGGTGGCACGCTGTTCTGAGCGGCCCCCGGGCGCCTTGATTTACATCAACGCGGACTCTGACAGAACCCTGTATCCATTTGTGTCAGTGCAATGGACGGAGAGAAGTCATGTATACCAATATTCTGATCCCGGTGGCGTTTGACACGGAAAAGGATGTGGCCGGGGCGATCGAGATCGCCAAGCGGATCGCGGCAGATGGTGCTTCCATCACCTTCTTGCACGTCATGGAGCAGGTGCCCGTCTATGTTACTGAATACATTCCCGACACCGTGTTGTCCGAGACCCGCGAAACCGCCCGTGCCAAGCTGAATGAACTGGTCGGAAACGTCGAAAACAGCCGTGCTGTGGTGATCGACGGACCGACGGGGCGCAGCATCTCGAACTGGGCAGAGGAAACCGGCGTCGACTGCATCGTCATTCCATCGCACCGCCCCGTGATGTCCGATATCCTGCTGGGTTCCACTGCGGCCTGGGTGGTGCGCCACGCGCCTTGCGCGGTGCATGTGATCCGCTAGGAGCCGAACAGACCCCACCCCTGCCAAATGCGTTCTGAATGCGCAATTTCAGGGGCTCGCTGTTGCGCTTTGCAGCGCCGACACATGGGAAAAGTGCGAAATCTCGCAAGGTTGATCCAGATCAACGCACGGTCCCCGCAAGCTCCGTATCACAGAAAGTTGCGAACAGGTGCGCAGCCCCCTTCGGGAACGCGCAAAAACGACAAAGGAAGTTTCATGTTGGATTACGTCAAACTGATTGCCCTTGGCCTTGTCGCCCTGCTGGCCGCCATCGCGGCCGATTGGGGGAACGATCTGGCCTATCAGGTCCACGCCGCGCTGATCATGGTGATCGCGGGTGGCATGTTCATCTGGCAGCTGCGCCAGATCGGGAATACCCGCGTGGTTGCCGATACGAGCGGATATTTCGACAGCGTGGTGCGCGCAGGCGTGATCGCCACAGGGTTCTGGGGTATCGTCGGCTTTCTGGTGGGTGTGTTCATCGCCTTCCAGCTGGCGTTTCCGGCGCTGAACTTTGACTGGGGACAACCCTTTACCAATTTCGGACGATTGCGCCCGCTGCACACAAGTGCGGTGATCTTTGCCTTTGGGGGCAACGCGCTGATCATGTCGTCTTTTTACATTGTCCAGCGGACTTGCGGTGCGCGTCTTTGGGGCGGCAACCTCGCCTGGTTCGTGTTCTGGGGCTATCAGCTGTTCATCGTGCTGGCCGCAACCGGCTATCTGCTGGGGTCCACGCAATCCAAGGAATATGCCGAGCCCGAGTGGTATGTCGACATCTGGCTGACGGTGGTCTGGCTGGCGTTTCTGGCTGTTTATCTCGGCACAATCTTCAGGCGGCGGGAAAAGCACATCTACGTCGCCAACTGGTTCTTCCTTGCGTTCATCGTGACCATTGCGATGCTTCACATCATCAACAACCTGTCCATTCCCGTGTCGATCTGGGGTTCGAAATCGGTACAGGTCTTCTCGGGTGTTCAGGACGCCATGGTGCAGGGGTGGTACGGCCACAACGCTGTGGCCTTCCTGCT
>CAZITF010000015.1:0-25463 GCA_964542095.1 uncultured Rhodobacterales bacterium
GTTGGTGTTGGCAAAGATGCGCGACACGTCCGTAACGTCACCCACAGTGCCCATGGCAAGCTGCGAACCACCGTTAAATCCGAACCAGCCAAGCCACAGGATGAACGTGCCCAATGTGGCCAGTGCAAGGTTGGAACCGGGCATCGGAATAGTCTTTCCGTCCTTGTATTTCCCAAGACGCGGGCCCAGCACGATGGCACCGGCCAATGCTGCCCAGCCACCGACCGAGTGTACGATGGTCGAACCGGCAAAGTCGGAGAAGCCAGCTTCGGACAGCCAACCGCCGCCCCACTGCCAGGAGCCGGAGATCGGGTACATCAAACCGGTCAGGACCGCGACGAAGGCCAGGAAGGGCCACAATTTGATCCGTTCGGCCAAGGCGCCCGAAACGATCGACGCGGTTGCCGCAACGAACATCAGCTGAAAGAAAAAGTCCGACCCGACCGAGGCGTAGTCAAGAGATGCATCCGCAGCCGCCAACCCGACGGGTTCAAGTGATGTCGGTACGAAGTTGAATGCAAGATATCCGTTGAAGTCGCCGGGATACATCAGGTTAAAGCCCACCAGCCAGTACATGATCGCAGCCAGCGAAAACAGCGATATGTTCTTGGTCAACTGCATCGCCACGTTCTTGGACCGTACCAGCCCCGCTTCGAGCATGGCAAAGCCTGCCGCCATCCAGAACACGAGGAATCCGCCGATGAGAAACAGCAGGGTTGTCATGATATAGGGGCCGATCTCGTCAAAGCCCGGAGCGGCCGCATCCTGTGCCAACGCCAGCGTCGGCAAAGCCGTCAAGCCTGCGCCAACGAGGAGAGATTTGTTCAGTTTCATTGTCCGTTTTTCCCTTTGATGGTGCGCTTAGATGGCGTCTTCGTTGGTTTCGCCGGTACGCACACGCACGGCCTGTTCCACGTCGAGGACAAAGATCTTGCCGTCGCCGATTTTGCCCGTCTGGGCGGTTTTCGTGATGGTCTGGACGATCTGATCTGTCATGGCCTCAGCCACAACGATCTCGATCTTGACCTTGGGCACGAAATTCACGGCGTATTCCGCGCCACGATAGATCTCTGTGTGCCCGGATTGAGAGCCGAATCCCTTGATTTCCGTGACCATCATGCCGCGCACACCGGCTTCGGTCAGCGCCTCGCGGACCTCTTCCAGCTTGAACGGCTTGATCGTTGCAATGATGAGTTTCACCACGTGTCCCCTTAGATTTGGCAGGTTGTCCTGCGATACGGGGGGCAAAAGAAGGCATTCGTCTCGCGTGGCAAAGATTTGGCGGATGATTTGACCGCTCACAACTCAACATGTGCACAAAAAATGCGCAGACATGGCAACTTGCACAAAAATAAAGCAAACAAGAATCGAGGCGCAGTTTTGACGGGGCGTGGCAATGCCTGTCAAAACCGATATGGTGACATGAAACAAAAGGCCGGGCAGGGGTCGACAGATGCGTGAATCATGTAAGGGCAAGCGGCCTTTGGTGGCGGACCGCCGATATGGCACAAAGCCCAAGACACCGACGGCCAGGGAAAAGGCCGCTCCGGCACGCCGAAAACGTGCGCCGCGCAAGAAACCCACAGGCAACTTCCTGACCCGTATCGTGCGCTGGTTCCTGCGCCTGATCTGGAAGATCACGTGGCGCGTTACACTGGCAGCCTGTGCGGTTCTGGCCCTTCTCGTTGGATATTACTGGACCACTCTGCCGGATGTGACCGCCTTGCTGGACGGGCGGGCGCGTGGGTCGGTGACGATGCTGGACCGAGAAGACCAGATATTCGCGCGCCGCGGCGACCAGTTCGGTGGTGCGGTCACCGCACAGTCGGTTTCACCCGCACTCAGAGACGCCGTTGTTGCCTCCGAGGACAGACGGTTCTACCGCCACTTCGGCATCAGCCCTCGCGGGATCGCCAGTGCCGTACGCATCAACCTTCGCGAGGGGCGCGGACCCCTTCAGGGGCATGGAGGTTCGACCATCACTCAGCAGACAGCCAAGTTGCTGTGTCTGGGCGAGGAATACCGAGCCTCCGAATGGAAGAACGAGGCGGAATATGTTGCCGATTGCCGCCGCACTTCGATCCAGCGCAAGGCCAAGGAGGCGATTTATGCCCTTGCGATGGAGGCGAAGTATTCCAAGGATGAAATCCTGTCGATTTACCTCAATCGCGCCTATTTGGGCGGTGGTGCCTATGGGGCGGAGGCAGCGGCGCAGCGCTATTTCGGCGTGCCTGCTTCTGATTTGAACCCGTCGCAGGCAGCGATGATCGCGGGCGTGCTGACCGCCCCTTCACGGCTGGCGCCGACTGCCGATCTGGCGCGTTCGCATGCGCGCGCGGCAACCATTCTGCGCCTGATGGGCGAAGAGGGTTATCTGTCGGCGGCGGAAGTGGAGCAGTGGCAACAGAACCCCGCCGACCTCGCCCCCGCGGCCCGGCGCAATGCGGGCGGGTATTTTGCCGATTGGGTGATGTCGACGGGCCCCGAATTCTTTACCCGCAACACTTCCGAAGACGTCATTATCCGCACCACCCTCGATCAGCGCCTGCAACGCGCCGCCGAAGAGGCGGTAAATTTCGTCTTCGAGAACAGTGTGCGCGAAGGGTCCGACGCGCAGGCCGCCGTCGTGGTGATGAGCGCGGATGGCGCTGTACGTGCCATGGTGGGGGGGCGCGAAACCCGCGCCTCCGGCGTGTTCAACCGTGCGATTCAGGCCGAGCGTCAGACCGGGTCCGCCTTCAAGCCTTTTGTCTATGCGGCCGCCCTCGAACTGGGTTATTCGCCGTTGGCCACCGTCGATGACGCGCCGATGACAATCGATATTCCCGGCTCCGGTCCATGGTCGCCCCGCAACTACTCCAAAGAATATCGCGGACGGGTAACCCTGACCGAGGCTCTGCAGGATTCGCTCAACATCCCTGCCGTCAAGGTGTCCGAAGCCGTAGGGCGCGATCTGGTACGCCGGGTGGCGAGCGAGTTTGGCATCGAAAGCGATCTGGCTGCTGGCCCGGCGCTGGCGCTGGGGGCCTCGGAAAGCACGCTGCTCGACATGACGGGGGCCTATGCAGGCATTCTGAATGGCGGTTCGTCTGTGACACCCTACGGGCTTGTCGATCTGCGTCTTCAGGGGGATGAGGCGCCGCTGATGGGCACCGGCGGAGGTATCCGAGAACGGGTGATCCGTGATCAGGCTGCGGCCGAGTTGATCTGGATGATGGAAAAGGTTGTGAGCCAGGGTACGGGCCGTCGCGCCCGGTTCGGCGGGCGCGAAATCGCTGGCAAGACCGGTACAACCCAGGCCGCGCGCGACGCGTGGTTCATCGGCTTTACCGCCGATTACGTGGCCGGTGTCTGGATGGGCTATGACGACAACACGCCGCTGACCGGGGTGACGGGCGGCGGTCTGCCCGCCGAGATCTGGCGCGAAACGATGGTTCGCGTCCACGAAGGGGTGCCGGTGCGCGGTTTGCCGATGCGCGCGCCCGAGGGGTACCAGGTACAGCAACCGCAACAGGCACCTCAACCAGCCCCGGCACAACCCCGGCGACGCGAAGTCCCTCGGACCACAGAGGGATTGATCGAAATGTTGGTGCGCGAAATTCTGGGCGGCGGAAACCGCTAGGCCATCGCTGCCTATCCGGCGTTGCCGAGGTCCCGGATCATTGCGTCGATATTCCCGCCGTTGCGGTCGATCAGGGCCCCGACCTCGGCCCGTTCGGTCAAAAGCAGGTTGATGCCCTCGATGAACATGTTGAAGAACAGGTCGCGCCCCGAACGGTCCGACACATGGAAGGTAACCGTGAACGGCGCCTCGCCCTTCAGAAAGGCGGTTGTGTCGACTTCGTACCAGTTCTTGACCTGCCGCACGTCCATGACCTCGAGCCGTCCGCCGATGAATTCGCGGAACCGCTTGCCGTATTTGCGCGCGACGTAGCTTTGAAAAGCATCCGAAAACGCACGTTTTTGCGCGTTCGTGGCACTTCGTCCGTCCGGACCCATGGCATAGGCGGCGATATAGGAGGTGTCGCTGTAACGGGCAAAGATGCGGCCGAATTCGGAAATCATCGCTGCTTCGTTCTGACCGGACGCGATTACCGTATTGATGTCTTTGATCACAGTATCGATCAACTGTTCGGCGCTGGCTTTGGTCAGGGCCCATGCGGGCAAGGCCGGGGCCAACGCCGTGGCCCCTGTCAGCGCCAGAAAATTACGTCTTTTCATGTCAAAATCCCTCGGTGTCCACTTCAAACGGATCGATGTCCACCGCCGATTCCGTGTCGCCCAGAGTAAACCGGCGGTTTTGCAGATAGATCAACCGGGCCTGAGCATAACTGTCCGCGCTCTCATACAGAATTGAGTCGACCGTGTCCGAAAACCGTCCCCGATAGCCCAACCCGGATGCGACGGATGCGGCCGTGCCATAATACTCTTCGGGGCTGTCCAGGACATAAGTGAGCGGGTTCGTGAACAGATCTACAAAGCGCCCGGTGGCGCTGCGTGCGGTCGACGGACCCAACAGCGGCAATTCAAGGTACACGCCCTCTCCCGCCCCCCAGACATAGAGTGTTTCGCCGAAATCGGTGTCGTGGTCGGCCATCTTGAACTCTGTCGCCGGGTCGAAAAAGCCGAGCAACCCTAAGGTCGAGTTGATCGTAAAGCGCAAGGTCGACTGGCCAAAGCCGCGCAGATCCCCCTGCAAGAGGCTATTCACCATTACCGAGGGCTGTCCCAGATTGGTGGCGAAATTACCGATCGTTTCCTCGATTTCGTCGGGCAAGATTTTGGAATAGCTCACCGCCACCGGGCGCACGACAGCGCGGTCAAGCCCACGGTTGAAAGCATGCACCTTGCGGTTCTGCGCCTCGTAGGGATCGTTGATCCCGGCAGGCGTCAACACCTGTTGGTTGGATCCCGCGCAGGCCCCCAGAACGGAAACAACAAGCACAAGTGCTGCGGCACGGTGCAGGCGGGCAAATAACGACAATTAAATTCTCCGGCGTGATCGTAACGAATACCTAGTATTTCTGTGCAAAATGCACAGGGCGCGCAATGTCGATTTGTCCGGATGTGGCTGATGCGTGACACAAAACAGGGTCAACAGCCGGGGTTCGCCCGGAGTTAAGCCAAGCGCGAGCGAAAAGGTGCTGATGCGACATGATCTGATACAACGCGGGCGGGCAGAATTGCGCGCCACCCGCCGAAAAAGCCGTGCTTTGTATTGGGTTGTGGGTTTGTTCAGCTTGTTCGCGAATCTGCTGATGCTGACCGGGCCAATGTATATGTTGCAGGTCTATGACCGGGTTCTTGGCAGCAAAAGCGAGGAAACGCTGATCGCGCTGTCGCTTCTGGTCGTGTTTCTCTATGCCGTCATGGGGCTGCTCGATTTCGCGCGCGGGCGGATCATGGCCCGGGTTGGTGCACGATTTCAGAGTGCTCTGGATCGCCGGGTCTTCGATTCGGTGCTGCGCAAATCCGCAGTGGCCCCGGATGTCCGGTCTCAATCCGGTCTGGCTGATCTCGAAGCGATCCAGCGGTTGATGACCTCCCCCGTGCTGATGGCGATGTTCGATCTGCCGTGGACGCCGATCTTTCTCGCGGCCATCTTTGTTTTCCACCCGATGCTGGGCTGGCTCGCGGTTGCCGGCGGGGCCGTTCTGATCCTGATTGCAGGCCTCAACCAGTTGTTTTCCCGACTGCCGCAAATGCGCGCCGGGCAGGCCGGACAGGCTGCCGGTCAGATGTCGGACCAGTTGCGCATCGAGGCGGAGATGGTGCTGGCGATGGGGATGCGCGATGCAGGGTTCGAGCGCTGGCAGCAGGCTCGCTCGCGGGCCTTGCAAGAGCAGATACGGGCCGCCGATATCGGCGGCGGTTTCACCTCGCTGACCAAGACGCTGCGATTGTTTCTGCAAAGCGCAATGCTCGGTCTGGGTGCGTTTCTGGTGTTGCGCGGGGAAATGACCCCCGGTGCGATGATCGCCGGATCGATCCTGCTGGGACGCGCATTGGCCCCGATCGAGGTGATGCTGACCCAATGGCCGATCGTGCAACGTGGCCTGAAAGGGTGGGATGCGCTGGCAACCCTGCTGGGCGAAGTGTTGCCAGAGCCGCAGCGTACCGCCCTGCCGGTGCCCGCCGCACATCTGGTGGCCAAGGGGTTGACCGTGGTGCCGCCGGGCGAAAGGGTGCCCGCCCTGCGGGGGGTGACCTTTGCCTTGCCGCCCGGACAGGCGATGGGCGTGATCGGCCCGTCCGGGGCTGGCAAATCCACACTCGCGCGGTGCCTCACCGGGGTGTGGCCCACTGCGGCTGGATCGATCCGGCTGGATGGGGCGGCGCTTGATCAGTTCGCTCCGGATGTGCTGGGCCGTCACATCGGCTACCTGCCCCAGAGGGTGCAGTTGTTTGATGGCACGATTGCCGAAAATATCGCCCGCCTGTCGCTGCAGCCGGAGTCTGCCAAGGTGGTTGCCGCCGCCCAAAAGGCGGATGCACACAGCATGATCCTCGAACTCCCCGACGGCTATGACACCCGCGTGGATACCGCGCAGCAGCGCCTGTCGGGCGGGCAGATACAACGCATCGGTCTGGCCCGTGCGCTGTATGATGATCCGGTTCTGCTGGTGTTGGATGAGCCGAATTCGAACCTCGACAATGAAGGGACGCAGGCATTGAACCAAGCGGTCCGCGCGGCCAAGGCGGATGGGCGCTCTGTCATGATCATGGCGCATCGCCCTGCTGCGATTCAGGAATGCGACCTGCTTCTGGTGCTTGAGGGTGGGGCCTGTGCCGCCTTTGGTCCCAAGGACGATATCCTCAAATCCATGATCAGGAATCATCAAGATATCCGGCGCGCACCTGTCCGGGCCGGAGGTGTGGCATGACCGTCAACCGATGGTCCGCAACCGTTCCCGTCGCAATGGGCCTGATGGCGCTGCTCATCTTGCTGGGTGGCTTCATGGCTTGGGCGACGTTGACCCAGATCGCGGGCGCAATCATCGCGCCGGGTCGGATCGAAGTCGATCAGAATCGCCAGATCGTGCAACACCCCCAAGGCGGCGTCGTCGCCGAAATCGCCGTCAAGGAAGGTGACCTGGTGCAAGCGGGGGATCTGCTGATCCGGCTGGACGCGGCAGAGCTGCAATCCAACCTCGCCATCATCGAGGGGCAGTTGTTCGAATACATGACCCGCCGTGGCCGTCTGGCGGCCGAGCGGGATGGACAGGACACGGTCACCTTTGACGCCAATCTGCAAAGTGCCGTTACCGCCAATGCAGAGGTCCGCGAAATGATGGAAGGGCAGCGCGCGCTGTTCCTTGCGCGCCGCGATTCCGTGGCGCGTCAAAGCGAACAGCTTGCGAAACGCGCGGACCAGACCCGCAACCAGATCGTCGGTTTTGCTGCGCAAGAGGCGTCCCTTGTCCGTCAGCGCGACCTGATCCAGCAAGAACTGATTGCTCAGCAAAGCCTGCTGGATCGTGGCCTCACCCAGGCGTCCGGGGTGCTGGCCCTCCAGCGGCAGGCGGCGGCGCTGGACGGTCAACTGGGTGAACTGGCCGCTTCGCGTGCGCAGGCCGAACAGCGCATCACTGAAATCGAGATCGAGGTGCTGCGCCTGACCTCCACCCGGCGCGAGGAGGCGATCACGCGCCTGCGCGACCTGCGCGCCGAAGAGATGGAGTTGATAAAGGAACGCAGGGCCTTGCAGGCACAGATCGCGTTGATGGAGATTCGCGCGCCCGTGTCGGGCATCGTTTACAACATGCGCGTTCAGGCCAGGCGTTCGGTTATTCGGGCGGCTGATCCGATTCTGTTTCTGATTCCACAGGATCGCCCGCTGGTCATCGCGGCACGGATTGATCCGCTGCACATTGATCAGATTTCTGCGGGTCAGCTGGTCAACCTGCGCTTTTCCGCACTGGATCAGCGCACGACACCTGAACTGGTCGGGCAGGTGGCGCTGGTGTCTGCCGATGCATTCGAGGACGAGGCGCGCAGCGCCAGTTTCTATCGGGCCGAAATCGTTTTGAACTCAGGCGAGTTAACAAAGCTGGCCAAGGGGCAGGTCCTGATTCCGGGCATGCCGGTCGAAGCGTTCATTCGCACGGCCGATCGCTCTCCGCTCGCCTATCTGATCCGGCCAATGGCCGACTATTTCAACCGGGCTTTTCGCGAATCCTGATCTTGGGTCTTTTACGTCGCCGGGCTTGCGTCTAGCGTCCGCAGCAGAAGCAGACCCTGAAAGGATCAAAAGATGTCCATCGCATCCCGCCTTGCCAAGCTTGGCGTCGACCTGCCCGACGCCCCGGCCCCGGCCGCCAATTACGTGCCATTCGTTCAGATGGGCGACATCGTCTACATCTCCGGTCAGATTTCCAATGGCCCGGATGGCCTGATCGTCGGAAAACTGGGCGCGGACATGGACGTCAGCGCAGGTGCTGCGGCGGCCAGGACCTGTGCGATCAGCCTGCTTGCCCAGGTCAGGGCGGCATGTGGAGGTGATATCGAGCGGCTGGTGAGGGTGGTCAAACTGACCGGGTTTGTGAATTCCACCGCCGATTTCACCGATCAGCCCAAGGTCATCAACGGCGCTTCCGATTTTCTGGTCGAAGCGCTGGGCGATGCCGGGCGGCACAGCCGGTCCGCGGTGTCGGCGGCTTCTCTGCCTTTGGGCGTGGCGGTCGAAATCGAAGGCATCTTTCAGATCAAATGATACCCCGACTTGATCCCGCCTTCCTCGGCGCGCCGTTGGCGCATCGTGGCTTGCATGACGTCCGCGATGGGCGCCCGGAAAACAGCCGGGCGGCCATCGAGGCGGCCATTGCCCATGGCTATGGCATCGAAATCGACCTGCAGTTGACAGCTGACAACTTTGCCGTCGCTTTTCACGACTATGCGCTTGAGAGGCTGACCGAAGGGTCCGGACCGGTGCGCGCGCAGTCGGCTCGCGACCTCGCCGCGGTCCCGCTGCGGGGCGGCTCCGAAGGGATACCGGGTTTGCCCGAAGTGCTTGAGTTGGTAGCCGGACGCGTGCCCCTGCTGATCGAAATCAAGGATCAGGATGGGTCTATGGGCTCACAGATCGGCCCGCTTGAGGCCGCGACGGCGGCAGCGCTTGCGGGGTATGGCGGTCCGGTCGCGGTGATGTCGTACAACCCACATTCCGTGGCGCGAATGGCCGAGTTGTGCCCCGATATTGCGCGCGGGCTGGTTACCGAAGCCTATGATCCGGGCAATTGGCCGTTTTCCAGGACGGTCTGTGATCATCTGCGTGAGATCCCCGATTTCGATCGGGTCGGCGCGAGTTTTATCAGTCACGACGCGACGGATTTGACGCGGCCCCGCGTTGCCGAACTCAAGGCGCAGGGCGCGAACATCCTGTGCTGGACAGTCCGCTCGCCGCAAGCCGAAGCCGAGGCCCGCAAGATTGCGCAGAACGTGACTTTCGAAGGCTACCTCGCGGCCCATCCCGGTTGAAGCCACGCCCGCCCGCCACACATTGTCGGCCAGAGCCGAAAAGGAATGCGCGTGTCCGAGCAAGAGATCGAAATCCGTGTGCTGCCGAGCCTGAACGCCATCGACGCGGCGACTTGGGATGCCTGCGCCTGCCCCGAGGCGGTGGATGGTGCGCGCCCGAACGATCCGTTCACCACGTACCGATTCCTCAAGGCGCTGGAAGACAGCAATTCGGTTGGACCCGGCACCGGCTGGCAGCCGCAATACCTGCAAGCGGTGATGCAGGGCCAAACCATCGGCGTGGCGCCGATGTATGCCAAGGGGCACTCTCAGGGCGAATACATCTTTGATCACAACTGGGCCCATGCCTATGAGCGATCGGGCGGGCGGTATTATCCGAAGTTGCAGATCGCCGTGCCACACACGCCCGCCACCGGGCGGCGGTTTCTGACCCATCCGGATTTCGCGCAAACCGGACTGGCTGCATTGGTCCAAGGGGCGGTGCAACTCGCCGACAACAACAGCCTCAGTTCGCTGCACGTGACATTTTGTACCAAAAAAGAACGTGACGCGGGGGCCGAACTGGGCCTGATGGCGCGCACCACGCAGCAGTTTCACTGGCTGAACGACGGGTACGCGGACTTTAACACCTTTCTCGCCAGCCTCAGCAGCCGCAAACGCAAGAACATCCGCAAGGAACGCAGGCAGGCGCAGGACTTTGGCGGCACGATTCACACCTTTACCGGCGATGATTTGCAGCCCGAACACTGGGACGCCTTTTGGGAGTTCTATCAGGACACCGGCGCGCGCAAATGGGGCACGCCTTACCTCACCCGGCGCTTTTTCCACATCGCCCAGGAGACGCTGCGCGAAGATATGGCGCTGGTGCTCGCCGAGCGGGATGGGCGTTATGTGGCCGGTGCATTGAACTTTATCGGCGCGCAAACGTTATACGGTCGTTACTGGGGCTGCGTCGAGCATCATCCGTGTCTGCATTTCGAGTTGTGCTACTACCGCGCCATAGACATTGCCATCGCCCATGGGCTGGCACGGGTCGAGGCCGGGGCGCAGGGAGAACACAAGCTGGCACGGGGCTACTTGCCGACGCAGACCCACAGTTTGCATTGGGTGAATGATGCCGGATTTGCCGACGCCATCGCCAACTACCTCAGGGCCGAACGTGAGGCGGTCGAGGAAGAGATCGAAATTCTCACGGAGTATGGGCCCTTCAAACGGGTCAGGATCGAGGAACAGGAATGACAGAACGCCTAAGCGAAGAGACGCGCGAGACCTTGCTGGCTCCGCTCGTGAAAACCGGCTGGGAGGTCGTGGAGGGGCGCGACGCCATCCACAAGACTTTTCAGTTCGACAACTTTGTCGATGCCTTTGGCTGGATGACCCGCGTGGCCATCTGGGCGGAGAAATGGGATCACCACCCCGAATGGTCGAATGTCTACAAGACGGTTCAAGTGACGCTGACCACCCATGATGTGGACGGCGTCAGCCCGCTGGACATCAAATTGGCACGCAAAATGGACGGGCTGGTATAGCCAACATGATGGAACAATTACAGCAATTCCTGTCGATCGAAATCTGGCAGGGCAAAACGATTGGTGACTATCTGTCGCTGGAATTTCTTGCCTCGCTCTTTGGGTCGGTTCTGGCCGTTATCCTGATCCTGATAGTCGGATGGATCATCGCCGCATGGCTGGGCCGTCGCATGGCCGATGTGGGCAATCGCAGCAAACATCTGGACAACACACTGTTCAACTTCCTTGGCTCGATTGTCCGCTATGTGATCCTCGGCTTTACCGCGTTGATTGTTCTGAACACGTTCGGGGTGCAGACCACGTCGGTGGTCGCCGCAGTCGGTGCCGCCGGTCTGGCCATTGGTCTGGCATTGCAGGGTACGTTGTCGAATGTGGCGGCTGGCGTCATGCTGATCCTGTTTCGCCCCCTCAAGATCGGCGATTTCGTGGAGGTGGCCGGCAAAATGGGCACGGTCAAGGACGTTACCCTGAATTTCACCGAACTGGCCGATGTCAGCAACGTGCAGGTCATCATCCCCAATTCCGAAGTCTGGGGCAATGTGATCGACAACTATTCGGCCTATCCGACCCGCCGGGTGCAATGGACTTTTGGCGTGGGGTACGGCGCAAATCTGAAACAGGCCGAAGACGTCATTCGTGACACCATCATGGCCGATGAACGCTCCCACGCTGATCCCGTGCCCTTTATCCAGGTGAACAACCTCAATGACAGTTCGGTCGATTTTCTGGTGCGGGTCTGGTGCAAGAGCGGGGATTATTTTCAGTATCAGGCCGACATGAAGCGCAAGGTCAAGGAGGCGCTGGATGACGCCAGCGTGCCGATCCCGTTCCCGACACGTACCATCATTCAGGCAGCAGAGTGATCCAAATGAAAAAGGCCCCCGATTTCGGGGGCCTTTTGTTTCATCCCTGATTTGGCGCGGGCTTACATCGATGCAAGCAGGCCTTCACCGCCGGAGACGTCGCAGACGCCGGGGTTTTCTTCTTCCTGGATCAGCGTGACGGTACCGTCCTCGACCACCATCGCATAGCGTTTGGAGCGGTTGATCAGCCCTGCGGGCGGCGCCGTGAAGTCCCGTCCCATCGCCTTGGTGAAAGACGCGTCCGCGTCGCCCAGCATGGTGATCCCGGCGTCTGTCGCACCGGTCGCCTCTCCCCATGCCTTGAGCACGAAGGGGTCGTTGACCGACAGGCAGATGATCTCGTCCACGCCCTTTGCGGTGAACTGGTCCTTGGTGCGAATAAAGCTTGGCACATGCGCCGTGCTGCACACACCGGTATAGGCGCCGGGCAGGGCAAAGATCACGACTTTGCGCCCTTTCGTCTTGTCGCTGAGCCGGACGGTGGCCGGACCTTCGTCGCTCATATAGATCAATGTTGCATCGGGAAGTGTGTCGCCTTGGGAAATCGCCATGTGTGGGCCCTTTCTTGGAATTGCATGCGCCTTTAGGTGCGATATAGGCTGAGACACGGCAAAGGGCGAGAACAAAGGTTGATATGATGGACCATGTGGTTGTGATCGGGGCGGGGCAGGCGGGTGCATCCTGCGTCGCCAAGCTGCGCAATTGCGGGTACGAGGGGGATATCACCCTGATCGGCGCCGAGCCGGTTCCCCCGTATCAGCGCCCGCCTTTGTCCAAGGCCTACCTGATGGGCGAAATGCCGTTGGAGCGGTTGTTTCTGCGCCCCGAGGCGTTTTATGCGGATCAGCGCGTCGACCTGCGCCTTGGCGTCGAGGTGTCGGCCATCGACACCGAGGCGCGCACGGTGACTGCCGGAAACGACGTGTTGTCCTATACCGATCTGGTTCTGACCACGGGGTCGGTGCCGCGCCGCTTGCCCGCTGCCATCGGTGGTGATCTGGACGGAGTGTTTGTGGTGCGCGATCTTCGGGACGTCGATGCCATGGCCCCCCGCTTTGTCAAAGGCGCGCGCGTACTGATCGTCGGCGGCGGGTATATCGGGCTCGAGGCGGCGTCGGTTGCGTCCAAGCTGGGGCTGAACGTCGTGCTCGTCGAGATGGCGGAGCGCATCCTGCAACGGGTCGCAGCGCCCGAGACCAGCGACTTTTTCCGCACTCTGCATGCACAGCATGGCGTCGATATCCGCGAGGGTGTGGGCCTTGATCACCTGACGGGTGACGGGGCTGTGAGCGGGGCTGTTCTGTCGGATGGCAAAACGCTGGATGTGGATTTTGTCATTGTCGGTGTCGGTATCACGCCCGGCACTGCACTGGCCGAGGCCGCGGGCATCTCCATCGACAATGGCATTGCGACGGATGCGCGGGGACGCACCTCTGCACCGCATGTCTGGGCGGCGGGGGATTGTGCGTCGTTCCCTTATCGCGGGGGGCGTATACGTCTGGAAAGCGTGCCCAACGCCATCGATCAGGCCGAATGCGTGGCCGAGAACATCATGGGGGCGGCCCGTGACTACGTCGCCCGTCCATGGTTCTGGTCGGATCAATATGATGTAAAACTGCAGATTGCGGGGTTGAACACAGGCTATACCGACGTGGTGACCCGCGATGCAGGTGCGGCCAAGTCGTTCTGGTATTACAAGAAGGGCACGCTGCTGGCCGTCGATGCCGCCAACGATCCACGCGGCTACATGATTGGCAAGCGGTTGATCGAGGCGGGCAAGAGCCCGGACGCGACCGTGATCGCGGACCCCGCAAGCGATCTCAAGGCGCTGCTGAGGTGAGGATCATTGCCGGACGCTGGCGCGGTGTGCCTTTGGCCGGTGTGGGCAAGGGCGATCCGGGCGCGCATCTGCGCCCGACGCCGGATCGCGTGCGCGAGGCGCTGTTTTCCATGCTGACCAGTCGCGGTGCAATTGAGGGCGCGCATGTGCTTGACCTTTTTGCGGGCACCGGCGCGCTGGGGTTCGAGGCCCTGTCGCGCGGAGCGGACAGTGTGGTTTTTGTCGAAAACGGCCGCGTCGGGCAGCGGTTGATCACGGACAATATCGCCAAGCTGGACGCATCCGATCAGACGCGCCTGCTGCGCTGCGATGCGACACGTTGCGGGCCATGGTCCGGCGCGCCGTTCGATCTGGTGTTCATGGACCCACCCTATGGCAAGGGCCTTGGCGAACGCGCGCTTGCGGCCGTGCGCGACTGGCTTGCTCCGGGTGCGTTGGTGGTGTGGGAGGAAAATGCGAGCATGATACCCCCCGAAGGCTTTGCGCCGGTGGATCAGCGCAAGTTCGGCACGTCCCACATCACGCTGATTGCGCGGGTCTAGCTGCCGCGATAGGTCGAATAGCCGAACGGAGATAGCAATAGTGGTACATGATAATGCGCGGTTTCGTCCGTGATCCCGAACCGGATCGGGATCTGGTCGAGGAATTTCACCGCATCCTTGTTCAGCCCATGCGCATCCAGGTAGTCGCCGCAAAAAAAGATCAGCTCGTACTGGCCTGTGGTCATTTTGCCCTCGGGCAGGATGGGTGTGTCGGTACGCCCGTCGGCATTGGTCACCGCCTCGGCGATTCTTTTGTGCGCGTTGCCCGACACCCGGTAAAGCGCGATTTCAATCCCCGCGGCGGGTGTGCCGCGTGCCGTGTCGAGCACATGGGTGGTCAGATATCCGGTGGCCATTGCATCCTGCCTCGTCATCGCTCAGATTGAAGTCATCTCACTCCGTTTCCGAAGGGAAGTCCATGGCCGACACGCGCCCTCGTTACCCACGCGACTTTCATGGGCATGGGGCTGCCAGGCCGGATGCGGCATGGCCCGGTGGCGCGCGCATCGCCCTGTCATTCGTGCTGAATTACGAAGAGGGGGGCGAGAACTGCATCCTGCACGGCGATGCGGCGTCCGAGGCGTTCCTTTCCGAAATCGTGGGCGCGGCCCCGTGGCCCGGACAGCGGCACTGGAACATGGAAAGCATCTATGACTACGGCGCGCGGGCCGGGTTCTGGCGGCTGCACCGCCTGTTCACCGAGGCGCGTGTGCCGGTCACCGTCTACGGCGTGGCGACGGCCCTTGCCCGCAGCCCGGCACAGGTCGAGGCGATGCAGGATGCGGGGTGGGAAATCGCCAGCCACGGGTTGAAATGGATCGACTACAAGGATCACTCGCCCGAGGATGAGGCGGCGGACATGGACGCTGCGATCAAACTGCATACCGAGGTGACCGGCGCGCGACCCAAGGGATGGTATACGGGGCGCTGTTCGGTCAACACGGTGGCGCTGGCGGCAGAGCGCGGCTTTGACTGGATCAGCGACACCTATGACGATGACCTGCCCTATTGGACGCGCATCGCGGACAAGGTTCAGCTGATCATTCCGTATACGCTGGATTGCAACGACATGCGCTTTGCCACGCCGCAGGGATTCAACGCGGGTGACCAGTTCTTTGCCTATCTGCGCGACAGCTTTGATGCGCTCTATGCCGAAGGCGCCGCCGGGCGGCCTGCGATGATGAGCATCGGCTTGCATTGCCGCCTGATTGGCCGTCCGGGCCGCGTGCAGGCGCTGAAGAAGTTCATCGACTATGTGCAGGGGTATGAAGGGGTCTGGTGCGCACGGCGTGCGGATATTGCCGCGCATTGGGCGGCGACCCATCCACCAGAACCGGCGCGCGGATGGCATCTGATGGGCCAGGAGAGATTTGTCGACACCTTTGGCGGTATCTTTGAACATTCGCCATGGATCGCCGAAGGGGCCTGGGCGCTGGAGTTGGGCCCCGCCCATGCTACCCCTCAGGGCTTGCACAATGCGCTGTGCCGCGTCTTTCGCGCTGCCACGGATGAACAAAAAATGGGAGTGTTGCGTGCCCACCCGGACCTTGTAGGCAAGCTGGCCGCTGCGAAAATGCTGACAGCGGAAAGCACATCGGAACAGGCCAGCGCGGGCCTTGATGCGTTGACGGACGGCGAGCGCGCGCAGTTCGACAGGCAGAACAGCACCTATGTCGCCAAGCACGGCTTTCCCTTCATCATCGCGGTCAAGGATCATGACAAGGCCGGCATCCTGCGCGCATTTGAGCGGCGGATTGCAAACGACACGCCGACCGAGTTTGCCGAAGCCTGCCGTCAGGTCGAACGCATCGCGCGGCTGCGGCTGGAGGCGATGGAATGACCAGCTATGCTTTCCCCCCAGGCGGCCACCCCGATCAAAGCAACTCTCCCGTCGGCACGGCCATCTTTACGCAGGCATATGCCGTGATCCCCGCGGTCACCCAACGCGATATCGTGACCTCTTTCCTGCCCGGTTGGGATGGTATGCGAGCGTGGATTCTGGCGCGGCCCTTGTCTGGTTTTGCCGAAACCTTTGCCCAATACGCGATCGAGCTGTCCGCCGAGGGTGGCAGCAACAACCCCGAACCGGACGTCGATGCCGAGGCGATCCTGTTTGTGGCCCACGGCACAGCACATCTGACACTGGGTGCGGACCTGCATGTGCTGCAGGCGGGCGGCTATGCCTATATCCCGCCCGGTGCGCGGTGGACCCTGTGGAACCGGAACGAGGCACCCTGCGGTGTCCACTGGATCCGCAAGAAATACGTGCCCGGCGAAGGGCTGACCCCGCCCGAAGCGGTTTTGACCCACGAGGCTGATGTGCGCGCTGTTCCGATGCCGGGAACCGATGGCGCATGGGCCACGCAGCGCTTTGTCGATCCGCTGGATTTGCGCCATGATTGCCACGTCAATCTGGTCAATTTCCTGCCCGGCGCCCGCATTCCCTTTGCCGAAACCCATGTGATGGAACACGGGCTTTATGTTTTGCAAGGCACGGCCGAGTACCTGTTGAACACCGACTGGGTCAGTGTCGGGCCCGGCGATTTCATGTGGTTGCGCGCGTTCTGCCCGCAGGCCTGCATCGCGACGGGCACGGAACCGTTCCGTTATTTGCTTTACAAGGACGTGAACCGGCATGTTCCGCTCTGACATCCGCTGCCAGCCCCTGACGCCGTCGGCCTTTGCCCCTTTTGGCGATGTGCTGGACTGCGCGGGGGAGCCGGACAAGTTGATCAACGCCGGAATGTGCGGGCGTTTTCACGACCGCGCGCGCATGGATTTCGGCGACGGGCGTGCTGGGTTGAGCCTGTTTCGCGCCACTCCGCGTGCTCTGCCCTATACGCTTGATCTGCTTGAGAGGCATCCGGAAGGCAGTCAGGCCTTTATCCCGATGTCCGAACACCCGTTTCTGGTCACTGTCGCACCGGATCAGGACGGCGCGCCAGGGGTGCCGCGGGCGTTTCTGACGTCACCGGGACAAGCCATAAATCTGCATCGGGCCACATGGCACGGGGTGCTCACCCCGCTGCATTTGCCCGGATTGTTTGCAGTCGTGGACCGCGTCGGGCCGGGGGCGAACCTTCAGGAGTTTTTTCTTGAACCGCCGTACCGCGTGGTCCACTAAAACGTCACAGCCGCAACAAAAGACGGCGTGGAACAGGGACACAAAGAAATGACTGACATGACTGCCGGGGTCTATTCGGACCCGAACGAAACCCCACCGCTTGCCGAAGCGGTGCCCTTGGGCCTGCAACATGTGCTGGCGATGTTCGCCTCGAACGTGACTCCATCGATCATCGTGGCCGGTGCGGCGGGGCTTGCCTTTGGTGGGCCCGAACAGATCTATCTGATTCAGATGGCGATGCTGTTTGCCGGGGTTGCGACCCTGTTTCAGACCATCGGCTTTGGCCCCGTCGGGGCGCGGTTGCCGATCATGCAGGGCACCAGCTTTGCCTTTGTGGGGGTTTTGGCCGGGATCGCCGCGACGCAAGGATTGGGCGTCGCACTGACTGCGTGCCTGATCGGCGGGCTGATCCACTTCAGTCTCGGCTCGGTCATCCAGCACTTGCGCTGGCTCTTTCCTCCGCTGATCACCGGCCTCGTGATCCTTGCCATTGGCCTTTACCTGATCCCGGTGGCCATCAAATACGCTGCCGGAGGCGCCGCAACATTCCAGATGGAGGCAGAAAGCTTTGGCTCGCTCATGCACTGGAGCGTTGCGCTGAGCGTCGTGATTGTCGCCCTTGCGCTCAAGTTTTTTGCAAAGGGGATCATCTCGAACGCAGCGATCCTGATCGGGCTCGTGGTCGGATATCTGATCGCGATCGCCTTTGGCATGGTGAATTTCAGCGCCGTGGCCAATGCCGCGCTGTTCATGGCCCCGCAACCGCTGCCCTACGGGTTCGAATTCAGCCTGGGTGCGGTCATCGCAGTCACTCTGGTCAGCATCGTTTCTGCCATCGAAACCGTCGGAGACACGTCAGCCACCACCAAGGCGGGGGCAGGGCGCGAAGCGACAGACAAGGAAATCGCAGGCGCAACCTATGCCGACGGTCTGGGTACGGCCGTGGCGGCGGTGTTCGGCGGCCTGCCAAATACGTCCTTCAGCCAGAATGTGGGCATTATCGGCATTACCGGCATCATGTCGCGCCACGTCGTGACCATTGCCGCGGTGGTTCTGATCCTGTGTGGTCTGATCCCCAAAGTCGGGGCAGTGATCGCCTCGATGCCCCTGCCTGTTCTGGGTGGCGGCGTGATCGTGATGTTCGGCATGGTGGCCGCTGCCGGCCTCAACGTGCTGAGCGAGATCGACATGAACCGCCGCAACATGGTGATCATTGCCGTGTCGCTGGCGGCGGGGCTTGGTCTCAACCTGGTGCCCACTGCGGTCCAATATCTGCCGGATGTGGTCAGGACGCTGATGACATCTGCGGTCGCCCCCACGGCGGCGGTGGCGATATTCCTCAATCTGGTTCTGCCTGACGAGGTTTGAACCCTTTAAAATGCAGTTCATGAAAGGCGGGGGGGCAGTGTCTCCCGCTTTTGCCATCTGAACGTGGAATTGGTTCAAGGCCCGCGACAATACGCGCGTGTCACGACCTGCGCATGCTGTCGCACCTTCGGTGATATACGGGCTTTCCCCGCTATATAAGGGTCAAGACACAGATTCTTGACGGTTTTCACCATCGGAGGCTCACATGGATACCCTCATCCTGTCCCGCATTCAATTCGGGGCGAATATCTCGTTCCACATCCTGTTCCCGACGATCACGATCGCATTGGGCTGGGTGCTTTTGTTCTTCAAGCTGCGCTTCAACGCAACGGGGAACGGCAAGTGGATGGAAGCCTATCGGTTCTGGGTCAAGGTCTTTGCCCTGTCCTTTGCCATGGGCGTCGTGTCAGGCATTACCATGTCCTTCCAGTTCGGCACCAATTGGCCGGGATTCATGGAAACCGTAGGCAATATCGCGGGGCCGCTGTTGGCTTACGAGGTACTGACCGCCTTTTTCCTCGAAGCGGTGTTCCTTGGTATCATGCTGTTCGGTTTTTCTCGGGTGCCGGGGTGGTTGCACACTACGGCGACGTTCCTTGTCGCCTTCGGCACCACGATGTCGGCATTCTGGATTATCGTTCTGAACTCGTGGATGCACACGCCGCAAGGGTTCGAGATGCGTGACGGGGTGGCCTTTGCCACCGACTGGATGGCGATCATCTTCAACCCGTCGATGCCCTACCGGTTCACCCATATGCTGTTGGCCTCTGGCCTGACCGTGGCTTTCCTTGTCGCAGGGTTCAGCGCGTTTCGATGGTTGCTTGGGGATCGCTCGGACGGTGTGCGTGCGACGCTCAAGACCGGTGTCTATCTGGGCGCCCTGCTGATCCCGGTACAGATCTTCGTGGGGGATTTGCACGGTCTGAACACCCTTGAATACCAGCCGCAAAAGGTCGCAGCGATGGAAGGCAATTGGGAGACGCAGTCCAACGTTCCTCTGCTGCTGTTCGCGCTGCCGGACGAGGCGGCGCGCGAGAACAGGTTCGAGATCGGCATTCCCAACATGGCCTCCATTATCCTCAAACACAAAGCGGATGGCGTGGTGCCCGGCCTCAACGATTTTGTGACCGAAAACGGCGAGGTGCTGCATCCGCCCGTCGCCCCGGTGTTCTGGTCTTTCCGGATCATGGTCGGAACAGGCTTTGCGATGCTGTTCCTCAGTTGGGGCGCTGCGTTCCTGATGTTGCGCAAGGGCCGCGGACCCGAGGGTCTGCCCAAGATCGTGACTCTGGCGATGGTGCCGATGGCCTTTTCGGGCTGGGTGGCGACGCTCGCGGGCTGGTACACCACGGAAATCGGGCGGCAGCCTTGGTTGGTGCAGGGTGTCCTGTCTACCGAAATGGCCGTGGCCGACGTGCCCGCACCCTTCGTGGCGGTGACGCTGACAACCTACCTGGCGATCTACGTGTTGCTGCTTGGGGCCTATATTGGCGTGCTGTTCTACCTGGCGCGCAAGGCTGCCCATGGCGACGTCCCGCGTCGCCGCACCCCTCAATCGGGCGAGGCGATCACTCGCACCGTCCCAGCGGAGTAGAGACATGGAGCTTTTCGGCGATCCGGCACAATGGCTGCCTTTCACCTTCGCCGCGCTGATGGGCGTGTCGATCCTGATCTATGTGGTGCTCGATGGGTTCGATCTGGGCGTGGGGGTGTTGTTCCCCTTCGCCGCAGACGATGAAAAGGACATGATGGTCGCCTCGATCGGCCCGTTCTGGGATGCCAATGAAACATGGCTGGTGCTGGCGATTGGCCTTTTGCTGGTGGCCTTTCCAGCTGCCCATGGCACCATCCTGACGGCGCTGTACCTGCCCGTTGCCATCATGCTGGTCGGATTGATCCTGCGCGGTGTGGCGTTCGAATTCCGGGTCAAGGCCCCGACGCCGCACAAGGCAACATGGAACTGGCTGTTCTTCACCGGCTCTCTTATGACATCGCTGGCGCAGGGATTCATGCTGGGCAAATACGTGATGGGGCTGGAAAGCACGCTGGGCACATGGATCTTCGCCGCCATCACGGCGGTGTTCCTGACGGTGGCCTATTCCTTCATCGGGGCCTGCTGGCTGATCCTGAAAACGGAATATGCGCTTCAGGCCAAGGCCGTCGACTGGGCAAAAGGAGGCATCTGGGGTCTGGTCCTCGGTCTTGGGGCGGTGTCACTGGCGACACCGTTGGTCAGCCCGCGGATTTTTGACAAATGGTTCACCTTTCCCGAAATCTTCATCCTTGCGCCGATGCCGATCATGTCGGCGGTGCTGGTCTGGCTGCTGTGGCGCGCGCTCCAGCGCCTGCCCAATACGACGGATGCGGGCGCGCGCGCGCCTTTCCTTCTTGCCATCGCCCTGTTCGTGCTGGCCTTTGGCGGGCTGGCCTATTCCTTTTACCCCTATGTGGTGCCGGAAAAGCTGACGATCTACGAAGCGGCCAGCGCCCCGGAAAGCCTGTTCATCATCCTTGTCGGAACCGTGTTCGTTCTTCCGATGATCGGTGGCTATACGGCGCTGGCCTACACAATCTTCAAGGGAAAGGCGTCCGAGTTGCGCTACGATTAGGCTTTTTCTGACACAAAATACTATGGGAGCGGCCGAAGGCCGCGGGCAAAACCGCTCCGGCCCTTTCGTCTCCTCACCGCCCCGTCTATTCTGTCGGTTGGAAGCAACGGGACAATACGCATGTACGATCTGGCCGCACTGGGCGCATGGGCGGAATTCGCGGTCCGATGGCTGCATGTGATTACCGCCATCGCGTGGATCGGTTCCTCTTTCTACTTCGTCGCGCTTGACCTGGGCCTGCACCGCGACCGCAATCTGAAAAGCGGTGCGGATGGCGAAGAATGGCAGGTGCATGGCGGCGGGTTCTATCACATCCAGAAATACCTCGTCGCACCTGCCGACATGCCCGACGGGCTGATCTGGCACAAATGGCAAAGCTATTGGACATGGATCAGCGGTTTTGTCCTCCTGGTGCTGGTCTATTACCTTGGGGCTGAGTTCTACCTGATTGATCCCAACGTGATGGACCTTGCCGCTTGGCAGGCGGTCGGGATTTCGCTGGCCTCTCTCGGGTTTGGGTGGTTGGTCTATACGCTGCTCTGCAACTTCTTCGTCAATGCCAATCAGACGACGCTGATGGTGGCGCTGTTTGCTGTGCTGATCGCGATGGCATGGTTTTACACACAGGTGTTCACAGGCCGTGCGGCGCTGCTGCATCTGGGGGCCTTCACGGCGACGATCATGTCGGGCAACGTGTTTTTCGTCATCATCCCCAACCAGAAAATCGTTGTGGCCGACCTGATGGCCGGGCGCACGCCGGATGCGAAATACGGCAAGATCGCCAAACAACGATCCACCCACAACAACTACCTCACCCTGCCGGTCATATTCCTGATGCTGTCCAACCATTATCCACTCGCCTTTGCGAGCGAATACAACTGGATCATCGCCAGCCTTGTCTTTCTGATGGGCGTCACGATCCGGCACTGGTTCAACACACACCATGCACGCGCGGGAAATCCGCATTGGACATGGGGGGCAACGGCGCTGATCTTCATTGTCATTGTCTGGCTCAGCACGGTTCCCGCGCCGGAGCGTGAGGCGAAACTTGCCACGCGCTTTGCCGAAGCCGAAGGTTTCGAGCAGGTCCATGACATCGTTCTGGGTCGTTGTAGCATGTGCCACGCTGCCGAACCGGTCTGGTCCGGTCTGCTTTGGCCGCCCAAAGGTGTGGTGCTGGAGACCCAAGCCGATCTGACCCGCAATGCCCGCGCGGTGTATCTGCAATCGGGTATCAGCCACGCGATGCCGCCCGCAAATCTGAGCTATATGGAAGAAGACGAGCGTGCGGCAATTGTCGCCTGGTACCGCGCGGCACTTGATGGCTGAGGCGTAAGGCGGACATGTCGCCCGCCCCATCGCGGGGTGTGGTCGAATCGCGACCCGGCGTGCTAAGTCTTGTGGCATGAACGACCAGACCCCCAACATACGTCCTGTTATCCGCCAGCTCGACACGGCGGCCGTCAACCGCATCGCGGCGGGCGAGGTGGTTGAACGCCCAGCATCCGCCGTCAAGGAACTGGTTGAAAACGCAATAGATGCGGGCGCGCGTCGCATTGGAATCGACGTGTCGGGTGGGGGTAAAATTCTGATCCGGGTCACCGATGATGGGTGCGGCATTGCGGCATCGCAGCTGCCTTTGGCCCTTAGCCGCCATGCCACGTCCAAGATCGACGGATCGGACCTGCTCAACATCCACACCTTCGGGTTTCGCGGCGAAGCATTGCCCAGTCTGGGGGCTGTGGGCCGACTGACAATCACCAGCCGAGTTCCGGGCGAAGCTGCGGCTGAGATCACCGTGGCGGGCGGTGTAACGTCGGCGGTCAAGCCTGCGGCGCTCAACGGCGGCACGGTCATAACCTTGCGCGATCTCTTTTATGCCACGCCCGCGCGCCTGAAATTCCTGCGCACCGACCGGGCAGAGGCGCAGGCGATCGCGGATGTCGTCAAGCGCCTTGCCATGGCCGAACCTTTCATCCGGTTCGAGCTGCGCGATGTCACGGGCGAACCGCGCACGGTCTTTCGGGCCGAGGCGCAGACAGGCGACCCGATGGCCGCCTTGCGCGCGCGGTTGTCGGACGTGCTGGGTGCTGAATTTGCCGAAAACAGCATTGCCATCGACACGATGCGCGAGGGGCTGCACCTGACGGGCTACGCCGCTTTGCCGACCTATTCGCGTGGTGCTGCGGTGGCGCAATTCCTTTTCGTCAACGGGCGGCCCGTCAAAGACAAGCTGCTGACCGGTGCCCTGCGCGCCGCATATTTCGATTTCCTCAGCCGCGATCGTCATCCGGCGGCGGCGCTGTTTGTCGACTGCGTCCCGCAGCTGGTCGATGTCAACGTTCATCCGGCCAAGTCCGAAGTACGCTTTCGCGACCCGGGCCTTGCGCGTGGTTTGATCGTGTCCGGCCTGCGCCACGCACTGGCCGATGCCGGGCACCGGGCGTCGTCGACAGTAGCAACAGCGACCTTGGGGGCCATGCAGCCCGAACCGACCGCGCCGCGTGTCTACCAGATGGACCGGCCCAGCCTTGGGCCACGTGCCTCGACCGGCTTTGCTGAAATGGCGCAGGATTACAGCGCGCAGGTGGTTGAAACGCCTTCCGATGCGGACCCGACCGACCTGCCGCTTGGTGTGGCGCGTGGGCAGGTGCATGAGAATTACATCGTGGCACAAACGGCGCATGGTATGGTGATTGTCGATCAACATGCGGCCCACGAACGACTGGTCTATGAAAAACTGAAACGGCAGATGGCCGAGAATGGCGTCGCGGCGCAGGCTCTTCTGATCCCCGAAATCGTCACCTTGCCCCCTGCGGATCGTGATGCGCTGATGGAGATCGCCGATGATCTGGCGCGTGCAGGCCTTGGCGTTGAGCCCTTTGGCGGCGATGCCATCGCGGTGCGCGAAACGCCCGCCATCCTCGGCGAAGTGGATGCCAAGGCGATGATCCATGACATTCTGGACGAGCTGTCCGATCTCGGTTCCAGCCAATCCGTGCAGACGCGGATCGAAGCAATCCTGTCGCGCGTGGCCTGTCATGGCTCTGTCCGGTCGGGTCGACGCATGCGGGGCGAGGAAATGAACGCCCTGCTGCGCGAGATGGAGGCGACGCCCCATTCCGGGCAGTGCAATCACGGCCGCCCCACTTACGTCGAACTCAAGCTGGCCGATATCGAACGGCTGTTCGGGCGCACATGATCCAGATCGGCAACATGACATTCGACCTTTCCGATCCGCTGGTCATCGCCGGGCTTGTCGGTGCTGCGGTGGCATTGCTGATCGTGGTGCTGCTGGTCGCGGCCTTGCGCGTCGCGACCCGGTCGGCGCGGGCGACCGAGCCCCTGGCACAGCAACTCGGCTACCTAGGGCAGCATGTGCAGGGGCTTGCGCAGGGGCAGGAAGGGCTGCGCGCCTCGATCCAGGTGGTGTCGGACACTTCGACCACCGGGCAGGCGCAATTGGCCCAGACCATCGAACAGCGCCTTGCCCATGTGCAGCAGCAGATGCAGGATCGGCTGGCCGACAACGCCATGCGTAGCCAGCGCGGTCTGACCGAAATGCAGGAACGGATGAAGGAAACGCTGCACGGCTCATCCAAGCAGACCACGACCAGCCTGACACAATTGCAGGAACGGCTGGCGGCCATCGACAAGGCACAGGACAACATCACAAAACTGTCCGGCGACGTGCTGTCGCTGCAAGACATCCTGTCCAACAAGCAAACGCGCGGTGCTTTCGGGGAAATCCAACTGCGCGATATCGTGTCCAAGGCCTTGCCAAGCGACAGCTATGCGCTGCAACACACCCTATCCAACGGCAAGCGCGCCGATTGCCTGATCGACCTGCCAAACCCGCCGGGCCCTATCGTGATCGACAGCAAATTCCCGCTGGAGGCCTACGAGGCCCTGCGCGCTGCCGACACCGATCACGCGCTGAAAGCGGCTGTGGCGCAGATGAAAGTGGCGGTGAAAAAGCACATCGCCGACATTTCGGAAAAATATATTATCGAAGGTGAAACCGCCGATGGCGCACTGATGTTTCTGCCTTCCGAAGCGGTCTATGCCGAGTTGCACGCCAATTTCCCGGAACTCGTGCGCGCGGGATTCG
>CAZITF010000016.1:0-8802 GCA_964542095.1 uncultured Rhodobacterales bacterium
CATAAAGGAGAACACCCATGGCCATGAAACTCCGCCTCGCACGCGGCGGCTCCAAAAAGCGCCCCTTCTACCGCATCGTCGCCGCCGACAGCCGCATGCCGCGCGACGGGCGCTACATCGAAAAGCTGGGCACCTATAACCCGCTGCTCGCCAAGGACAGCGAAGAGCGAGTCAAGATGAACGTCGAGCGTATCCAGTACTGGCTCGGCCAGGGCGCCCAGCCCACTGACCGCATCTCCCGCATGCTCGAAGCCGCAGGCGTGATGCCCAAGAAAGAGCGTGCCAACCTGAAAAAAGGCGAACCCGGCAAGAAAGCCAAGGAACGCGCAGAGGAAAAAGCCGCCAAGGCGACCGCAGCCGCCGAAGCAGCCGCGGCGCCAGCCGAAGAAGCGCCCGCAGAGGCACCGGCAGAGGAAGCCGCCGCCGAGTGAGCGGAACCGCCTTGCTGCGCAAAATACCCGCTCCGATCTACATCGGGGCGGGTTTTTTGATGCGCGCACGCCAGCAGGTCAGGGTTTCGCCCCACCACACCCCCTCTGGACAAGCCCACCCGGCCCGTCCCAAATATCCCCATCCTCGCCACGTCCCGAAAGGTGCCCATGTTCGGTCTGATCCGCACGACTATCCTGATCCTGATCGCCTTTGTCGCCGGGCTGATGTACGAGCGGGGCAACATGGCCGATGCCTGCGACGGCTTGGGCGGCAGAATGCACGATGGAGTGTGCTGGAATGAGTGATGAGTTGATCTGTGTCGGGGCCATCAGCGGCTCTTACGGGGTGAACGGCGAGGTGCGGATAAAATCCTTTTGCGCCCAGCCGGATGACATCGAAACCTACAGCCCGCTCACCAGCGAAGACGGCCAGCGCAGCTTTACGCTCGCCCTGATCCGCCCGATCACCAACGGTTTTGTCGCGCGCATCGCCGAAGTGGCGACCAAGGAACAGGGCGACAGGCTCAAGGGCACGCAGCTGTTCGCGCGGCGCGACCAGCTGCCCGGCCTGCCGGACGATGAATACTACTATTCCGACCTTACCGGGCTCGATGTCTTCGACACCGGCGGCACGGCTCTGGGCCGGGTCAAATCCGTGCAGAACCATGGCGCGGGCGACCTGCTCGAAGTGCAGCTGCCCGAGCAAAGCACAACCGTTCTGCTCCCCTTCACCCGGGCGGTGGTGCCCACGGTCGATCTGGCGGCGGGCCGCATCGTGGCCGACCCGCCCGAGGGCCTGTTCTGAAACGACTGGCCATCGCAACCACGCTTCATCCCGTTTGGCGCACAGGCCGCCCGCTTGTGGTCGGCTACGCGGGTTCGCCGCCTAGAACCTCCCAGAAATCGGCCCTGAGGTTGTGATGCGGAAAGGCGGTGTCAGGCACCGGCACGTCAAGAAAGGCGCATAGCGGCTCCCAGCCCTGCGCTACATCAAAGACCAGCAGCTTTTCGGCAGGAACATGTGCACGGACATCCGCCGTTCTTTGTTCGAATGCCGCGATGGCCGCATCGCGATCCAGATATTTTCCGCCAAAGGTCTGCTCGCCGACCACCGTATGGCTCATGTCAAGAAGCTCTCGGACCGGTGGCGGAAGGTCCATGGAGGGATAGGTATGCATCAGTTTCCCGATTGTCTTCTCAAAACTGCGCCACCATTTGTCGACCGGCCGGAAGGAATGCAGGACCTTTGCGTCGGGAAAGGCATCTGTCGTGTCGCGCCAGAAATGCGCGCCGGGCCAGTCGACCTGGCTGGAATAGCCGTCAAACAGGCGCTCCCAATCGGGTTTCTCTCCGTTCGCGGCCGCCTGCCAACCCGGAAGCTGGTCAAGATTTTCCAGAACTTCGTACATGTGATGGCACGGTCCGAAACCGAGCATCTCCAGCGCTTCCTTGATGGACTTTGTTCCTGTCCGGCCAAACCCTGAGCCGATGATCTTCAATGCCATTTCAATTTTCCCCAAACATGAATGGGGCAAGCCTACCGCGTTTGAACCGTTTGGTAAGTCCAAATAATGCGCCACACCAATGCGCCCGCACGTCCAATCAATACGTTGGCCATGCAGGACCTTGCGCAGACGGGCCCAAACCGCCAAATCGAAGATGGAGCTACGAGACCTTGGCAAGTTGTCCGCCGGTCCGCGATCCGACGGCAGCAACCCGACAGGATCGCCACAGGCCGCCGTTTTCCGTGTCCTTGCTAGAAACAGAAACGCGCGCCGCTCTGTCCGGTTCGAAAAGGCGGTTTCCAGTGATGCCATCGTGCAGTAACACCCCAGCATGAGTGGACCCACCAAATCCCATGGCCGCAAGGCAATCCGACCGACATTTCAACCTTCCCCGCTGATGGAGGAGGCCCCCGATCTGGTCGGCGTCTGGCAGGCCCGGATCGTAACGCTGTTTCCCGAAACGTTTCCCGGCGTGCTTGGCGCCTCGCTGACCGGCAAGGCGCTGAAGGACGGCAAATGGCAGGTGCATACCCACGATCTGCGCCGCCACGGCGTCGGCAAGCATCGCAATGTGGACGACACGCCTGCGGGGGGCGGGGCGGGCATGGTGCTGCGCGCCGATGTGGTCAGCGCGGCACTGGCCGAAGCCCAGAAGCACGCGCGCGGCCGCTGGCCGATCCTTTATATGTCCCCGCGCGGGCGGCCCTTCGATCAGGCGATGGCGCGCGATCTGGCGCGCTGTGACGGGGTCACGATGCTCTGCGGACGGTTCGAGGGGGTCGACGAACGGGCGCTCGAACACTGGGGCGTGACCGAGGTGTCCCTTGGCGATTTCGTCATGACCGGGGGCGAGATCGCAGCGCAGGCGATGCTCGATGCCACCGTGCGGCTGCTGCCTGGGGTGCTGGGCAATGCCGAAAGCGCCGTCGAGGAAAGCCATGCCTCCGGCCTGCTCGAACACCCCCAATACACCAAACCCGCCACCTGGGAGGGGCGCGACATCCCGCCCGTGCTGCTGTCCGGAGATCACGGCAAAATCGCGGCCTGGCGGCAGGAAATGTCGGAAAAACTGACGCAGGACCGGCGCCCCGACCTGTGGAAAAGGCACACGGATACAGGCTGATACCCCACTTTCGGGCAGATAAATGCCGAATTCGAAAAATTAACCAAGTTTTGACAAATTCCTCCGACACCTTGATACAAGGCAAGTATCGGGATGGTGACATGAGCAAACTCTTCAGCGTATTCGGCAAGAAATCGGCACAGCGCGGTTCCGCAGAAACGCCCAAACGGTTCACCCGCTTTCAGGATGCACCGCAGGGCGGCGCCTGGACGCCGGATGCGGACAAGAAGTTCACCCGCTTCGGTCCGAACGAAACGACAGCGCGCCCCGCGCCATTGCGCAGACAGGCCCAGAACAACGCCGCGGTCAGCGAAAAAGTCATGCCCGCAACCGATCACCTCACCTCGGAGGCACAAATTCCCGTGTCGATCCTGCGCCGCGCACTGCCACAGCGCTTTGCCGAAATGCAGGAAGAACGGCAGATGCAGGCCTCGCACTGACCGCACCCTGGCGCGACCGCGAAAGGCGGCGCGTTTGAACACTTGATCACCCGCCACAGCGCCCCTATACACCGCTCATTCCGACTCGGGGTTTCCCCGACCGGACCCTTTTGCTGTGGGGCCTTCTTCGGCCCGATCCGGCAGCACCAAGGGGAACATGACAAGGAACGATGACCTGACCTCTGGCGGGCGCCACGGCGGACCCGGTGAAGACACGAGAGCTCTCGGGCGCACAAAACCTTCGTGGAATAACCACGAGCACATAAAGGAGATGCGTCAATGGACGTGATCGCACAGATCGAGGCGGAGCAAATCGCCGCCCTGGGGAAAGACATCCCCGACTTCAAGGCCGGGGACACCGTCCGCGTCGGCTTCAAAGTCACCGAAGGCACCCGCACACGGGTCCAGAACTACGAAGGCGTCTGCATCGCGCGCAACAACGGCCACGGCATCGCCGGGTCGTTCACCGTGCGCAAGATTTCCTTCGGCGAAGGGGTCGAGCGTGTGTTCCCCCTCTATTCGACCAACATCGACAGCATCACCGTGGTGCGCCGGGGCCGCGTACGGCGGGCCAAACTCTACTACCTGCGCGCACGCCGGGGCAAATCCGCACGGATCGCCGAAGTGTCCAACTACAAACCGAAAGCCGAAGGAGCAGAGGCATGAAGGCCGATACGCATCCCGACTACCACATGATCGACGTCAAACTGGTCGACGGCACCGTGGTGCAGATGAAATCCACATGGGGCAAGGAAGGCGACCAGCTCTCGCTCGATATCGACCCGTCCGCACACCCCGCCTGGACGGGCGGCTCCTCGCGCCTGATGGACACCGGTGGCCGTGTGTCCAAATTCAAGAACAAATACGCAGGTCTCGGCTTCTAGACAATTTCGCCGCAAATTCAATAAAGGCCGCTCCGTTTCGGGGCGGCCTTTTGCGTTTTGGGGCAGGGCTGTGCAGGTCCCTGCACCCCCGTTTTCAGCTCAACCTTTTCAACAGGTCATCCGCCCTTGCCGCAATCCTGCTCAGCTCAAGCAAAGCTGGAAAATCCTTCATATTCACGGAACCCGCCGGGACAGGGCTCACCTTCCACTCGCCCAGATCCTTCTTGAGAATGGTTAGCGATGCGGTGGCACCCTTCAGGTCCTCACTCGACGCGTGGCCTCTGAAGACATCGCTGAAATGCGAAAGGCGTTTGAACAGGCCGCGCTTCTGATCGGGATCGTCCATAAACGGAATGGTCAGTTTGGAAAACTCGGACATGAGGGCCGCAATAGGGTCCGCTTCGACTTGTGCGGCCACCTCTTCGTCCTGTTGCTCTGGCAGGTCGATCTGCACCCCGCTTTCAGGATCATGGGCGCCATCCGGAATCAAAACGGGCGCGTCCACCGCCTCCGCCTCTTGCGCAGACGCCTGCCGCGGTTCCTGTTCCTCCGCGGCTTGCGAAATCTGTTGTGCCTCCGCATCCTCCGGCGGAGCGTCCGCCGACAGTACACCGTCTCCGGGCAGCACGATGTCCAACCGGAACGCGAGGCCAAGGCTGCTCAGGTATGCTTTGGCCTGCTTTTGCAATGTGCCCGGCACGTCACCGCTTTCGCACACAAGTCTGATGACATTGCCTTCGACCGAAAGCGTCCCGGCGGCTCCTTTGGAGCTTCCGCCATTCTGTTTGGCCACACGCCAGAGCGTTCCTGTGGGTTTGCGCAGATCGGTCTCAAGGACGATCCCGGTTTTCGAAATCTGCATCGCAAAGTTCTGCGGCTTTTTGCGCGCGGCGGCCACCACATCCTTCATCTTGGATTTCTGTGCTTCAATCTCCGCTGTGCTCATTTTTGCCATTGGATCACCTCCCGGTATTCAGGCTATGTCAGGCTATTAACCTTAAGCATCTGATAAATTCTCTTATCGTAGAAAGTATTCAGCACAAAATGATCTATTGAACCACCAGATTGATAAAAGTTATAGTTTCCCGGCCTCAGATCGTCCCTTGTGAATTCATATTCTGTGAATAGAATTTCTTCTTTCTTTCTGTTCCAGCCAGTGGGCAGTGTCCATTTGAACACAAGTTTCATCGGCAGGTCGATCAATCTGAAGCCTTTGAAATTGTCCTTGAACAGCGTTTTTAGGGACGAGCTGACATCATCGAGGTAGGCCTTGGTATTAAACGAATTGCGTGAACTCACCCATTTTTCCCAATCGCCCCTATCCCAATATTCGATCCCATAGGGGTTTTCGGGACAATACATTTCGACACGAACATATCCTGCCTCAGACCCATCGCCGTCCCAATCGGCCCATTCGTCGTCCTTGAGATACTTGAACATCTCGACGATCATTTCCCGCTTGACCTCTTCGGGCGTCGGTAAATTTCTTTGCGGAAAATAGATAACTTCGTCCTGGAAAACCTTGTACGGAATTGATGTTTGATCCCTCGATATGCTGTTCTTCAGCTTCCAGAATTCGACAAAATTTTCGAATGCAGGGTCCAGAATCTCCTGCTTCACCGCAGCATCATGAAGCGCTTCAGCCATTTTTGTCGCAAGGTTCTGGACGTCTTTCTGGTTGAATTTCGCGTTCTTGTTCACTTCGTCATACACCGCCTTGCCATAACCGATGGCCTTACCCACCGGACCCGCCTTTTTCACAAGGGTTGTCAGAATCGACACGGCGAGCATCAGCTTGCCATCGTCTGCATCAAGTTTTGCATTCTTGATCGACTGGGCAAGGTCCAAAACAGAGGTCTTTATCGAAACTGCCCAGACCCCGACACTTGTGGTAAATTGACCCTTAAATTTTTCGAAATCTACCAGGTCTCCGCCTTCTTCCGATGCTATTTCATAGGAAACGTCCTGAAACTGTCGGTTACTGCCAATCGGGTAAAAGGACTTTGCATACTTCAGCCGCTTTCGGGCTTTTTCCAGCTTGAATTCAATATCTCTTATGAACGCTCGCGAAATGGCATACACGCTCTCATTGACGTTAGCGCCTGTTGTTTCATAGTGTTTGTACTCTTCGACGTCCCGTTTCAGCCTTTTTAGGTCTGCTGCCAATTCGCGAATTTCGCCTTCAATTTCTTCGGGCTTTCGCGGGATATTCAGGACGGGCAAAACGCCCTTTTCATCTGGATCTGAAATTTGGAGCCTCCCAAGTCTTTTTCTATGTGGATATGCTGAAATGTCTTGAATCACAAATACGTGAGAATGCTAGGACGATCCTGGCCAAAAGTCAATTTCTTCTGCCTTTCCACTACCTTGGGTTGACAAGTTGATTGTAGTTTTTGATATTGCCACAGGTCATCAGCGATGTTGCTATTGCCTGCGAGTAGCAACTCCGAAGCTCATTGCTCAGACACATGAGCCCGCGCGGTCCGGTGCGCGCAGCACCACGTGGATCGAACGGCACCCCTAGTAGACGCCTTGCCCCAAAATTAGGCGCATCGCGTCACCCGGACGCGGGCTTGAATCCCTAACAAACCCTGAATCGGTCTCTGTAACCCCTTGATTTTACACACCCGCACCAGCGTCCCAGCGTAGGACATCTCAGCGGGACAGCCCCGCCGCCTCGCGAGCCAGGGCCTCGATCCCGGTCCAGTCCCCGGCCAGAACCTTGTCTTTGGGCGCAACCCAGGACCCGCCGGCACAGACCACATTCGGCAGGCTCAGATAGCTCATCGCGTTGGCCATGCTCACTCCGCCTGTCGGGCAGAAGGAGATCTGGGGCAGCGGTGCCCCGATCGCCTTGAGGGCCGGTGCCCCTCCCGCCGCCTCGGCCGGGAAGAATTTCAGCATGTCATAGCCCCGCTCCAGGAGCGCCATCGCCTCGGATGCCGTCGCCGCGCCCGCCAGCAAGGGCAGCTCTTCGGCCTCGCAGGCCGCGATCAGGGCGTCCGTCGCCCCCGGTGACACCCCGAACTGGGCGCCGGCCGCCTTGGCCGCATGAACATCGTCCGGCGTCACCAGCGTGCCCGCCCCGACAACCCCGCCCTTGACCTTGGCCATGGCTGCGATCACCTCGAGCGCCGCAGGCGTGCGCAGCGTCACCTCGAGCGCGGGCAAGCCCCCTGCCACCAGCGCCTCGGCCAGTGGGCGGGCATGGGCCACGTCATCGACCACAAGCACGGGCACGATGGGTGCCAGCGCACAGATTTCACGGGCCCGGAGGGCGGCGGCTTTGGCAGTCATCATGTTCAAAACTCTCCGAATACAGTGGCGCCAGTATTGGCAGAGCCGACGTTGGAACGGAAGGCCGTGAACAGATCGCGCCCCACACCCCAGTGATTGTCGCTCAGATCAGCAGTGGCATGGGTGCGGTCCGTCACGCCCTCGGTCAGCACCTCAAGCACACCGGCCTCGGCATCAACCCGCAGGATGTCGCCGTCCCGCAGCTGCCCGATGGGGCCACCATCCAGCGCCTCGGGACAGACATGGATGGCCGAAGGCACCTTCCCGGATGCGCCGGACATGCGCCCGTCGGTCACCAGCGCCACTTTCTGCCCGCGTCCCTGCATGATCCCAAGCAGCGGGGTCAGGCTGTGCAATTCGGGCATACCGTTGGCCTTGGGCCCCTGGAAACGCACGACGATGATCACGTCGCCCTCGAACTCGCCCGCCTTGAAGGCCGCCTTGACCTCGTCCTGATCGTGGAACACCCGGCAGGGTGCTTCGACCACGCGGTGTTCGGGCGCCACGGCAGAAATCTTCATCACCCCCGTACCAAGGTTTCCGACCAGGCGGCTGAGCCCCCCGGTTGCCTGGAACGGATCGGAGGCGGGGCGCAGGATGCCGGTGTTCAGGCTTTCGCCGCTGCCGGGCGTCCATGTGAGGGCACCGTTGTCCAATTTCGGCTCGTGCGTATAATTCTCAAGCCCCTCGCCCGCGACCGTCTTTGTGTCGTCATGCAAAAGCCCTGCATTCAGCAACTGCCCGATCATGAAGCCAAGGCCACCCGCCGCGTGAAACTGGTTCACGTCCGCGAGCCCGTTGGGATAGACGCGCGCCAGCAGCGGGGTGATTTCGGACAGGTCGCTGAAATCCTCCCAATCGAGGATGATGCCCCCCGCCCGCGCCATGGCAATCAGATGGATCAGCAGGTTGGTGGACCCGCCCGTCGCGTTCAGCCCGACGATCCCGTTCACGAATGCCTTTTCGTCGAGCACATCGCAGACCGGGGTATAGCTGTTGCCAAGCGCCGACAGGGACAAGGCCCGCTTGGCACCCTCCACGGTCAGCGCATCCCGCAGGTCGGTGTTGGGATTGACAAAGGACGATCCGGGCAGATGCAGTCCCATGAACTCCATCAGCATC